>JBFMBB010000005.1:0-11062 GCA_040755435.1 Pseudomonadota bacterium | reverse complement strand
TCCATCTACAGTAGCTGTCCCGACAGTATTGTTGCTGTTATGGCCTGTCAGGACGGTTTCTGTGTTAGGCCTTCTTCTTGCGACGGGCGATACCGGCCAGACCCAGCAGGCCCGAGCCGAACAGCCAGACCGCAGCCGGAACCGGCACAGCGGACACGGCCTCGTTCACGACGCCCACGAGGTGCAGACCATACTTTACGCCACCGAAGTTGGACGGATCCGCCTGCGGCACGACGGCGGTGTAATCCAGCGTGTAGCCGGTGCCGTAGACGCCGCTCCAGGTGAAGCTGGCGATGCCGGTGCCGTTGTTGTAGGTACCAGCGATGTCGTTGGTGCCGGAGAGGCAGATACCATCAGCGTTGGTGCCGCAGTTCTGCATTCCGCCGCCCATGTTGATCGCGGGGATGCCGTTCCAGGTCACCGTCCAACCGCTGAAGGTCAGGCCGGCGGTGGTGCTGCCGGTAACCGGGCTGGACGTGAAGTGCATGCCGGTGTTGCCGAAGAAGCTCCATGCCGCATCGATCGTGCCACCCTCGGTGCCGGTCGGAATACCACCATGGCTGGTACCGGTCGACTGGCTGACGCCAATGATGAGGCCCTGGGTGCCCTGCGAGATAGCGGTTCTTTCAGCTGCCTGGAAAGTACCATTGCCATTCGTATCCATCATGAAATACGAACCGCCGGTGACGAAACCATAGGAACCACCTGTGACGCCGGCAGTGATGGTCAGGCTATCACCGGTGTTCACAGCTGCCGCCATGGCTCCCGTGGATACTGCACCCAGGGCGGCCAGAATGGCAGCACTAAGAACTTGCTTTTTCATTTGTACTCCTCCAAAAGTCTAAAATTAAAGGAACGTACGTATCTGGCTCTGGTAAACTACACCAAGACAGTCATGGCCAGCGCATCACTGTGCTTGGCGCTATATAGCAATCCATGTGCCACATAAAAAAAATAAATACAAATCAATGTCATAGCTGTGTTTTTTGAAAAAACCGCTGCCTGTACAAGCAGAAAGTGTAATATTTGCCGACATACGAAATTAGAATGATATGCGTAAAATCATGATTCATATTATGGATTAAATATATAGTACTGATTTATATATATTTTTAATTTTTCCAAGATATGTAAATTCCACCGACAATCATGGCTGAATAACCCTGAAAATATATGTAACATATTGAATAAAAGAGTAAAAGAATTTAACAATGCTTACAGCCAGTGACCTCGGCCCGTATAGTGGAATTCATGAAACAAAACATCCTCACCCGCTCGAAAACGCGCAAGGCTGAAATCCTGCTCCGGGAAAACCGGCTCATGGAAGCGAAGCAACTCTGTGAGCAAATGCTCCAGACCAACCGGTCCGATCCCGAAGTGCTGGTACTCCTCGGCACGGTATACCGCCGGCTCGGAAACCATGCTGTCGCCGAAAACCATTGCCGCAAGGCCGTGCAGATCAATCCCCGCCTGGCGGAGGCACATCAGGCGCTGGGCGCGGCGCTCCAGTGTCAGGGCAAGGCGCAAGAGGCCGTGGACTGCTACCAGAACGCGATTCGCCTCAAGCCGGAACTGGTTGAAGCACATTATCTGCTGGGCAACATCCTGCGCGAGCACGGCCAGCTCGAGAAAGCCGCAGAGTCCTACCGCAAGGCCCTGGATCTCGACCCGGAACACATCCCGACATTGTGCAATCTGGGCGGAACCCTAACCGGACTGTTTCAATACGACGAAGCGGCGCAGCACCTCAACAAAGCCAACCGGCTGCGACCGGGTCTGCCACCGGTGTTGTGCAACATGGCGCGCGTGCTGCAACTCCTGGGCAAGGCCGCAGAGGCGGAAAAGTACTACCACGAGGCTCTGCGTCACGACCCCCGCTGGGTGGACGCCATGATGATGCTGTCCGAACTGCTGGAAAAGAGCAGCCGCCTGGATGAAACGCGCGAGCTGGTCGAGCGCGGACTGAAGCTGGCGCCGGGCCACACCGGCCTGTTGCTGGTTTCGGCCAAACTGGCGCGTCGCGAGAACCGCCACGACGACGCGATTGCCATTGCCGAATCGGCGTTAGCGGGGAATCCCGCGGCAGATAAAAAAAGCGAACTGCATCATCTGCTCGGGCAGTTGTATGACCGCAAGGGCGACACTATCCGGGCCTTCGCCCATTTCACCGAAGGCAATCGCGTGGTGGCCAACGCCGTTTCGGACAAGAAGCAGCACAGCTATATGCGCAGCATCGATGAACACCGCCGGCAACTTCGCGCCGCATTGCCGTTGTCCGAACCCAAGCCGGCGCAAGCCGCCGTGGATGAAAAGAGTCCCATCTTCCTGGTCGGTTTCCCGCGCTCGGGGACCACATTGCTGGAACAGATCCTGGACAGTCATCCGCGGCTCCAGGCACTGGACGAGCGGCCCACGGTGGGCGTGATGCTTAAAGCGCACGAACGCATCGTAGCGCGGCGGCCTGAAGCCGCGGCGGCGCTCTCGGACAACGAGCTGACGGAGCTGCGCGAGTGTTATTTCCGGGAAGCCGACAAATATGTGAAGCGCGATCCGGGGCGGACCCTGGTTGACAAGATGCCTCTCAATCTCATCAATGCCTATCACATCTGGCGCGTATTTCCCGACGCCGGGTTCATTCTGGCGATCCGCCATCCCTGCGACGTCTGCCTCAGCTGCTTCATGCAGAATTTCGCGCTCAACGAGGCCATGACCGCGTTCACCAGTCTGGAGGACACCGCCGCCACCTATGCCGCGGTCATGAGCCTGTGGCAGGAATTCACCGAGCACCTGCCGTTACGGTATCACATGATCCGCTACGAAGATTTGGTGGAAAACCTGGAGGGCGAGGCGCGCCGCCTGCTGGGGTCGCTCGGCATCGAGTGGAGCGACGCCGTGCTGGGCCACGTCGAGCACGCCCGGCGCCGCGGCACCATCAGCACGCCCAGCTACCATCAGGTGACGCAACCCATCTACAAGACCGCAAAGTATCGCTGGAAACGCTACGCCCGGGAACTCGAACCCGTCATGGCAACTCTGAAGCCGTTCATCGAGCGTTTCGGTTATGATTCCAGCGGTGATACCAATTGAACGTCCACTGCCACCACGGCCCTATCGGTTGCGCATGATTGACGCGCCCCTCGATCCGTGACGCCCGTTTATTGACACAATCGAGCACGATTGAAGCATGCTCCTGAATTCGAGCCACTTCGAAGTGGAGTTCCAATAAATTCGCGATGAGACAGCCAAATTAAGTATAATTTGATCAGATTAATTGCGGAAAAATGCGTCAAGATATCAGGATTTATACATGATATCCGATGATGAGGTCAGACAATTCTATCAAAAGAAATTAGAGACGCCTGGTGCTTACGGGGGGGCTGGCTCACTCCAAATATACAGGGGGATATCACCGCGCCTCTGGAAAGATGCACACCCACAAGGATGCCTTCGTCACCTCGCAGTATTTGGTAAGTTTGGTGTTATTCCGCGGTATTGCTTTGACTGCTACAAAGTTCTGATCGAACCTCGCAATGTAGTCGAGCTTTTCAAGCTTTTAATGGTTTTTGAAAAGCTGACACTTCCTAACGATAATACGCGCAAATGCATGGTAGAAGGCAGAGAAGACTGTTCTGGGACATACAAGGGTTTTATCTTCTGCAGGAGCAAAGAGGAAGGAAAAGAAGTGCGCAATAATGTACGTGCACAGGTCTCAGATGCCATTTCAAGAGAAGTTCCTGTCACTTTGAAGCGAGGATGCTCAGAATATGCCCGTGCCTATCCCGCGTATTCGCCGACAAAACCGGGCGCCGTCGCCATGAATTACAATAACGACTGGCAAGCACATGAAGATTATTTTGATAAGAATTTCGTTTTTGTCGAAAATACTTCCGAATTTTCTGGCGCCGCTCAAGTGACCGCCAATGCTGACAATAATGATACGAGGTATTCCCCCGCTGAGATTTTCGCCATGCGATATTGGCTAAGTTATGCGGCGACTATAGGCGACACAAGTTACCTAAAAATTTCCGGCTGTCGTATGCCGACCATACCGCAACTGAAGCGCCAGCCGTTCGTCACCGCAATTCCTCATACAAGACACAAATGAATGCGCAAAGATGTATATAGAAACACGCTACACTTGACGCACGCTGCAACAGCCGCCTGACTGCAATAATATCCATACGCAGGCCGCCCCGTCTGGAATGAGCGGTTCGGAACTGCAGCTCTCAGCAGGGGCACTCCGTTAACACGGAATAATCGCATGGCCGCACACATGAACAGACACTTATCGACCGGCGATGAAAGAATCCGAAGCTAGCCGCCAAGAAAACGTTCAGCGGATTTTTCAGCTGGGCAATCACTTTGCTGCACAGGGCTGTTTGGACGAGGCCGTCGCCCACTACGAACGCGCGCTCGCCCTCAATCCCGATTTCGTCGAGGCTCACAATAACCTGGGCATGGTCCTCGCGTCCCAGGGCAAAGCGGAACGCGCCATCGTTCACTACGAGCGCGCGCTGGCGCTGCGGCCCGATGCCCGGATCCACAATAACCTCGGCAACGTATTGGCCTCGCAGGGCCAGGCGGACCGGGCGTTCACGCATTACGAGCGCGCGCTGGCGCTCAATCCGGATTACGTCGAGGCGCACAATAACCTGGGCAACGTATTGGCCTCGCTGGGCCAGGCGGACGCGGCGGTGGCGCGGTACGAGCGCGCGCTGGCACTCAATCCGGATTACGTCGAGGCGCACAATAACCTGGGCAACGTGCTCATGCGCGCCGGCCGATACCAGCGTGCGCTGGGTTGCTATCAGCGGGCGGTGGCGCTGCAACCCCGTTTTCCCGAGGCCCACAACAATCTCGGTCTGGCGCATGCCGCGCTGGGAAACGCGCCACAAGCCATGGACCATTACCGGTAGGCCCTGGCGCTCAAGCCGGATTATGTCGCGGCCCACAGCAACCTGCTGCTGACGCTCAATTACGCTTCGGATGATCCCGAAGCCGTGTACGCCGCCCACCGGGAATACGCCCGTCGGCGGGAGGCGCCGCTGGCAGCGCTGATACGAGCGCACGCCAACGACCGCTCCCCCGGACGGCGTCTGAAGATCGGCTACGTGTCGTCCGATTTCCGCCGGCACTCCGTGGCCTGGTTCATCGAGCCGGTACTGGCGCAGCACGACCGGGAACGTTTCGAGGTCCATTGTTACGCCAATCACTTTCAGGAAGACGAGGTCACGCGGCGCATCATGTCGCACGCGGATCACTGGTGCCGCATCTTCGGGACGCCCGACGAGGGAGTGGCCGATCAAATCAGGGCCGATCGCATCGACATACTGGTGGATCTCAACGGCCATACGGCGATGAACCGCTTGCTGGTGTTCGCACGCAAGCCCGCTCCAGTCCAGGTCACCTGGCTCGGTTATCCCAACACCACCGGTTTGTCGGCCATGGATTACCGCCTCACCGACGGGTTTGCCGACCCTGTCGGTCAGACCGGGCATCTGCACAGCGAGAAACTGGTGCGACTGCCGGAATGCTTCTCCTGCTACCAGCCGCCGGCGGACGCGCCGGCGGTATCGGAGCTGCCGGCACGGAATAAAGGCCGGGTCAGCTTCGGATCGTTCAACAAGCTGAACAAGATCACGCCCGGCGTGATGAAACTCTGGGCCGGAATTCTGCGAGCCGTCCCAGGCTCGCGCCTGATTCTGAAAAGCACCGGCCTGGGCGAGCCGGCCATGCAGCAAACCGTGCGCGATGCGTTCATGCGGCGGGAGGTGACGCCCGACCGCATCGAACTGTTGGGACATGACCCGTCGTCAGCCGGACATCTCGGACGATATGCGGACATCGATATCGGCCTCGACCCCTTCCCCTACAACGGCACCACCACCACCTGCGAGGCACTGTGGATGGGCGTCCCGGTGGTGACGCTGGCAGGCAAGGTCCACGCCGGTCGGGTCGGCGTCAGCCAGATGAGCAACCTCGGGCTGACCGAGCTGATTGCACGCACGCCCGAGGAATACATCGCCATCACGACGAGCCTGGCTCGCAATCTGGAGGACCTGGCCAGGCTGCGAAGCGAGCTGCGCGACCGTCTGCTGGCCTCGCCGCTGACGGATGCGCCGCGCTTCACCCGGAATCTGGAGCAGGCATACCATAATATGTGGGAAGACTGGCGTCTGGGTCGCTCGCCTTGAAAAACGTATTAACCCGCGGCAAGAAAAAACAGGTGCTCGCCCTGCTTCAGGGCCAGCACTGGCGGGAAGCCAGGAACCTCCTCATCCAGATCTGCCGCGCCGACAAGACCGATGCCGAGGCCTGGTCGAATCTGATGCAGGCCCATCTGCAACTGCGGGAATTCGAGGATGCCCGGGTCTGCGGCGAACACGCGCTGCGCATCAACCCGCGGGCGCCGGAAATCCTGCTCAACCTCGGGGGGCTGCACGCCGCCGCGGGAAATTTCGCCCAGGCCGAACAATATTGCCGTCGCGCAATCGAGATACGGCCGGACTTTGCCGGTTCCCATTACAACCTGGGCAACGCGCTGAAGGCCCAGGCACGATACGCCGAGGCCGCCGAGGCCTACCGCGCCGCGCTGCAGCGCCAGCCGCATTATCCCGATGCGCTGCTGAATCTCGGCGTGGCGCTCAAGGAACAGGGCCGGTATCACGAAGCCATCGCTGCGTATAGCCAGGTTCTCCAGCTCAATCCCCGGTCCGTGGAAGCGCTGCACAACCTGGGCTCCGCCTACACCTGCACCGGACAGCTGGACGACGCCCTCGCCTGCCTGCGGCGCGCGCTTCAGATCGACCCCGGTTTCACGCGCGGACACAGCAACCTGCTGTTCGTCCTCAACAGCGCGGCATCCCCCGGGCCCGCGGAAATATTCGCGGAACACCGACGCTGGGGGGAATTGCTCGCCGCGAAACACCCGCCGGTTCCGGACCACGCCAACGAGCGCAATCCCGGGCGCCGCCTGCGCATCGGCTATGTTTCGCCGGACTTCCGCGGCCAGCACTCGGTCACCTGCTTCATCGAACCGCTGCTGGCCCATCACGATCGCGGCCAGGTCGAGGTTTACGGCTATGCCGAAGTGGCATTTCCCGACGCCACCACGGAGCGCCTGCACGCCCTGTGTGACCGGTGGCGCGTCACGTCCGGCAAGTCCGACGAACAGGTCGCGCGGGAAATCCGCGATGACCGCATCGATATCCTCGTGGATCTGGCCGGCCACACCGCCGGCTCGCGCCTGCCGGTCTTCGCCCTCAGGCCGGCCCCGGTCCAGGTCAGCTGGCTCGGTTATCCCAACACCACCGGCCTGACCGTGATGGATTATCGCCTGACCGACGGGCTCGCCGATCCGCCCGGACAGACCGAGCGTTATCACACCGAACAACTGGTGCGGCTGCCGCACGGCTTTCTGTGCTACGCGCCGCCGGACGACGCGCCGGAACCCGGCGATCCGCCGCTCGAAAAAAACGGATACGTGACCTTCGGCTCGTTCAACAGCATCGCCAAGGTCACCCCCGCGGTCGTCCGGCGGTGGGCCGCGATCCTGGATTCCGTGCCGGGCTCGCGGCTGATTCTCAAGAGTCACGCCCTGACCGACGCGCCCGTCAGGGAGCGATACTGGCGACTGTTTTCGGAACAGGGCATCGGGACGGAACGCGTGCAACTGCTGGGACAGATCCGCGAACGCGCCGGGCACCTGGGACTTTACCGGCAGGTGGACATCGGCCTCGACCCCTTCCCCTACAACGGCACCACCACCACCTGCGAGGCGCTGTGGATGGGCGTGCCGGTGGTGACGCTCGCCGGCGCGGCGCATGCCGGACGGGTGGGATTGAGCCTGCTGTCGCGCCTCGGGCTCGCGGAACTGGCGGCGGGAAATGAAGAGGAATATCTGGCGCTGGCGGCCGGGCTGGCACGTGACACGTCACGGATCCGCGAGTTGCGCCAGGGTCTGCGCCGGCGCCTGCGCGAGTCGTCCCTCTGCCGGGGCCCGGCGTTCGCCCGCGACGTGGAACAGTCGTACCGTGCGATGTGGCAGGCGTGGTGCAATAAGAATGCACGATAACTCTCCGCCGCTGCATCGCCGTCGCGACAGTGCGAGATGCGCATGCCATTTCGTGCGTAACGCGCACGCCAAAGAGTCTGTTCTCGTGGGCATGCAACGCCATGGGCAGTGTCGCAATCTCCGCACACAAAGCGGCGCGGCATTCCTTCCATCTGTTGTTACGAACGGTTTCCGACAGTCCGGCGAATCATGGTCCAAGGCTTGCGTCCTGGGTTCCATTCATTCTATGACATGGCATTCGATAAGTTGTCGAGCCCATTCAATAATCTGGTCCTGGGAACAGCCGATTTCCTGTGCGATCTCGAGGTAGGTTCGTTTCCCGTCGATCAATCCCAGGCACCGAAGCATTGCCGGCTCGCCTCGAACCGGAATCCGCTGCCCGCGGGAGCCAAATATTTCACAGAGTACCGGTTGTCCGGCAGCTGCGCCCGTGACCGGGTCGATTTCAATATTATCGACCAATCCAATCAGGCCGGGGAAATAACGTGGCACAGATCCGAGCGTTGGCGCTGTGGCAGGAGCCCGCAATGTTTCGAGCGGAACGGCGGTCGCCAGCAAGTCGCCCTCGGAAAAATATGTATGATAACCATGATTACGCAACAACGTGAGAACGTCATCCTGCTCGGTTTTAGTCAGCCATTGCCACTCCATGTTTATTATGGTCGCGCGATGTCGAGAAAAGTCGAGTTGCTTTAGTATGTTTGCGTCATAACCTTCGGTATCGAGCTGGAGAACGTCGAGTTCCTGAACGTTGTTTCGTTCAAGCAGTGTCGCGAGCGGGATGCAATCGACGGTCTCCGGTACGAGAAAATTGTTGATCGAACCCCTGTCTGACTTTCCTGACATTCCGGTTTTTTCCGGCACGAAACTCGATGCACCGAATGCCCAAGCCGGTACACCATGCCGACCGACGCGGTTCAGTGGAACGCGATGAATCACGCGTCGCTCCACTTTCTCCGTAATGGCCACATTTTCAAATATCAGGCCTTCCTGCCCCTGATAATTCCGTTTCAGCAGACCGAAAAGATCGGGCAATGGCTCGCACAACACACCGCGCCAACCAAAACGTCGCACGAAAGAAAAAATCGGATCGGCACGTCGCCCATCGGCTGCGCCGATCTGGACGAATTTCACTGGCTTCCGCGAGCGGGACAGACCGAAGAATGCAATATCGTGCGGTGAGGCATCAAGTGACTGAGACATGATCTACCGGATCAGACCAGGAAGTTTGCAAAACAAAGGGGGATTCTGTCATTCCGAGGGTGCGACGTGATTATCTGCTCTCTCTTATGGAACAACGTCAAAAGCAGCGTAAATGCGCTTGCGTCCTGATTGTAACGGAAAGGTGTGGCGCCAGTAATAACTCGGAACGGCTTCCGACGCATCTTGCGGCAGTATGCCACAGTTTATAATTGTTTGGTTGTAATTGTTTGAAAGCGCCAGGTTTTCTTGGCGGTGTCTTGGATAGTGCTCCAGGCTTCCAAAGAAATGCGCGGACCCTGAGGGTCCGCGCATTATCCCGAACACTACCTATAAGCGGGCAATATTCGTCTCACGCCCCTTTTCGGCGCCGGGCGATTCCGACCAGCCCCATCAGACCCGAGCCGAACAGCCATACCGCGGCCGGGACCGGCACCGCGGACACACCCTGGTTCACGACGCCTTCCATGTGCAGAGCATAGGCCACGCCACCGAAGTTGGATGGATCGGCCTGCGGCACGACGGCGGTGTAATCCAGCGTGTAACCGGTGCCGTAGACGCCACTCCAGTTGAAGGTGGCGATGCCGGTGCCATTGTTGTAGGTGCCGGCGATGTCCAGGACGCCATTCGAGCATATGCCGTCAGTAGAGGTTCCGCAGTCCTGGAAACCACCACCCATGTCGATCGCGGGAATGCCGCTCCAGGTCACCGTCCAACCGCTGAAGCTCAGTCCGGCGGTGGTGCTGCCGGTGACCGGGCTGGTGGTGAAGTGCATGCCGGTGTTGCCGAAGAAGCTCCATGCCGCATCGATCGTGCCACCCTCGGTGCCGGTGGGAGGACCCGCGTGACTGGTGCCGGTGGGTTGCACGACACCGATGATGAGTCCTTGGGTGCCCTGCGAGATAGCGGTCCTTTCACCTGGCGTGAAGGTGCCGCTGCCATTGGTGTCCATCGCGAAATATGAACCACCCGTAACGAAACCATATAAACCACCAGTAACGCCGGCATTGATAGTTAAGCTGTCATTGGTATTGACGGCTGCGGCATGAGCGGCATCAACATGCGCGATACCGGCCAGCAATAAAGCGGTGAAGACGGCTTTTCTGGCGTGTGTCGATATGACGGATGGGCAATCTGAGTTTATTTCCATTGGAAATCTCCTCTCATCGGATTATTAATGGTTTTTACTGCGCGATGCACATTACACGCTGCATTGGCGAAAAACCACGGATAGCCCTGAAATGTTCATGGCCATTTCGTTTGCCGGATACGGTAACATCTCCGGAAGTTTATTAGGGTTATGACATGATTTCTCTTTGAAAAATTTAATAATCTATTCTTGTCGGATTTCTTTCACGCCTCGGAATTCAGGCATTTACCTCAGCCGATGAATGGAACAGAAACCGACGAGTGGCGGTTGTTTACGCTTCATCTTCATTCAGATTCCCATTCACAGCTCTAACGCTCGACGCGGCGACAGAGCAGCGAAAGCCCGGCATCGTTTCGTGCAAGTTGCCAGTCTCGAGGCGGCAACACCTTTATGGGTTGCCTATTCAGTACAGAGCCGGACGACTTGCGCTATCTCGCCGGGATCTGCGCCGGCGCGCCGCAACGAACAACCCCGCCAGACCCGAGCCGAACAGCCAGACCGCGGCCGGGACCGGCACGGCGTTCACGGTGCCCTCGAGATGCAGGCCGTAGAACACGCCGCCGAAATTGGATGGGTCGGCCAGCGGCACGGTGGCGGTGTAATCGAGGGTATAGCCGGTGCCATACACGCCGCTCCAG
>JBFMBB010000004.1:0-53866 GCA_040755435.1 Pseudomonadota bacterium | reverse complement strand
CGCGCCAGCGCCACCATGAGCTTCATCGGCCTCAAGGCCGGACTGTTCACCGGCGCCGGTCGCGAGCATGCCGGCCGGATTTATTTCGACGATCTCAAAGTGCCGCCGCAAGTCCACGCCAGGATCACCACCCTGATGCAGAGGCTGACGGAGACGTCGTTGCAAGGCCTGATGCCGCAACGGCGGCGCGACATGCACAAGGGCGACGCCGGGCACGTGCTGGTGATCGGCGGCGATCGCGGCATGCCTGGCGCGGCGCGCCTCGCGGGCGAGGCCGCGTACCGCGTCGGGGCCGGCCTGGTGATGCTGGCGACGCATCCCGAGCATGCCGCTGCCATTGCCGCCGCGCGGCCGGAGCTGATCGTGCACGGCGTCGCCTCGCCGCAGGACCTGCGCCCGTTGCTGGCGCGCGCCGATGTCATTGCCGCGGGGCCGGGGCTGGGGCAGGGCGGGTGGGGCAATGCGCTGTTCGGTGCGGCGCTCGATTCCAATCTGCCCATGGTGGTGGACGCCGACGCGCTGAATACCCTGGCCAGCGATCCGCTGATGCATGCGGACTGGATACTCACGCCCCACCCGGGCGAGGCGGCGCGCATGCTGGGGATGACGACGGACGACATCCAGGCCGACCGGATCACGGCGGCGCGCGAGATCGCCGCGAGTTTCGGCGGGGTGTGCGTGCTGAAAGGGGCGGGGACGCTGGTCGCGTCTTTTAATATGGAAAGACGAGCCAGCGAAGCGAGCGGGGCCCCGTTGGCGATGGAGAGACGAACGGGTGGAAGCGACCGGGCCGCCCTGGCGGACGGCGTGGTGTCGGTCTGCGATCGCGGCAACCCGGGCATGGCCAGCGCCGGCATGGGCGACGTGCTGACCGGCGTGATTGCCGGGCTGCGGGCACAGGGGCTGATATCGCCGGTCGCGGCGCGCCTCGGGGTGTGGCTGCATGCCGCGGCCGGGGACGACGTCGCCGCCTCCGGCGAGATCGGCATGATGGCTTCCGACCTGCTTCCCCACCTTCGGACCCGGCTCAATCGCCTGGTGGGACATGCCGGCGGTTGAGCGGGCCGTGGCGTCGGTGGCGGAGATGGAGGCGCTGGGGGCGAAACTCGCCACCCGGGTGGGAAATGTGCGCCTCGTCAACATTCACGGCCCGCTCGGCGCCGGCAAGACCACACTGGTACGCGGGATGTTGCGCGGGCTGGGGCATGCGGGCGCGGTCAAGAGCCCGACGTTTACCCTCGTCGAGCCTTACACTTTCGGCAAACTCCGTTTTTACCACTTCGATCTCTACCGCCTGAACGATCCCGGCGAGCTGGAATTCCTCGGCGTGCGCGACTACCTTGACGGTAACGGCGTGTGCGTCGTCGAGTGGGCCGAGCGCGCACAGGGTGTTTTGCCATCGCCGGACGTGGATATTATGATTGAGCCGACCGAGACTGGACGCATGGTACGGATCATGACCCTCACACCCCAGGGTGATGTGTTGCTGAAGGCGCTGACATGAAAGCCCTGGCGCGCCTGTTGCTTCCCTTGTTCCTGCTGCTGGCTGCCGCCGCGACCCGGGCCGAACCGGTCACGGTGCAGCACATGCGCGTGTGGCGCGCGCCGGACCATACCCGCATCGTATTCGACCTCAGCGGACCGCTGGAGCATCGCCTGTTCGTCCTGCAGGACCCGCATCGCATCGTGGTGGACATGGACAACGCGCGCCTGGAAGAGCCGCTGAAGGACGTCGATACCGGCGGGCCGTTGCTGGGCGCCGTGCGCGTGGGCCAGCCGGAAGAAGGCCCGCTGCGCATCGTGCTCGATCTCAAGGCCGAGACCCGGCCGCGCAGCTTCGTGCTGACCCCGGCGGGGCCCTACGGGCACCGTCTGGTGATCGACCTGCACGACGTCAAGGCGACGCAACAGGAGAACGCGGCGCCCGCGCCGAACCAGACATCCCCGATCGTGACCGCCCCGCCCGCGCCGCGCGAACGCATCGTGGCGATCGACGCCGGGCACGGCGGCGAAGACCCGGGCGCCATCGGGCGGCGCCACCGCACGCGTGAAAAGGACGTCACGCTGGCCATCGCGCGCGAGCTGGCCCGGTTGGTGGCGCGCGAACCGGGCATGCGGCCGGTGCTGATCCGCGACGGCGACTATTATGTCGATTTGAAGAGCCGCTACGTCAAGGCATGGCGTCACCGCGCGGATGTGTTCGTTTCCATTCACGCCGACGCCGTGCCCGGGCGGCAGGCCAACGGTTCGTCGGTGTACGTGCTGTCGGAGAAGGGCGCAAGCAGCGTCATGGCGCGCGTGCTGGCCGACAAGGAAAACGCGGCCGACCTGATCGGCGGCGTCAGCCTGAACGACAAGGACGACATGCTGGCGCAGGTGCTGCTCGACCTGACGCACAACAAGACCAAGCAGGACAGCCACAGCCTGGCGGGGGATATTCTCGACGAGCTGCATGACGTGGGTCCGGTGCACATGCGTCACGTGGCACAGGCCGGCTTCGCCGTGCTCAAGTCGCCCGACATCCCGTCGGTGCTGATCGAGACCGCGTTCATCTCCAATCCCTCGGAGGAAAAGAAACTGCGTTCGCCGGCCTTCCAGCAGAAGATGGCCGCCGGCATCTTTCGCGGCATCAAGCGCCACCTGGCGCGCCGCCCGGCGCCGGCGCCGGTTCCGGTGCAGGCGGCGATGGCGGACGAGAAGTCACGCGAGTATGTCGTGCGCCGGGGCGACACGCTGGCCTCGATCGCGCGGCAGTACAATATTCACGTGGACGCGCTGCGTTTCATCAATGACCTGCAGGACGCGGATCTCCCGGTCGGCCTGCGACTCCGCATTCCGTTCCGGCAGGGGGACGGTTAATCTTTCTTGTCTCATTCGATCCCGGGCTGACGATAGGTTGGGTCCGGGCGGGGTTTTTGCGCTAAGATTTGCGACAGTGCCGTTTCCGAAAAAATATCGAGGAGAAATTTCATGAGCGGACCGCGTATGACGCAATGGACAGTCTGGGCGTTCGCCCTGGCGCTCGGGCTGAATGCCTGCGGCAAGAAGGAAGAAGCCGCCACCGGCGCGGACGCCGGCGAGATGACGGTGAAGATCGGGCAGGTCTCGCCGCTCACCGGCCCGCAGGCGCACCTGGGCAAGGACAACGACAACGGCGCGCGCCTCGCGCTCGACGAGATCAATGCCGCGGGCGTCACGCTCGGCGGCAGGAAGGTGAAATTCGTGCTGGCGAGCGAGGACGACATGGCCGATCCGCGCACCGCCACCATCGTGGCGCAGAAGCTGGTGGACCAGCGCGTGGCCGGCGTGCTCGGCCACCTCAACTCCGGCACCAGCATTCCCGCCTCCAAGATCTATCTCGACGCCGGCATTCCCCAGATTTCCCCGTCCGCCACCGCCATCGCCTACACCGCCCAGGGATTCAAGACCGCCTTCCGCGTCATGACCAACGACCGCCAGCAGGGCAAGGTGCTGGGCGAATACGCGGTGAACAAGCTCGGGGCGAAACGCATCGCCATCATCGACGACCGCACCGCCTACGGCCAGGGGCTGGCGGACGAGGTGGAGAAAGCGGTGAAGGCCTCCGGCGGCGAGATCGTGGCGCGCGAATTCACCACCGACCGCTCCACGGATTTTCTCGCCATCCTCACCTCGATCAAGGCCAAAAAGCCCGACCTGCTGTTCTACGGCGGCATGGACGCGCAGGGTGCGCCGATGATCAAGCAGCTGCGCTCGCTCGGCATCCAGGCGAAGTTTCTGGGCGGCGACGGCGTGCAGACTTCCGAATTCCTCAAGCTGGCCGGCACCGCCGCCGCGGACGTGACCGCGTCCTCGCCCGGCCTGCCGATCGACAGCATGCCGGGCGGCCCGGAGTTCCGCAAGAAGTTCACCGAGCGCTTCGGCACCATCCAGACCTACGCGCCCTATGCCTATGACGCCGCGCGCACCATGGTGGAGGCGATGAAAATGGCCGACTCCGCGGAGCCCGCGAAGTATCTCGCGCATCTGCCGCACGTGCGCCTCAACGGCGTGACCGGCCAGATCAGCTTCGACGAGCGCGGCGACATCCGCGGCGGCGCCATCACCATGTACCGCGTGAAAGACGGCAAGTGGGAAGTGCTGGAAACCGTCATGGGCGACGCCGGACAGAAATAATAATATGGGACCGCAGATGCACGCAGATTACACACGCGGATGAACGCGGATGAAAAATCAATCTGCGTCCTTCTATTTAAAATCTGCGTTTATCTGCGTTCTCCATAATATTAAATGGATATCCTCACCCAGCAGCTGATCAACGGACTGGTCCTCGGCAGCATCTACGCCCTGGTGGCGCTGGGTTACACCATGGTGTACGGCATCCTCGAGCTGATCAACTTCGCGCACGGCGAGGTGACCATGTTCGGCGCCATGATCTGCCTCGCCGTCATCGGCGCCTTCATGGCGGACGGTGCCGGCATCAACGGCCTGGCCATCGTGGCACTCGGGCTGCTGGCCGCGATCGCGGTGTGCGTCGCGCTGGGTTTCCTGATCGAGCGCGTGGCCTATCGCCCGTTGCGGCGCGCGCCGCGGCTGGCGGCGCTCATCACCGCCATCGGCATGTCCATTGTGTTGCAGAACCTGGCGATGCTGATCTGGGGCAAGCAGTACATCAGCTTCCCGCCGCTGCTGCCGCTGGAGCGATACGAGATCGGCGGCGCCGTGATCACCAATCTGCAGATATTCATCGTGCTCCTCTCCTGCCTGTTGATGGCGGGCCTGCTGGTGCTCATCAAGCGCACGCGCCTCGGGCGCGCCATGCGCGCCACGGCGCAGGCGCAGGACATCGCCGGGCTCATGGGCATCAACGTCAACACCATCATCTCGGTGACGTTCATGATCGGCGCGGCGCTGGCGGCGGTCGCCGGCGTCATGGTCAGCGCCTATTACGGGCTGGCGCATTACCACATGGGCTTCATGCTCGGCCTCAAGGCCTTCACCGCCGCGGTGCTGGGCGGCATCGGCAACATCGCCGGCGCCGTGCTCGGCGGGCTGCTGCTGGGCCTGATCGAAAGTCTGGGCGCGGGTTACATCGGCGCGCTCACCGGCGGTTTCCTCGGCAGCCACTATCAGGATGTGTTCGCTTTTTTCGTGCTGATCCTGGTGCTGGTGTTCCGGCCTTCCGGTCTGCTGGGCGAGCGCGTCGTGGAACGCGCTTGAGTGATATGAAAATGAAACTTAAAGACTTTAGCCACAGAGAACACAGAGCGCACAGAGATGTCAAAAAACAGTCATACCTCTGTCGCCTCTGTGTACTCTGTGGCATGTCTTTTTTATTCTTATGATATCCCTGAGCAATCGCTGGAATGCATTGAAGTATGACCGCCGCGCGGCCTGGGCGGCCTACGTGCTGGTGGCGGTGCTGCTGGCGGCGGCGCCGTTCCTGACCGGGGCGGCGCTCGGGCACGGCTGGGTGCGCATCCTGGATTTCACGCTGCTGTACATCATGCTGGCGCTCGGGCTCAACATCGTGGTGGGTTACGCCGGCCTGCTCGACCTCGGCTACATCGCGTTCTACGCCGTCGGCGCCTACCTGTACGCGCTGCTGGCGTCGCCGCATTTCGGCCTGCACCTGCCGTTCTGGGCGTTGCTGCCGATCGGCGCCGGCATCGCCGCCGTCTTCGGCATTCTGCTGGGCGCGCCGACGCTGCGGCTGCGCGGTGATTACCTGGCCATCGTCACGCTCGGCTTCGGCGAGATCATCCGCATCTTCCTCAACAACCTCAACGCGCCGGTCAACATCACCAACGGTCCGCAGGGTGTCAACCTGATCGATCCCATCGCCATCGGCGGTTTCTCCTTCAGTGAGCCGCGCAGCCTGTTCGGCATGAGCTTTCCAGGCATCTATTTCTATTACTACCTGTTCCTGGCGCTGGCGCTGCTGATCATTTTCATTTCCATGCGCCTGCAGAACTCGCGCATCGGGCGCGCCTGGGTGGCGATCCGCGAGGACGAGGTCGCGGCCGAGGCCATGGGCATCAACACGCGCAACGTCAAGCTGCTGGCCTTCGCCATGGGCGCGTCCTTCGGCGGCATCAGCGGCGGCCTGTTCGCGGGCTTCCAGGGCTTCATCAGCCCGGAAAGTTTCCACCTGTTCGAGTCCATCATCGTGCTGTGCATGATCGTGCTGGGCGGCATGGGCAACATTCCCGGCGTCATCCTCGGTGCCGTGCTGCTGACGGTGTTCCCGGAAGCGCTGCGCTACGTAGGCGTGCTGCAGGACTGGCTGTTCGGCCGCGTGCTGGTGGACGCCGCCGACCTGCGCATGCTGCTGTTCGGGCTGGCGCTGGTGCTGATCATGATCTTCCGTCCCGCCGGGTTGCTGCCGTCGGTGCGGCGCCGCCAGGAATTCGGCTCCGACGCCTCGGTGCTGGCACAGGAACAGGCCTCGCTCTATGACACCCGCCGCTGAGGCCGAAGTGCAGCCCCGCGCCGAACCGCTGCTCGTGGTCAGCGGCGTGTCCAGATATTTCGGCGGACTGGCGGCGCTCAGCGACGTGTCGCTGCAGATCCACGCCGGCGAGATCTACGGCCTGATCGGGCCGAACGGCGCCGGCAAGACCACGTTGTTCAACGTTCTCACCGGTCTGTACCGGCCCGACGCCGGCAGCGTGCGCCTGCGCGGCAATCCGCTCACCGGCTGCAAGCCGAACCAGGTGGTTGGCCTGGGTCTCGCGCGCACCTTCCAGAACATACGCCTGTTCGCCAACATGACGGCGATCGAAAACGTGATGGTGGGGCGGCACCTGCGCACGCGCGCCGGCATCGTCGGCGCGATCCTGCGTGACGACGTTACGCGCGCCGAGGAGGCGGCCATCCTCGAGCGGTCGCGCGCGCTGCTGGAATACGTCGGCATCACGAAGCAGGCCTACCTGCCGGCCAAGCATCTTCCTTACGGCGACCAGCGCCGGCTGGAAATCGCGCGCGCGCTCGCCACCGACCCGGCGTTGCTGGCGCTGGACGAGCCCGCGGCCGGCATGAACCCGAGCGAGACCGCGAAGTTGCAGGAGCTGTTGCAGAAAATCCGCGCCGACGGTGTGACCCTGTTGCTGATCGAGCACGACGTGAAGCTGGTGATGGGCCTGTGCGACCGCATCGCCGTGCTCGATTACGGCAAAAAAATCGCCGAAGGCGTGCCGGCCGAGGTCAAGCGCGACGCGCGCGTCATCGAAGCCTATCTGGGCGGGGGAACGGTGGCATGAGTTTCCTGGAGGCGCGCGGGCTGGAGGTGTCCTACGGCGGTATCCGCGCCGTGAAAGGTATCGACCTGGCCGTGAAGCAGGGCGAGCTGGTGTGCCTGATCGGCGCCAACGGCGCCGGCAAAACCACCACGCTCAAGTCGCTGTGCGGCATGCTGCCGCCGAGCCGGGGCGAGATCCTGTATGAAGGCGCGGCTATCACCGGCCGGCCGTCTTACGAACTGGTGCGCCGCGGTATCTCACTGGTGCCGGAGGGGCGCGGCATCTTCGGACGTCTGACGGTGGAAGAGAATCTCAAGATCGGCGCCTACGCGCGCCGCGATCACGCGGCCATCCGCGCCGACATGGACCGGCTGTACGAACTGTTTCCACGTCTGGCCGAGCGGCGCACGCAATCGGCCGGCACACTTTCCGGCGGCGAGCAGCAGATGCTGGCCATCGGGCGCGCGCTCATGAGCCGCCCGCGTCTGCTGCTGCTCGACGAACCCAGCATGGGACTGGCACCGATGCTGGTGCAGAAGATCTTCGGGATCATCCGGCGCATCGCGGAAGAGGGCATGACGCTGCTGCTGGTGGAGCAGAACGCCCGCCTCGCGCTCGAGGTCAGCCATCGCGGTTACGTCATGGAGAGCGGCAACATCGTGCTGGCCGACTCGGCGAAGGCGCTGCTGAAGGACACGAAGGTGCAGGAGTCCTACTTGGGCGGCTGATATGAATTTAATAAATCAGCCACAGAGATTACAGAGGACACAGAGATTGAAAAGTAATGAATTCCGTTCTGTGTTCTCTGTGTGCTCTGTGGCAAATATTTTATTAATTAAAATTCCAACGACCTTGCTTCGGATTTCTCCGGCGCCGGCGCCAGGCGCCGCACGATTTCCGCTTCCAGAAGTTTCATCTGCTCCAGCGTCAGCGGCTGCCGCAGGTCGCGGCCGTTGACGAAGAAAATATCCTCGGCGCGCTCGCCGTAGGTCGCGACCTTGGCGGCCACCAGGTTTACGCGACAGTCCTTGAGCGTCAGTGCCACCTGGTAGAGCAGTCCCGGCCGGTCCTGCGCCGTGACCTCCATGATGGTGAGCTGTCCCTTGGGCGAGGGGCTGAAGCTTGCGCGCGTTTCAATCGGGAAGTGCTTGAGCTGGCGTTGCAAGCCGCTTGCCTGCATTTCGCGTCCGGGTTTCGGGTTCAGCATCTGGTCGCGCATGGCCTTTTGCAGTTGCCCCAGCGCGCGCGCATCGCTCACCGGCTGGCCGGCATGATCCAGCACCACGAAGGTATCGAGCGCGAAGCCGTTGCGCAGCGTGTGGATGCGCGCGTCCATGATCGACAGGTTCAGGCGGTCGAAGCCCGCCGTGATGATGGCGAACAGATCGTCGCGGTCCGGCGTGTAGATCAGGAATTCGCTGCCGCCGAGTTCCGGCGTGCAGCGCGTGGCCACGATCGGCAGATCGGTGGCGGGCGCCGCGGCCAGCGATTGGGCATGCCAGGCAAGACTTTCCACGTCGTAGGGCAGGAAATAGTCTGCGTCGAGGTCCTGCCAGAAGCGTTGCACGGCCGCCTCCGGAATCCCGGCGGGCCGCAATTTTTCCAGCGCGGACCGGCGCAGATCGGCGACATGCTCTTCCAGATCGATCGGCTGGGCGATGCCGCGCGCGAGCAGGCGCGAGGTGGCGCTGTGCAACTGCGACAGCAGGCGGCCTTTCCAGGTATTCCAGACGGCCGGGCTGGTGCCGCGCATGTCCGCGACCGTGAGCAGGTAGAGATTGTCGAGGTGCTCCTGGTCGCCGACGCGCTGGGCGAAGCGCAGCACCACGTCGGGATCGGAGATGTCCTCGCGTTGCGCGGTGGCCGACATCAGCAGGTGGTAGCGCACCAGCCAGCATACGAAGCGCGTGTCGTATTCGCTCAAATTGTGCAGGCGGCAGAAGGCCTCGGCCTCTTTTTCTCCCAGCTCGGAGTGGTCACCGCCGCGGCCCTTGGCGATGTCGTGAAACAGGCCGCCGAGATACAGGCGTTCGGGCTTGACCAGTTTCTGGATCAGCTCGCTCGCCAGCGGGAATTCGCCGCGGAACTCGGGTATGGCGAAGCGGCGCAGGTTGCGTACCACCATGAGCGAGTGGGCGTCCACCGTGTAGACGTGGAACAGGTCATGCTGCATCTGGCCGACGATGCGCCCGAAGGCGGGCAGGTAGGCACCGAGCACGCCGTAGGCGTTCATGCGTCGCAACTCGTGGGTAATGCCGCGCGGCTGGCGCATGATCTCCATGAACAGGCTGCGGCAGGCGAGATCGCGGCGGAACTTGTTGTCGATGCGGTGCAGGTTGGCGCGCACCAGGCGGATGGTGCCGGCGCGCACGCCCTTGAGTTCGGGGTGCTGCTGCATGAGCAGGAACATTTCGAGCAGCGCGAACGGCGCGCGCTCGAATACCCGCGGGTGCGTCACCTCGAGGAATCCGTGATGCGACTGGAAGCGGCGATTGAGCGGGCGGGCCTTGATGCGCCCGCGTGTGAGGATGGCCTCCTCGAAGTGCTGCAACAGGATTTCATTGAGCAGGGACAGTTCCTTCACGGTCCGGTAGTAGCGCTTCATGAACTGCTCGACGGCGAGAAAACCGGGACGGTTCTTGTAGCCGAAGTGTCTGGCCAGGTCGCGCTGATGATCGAACAGCAGGCGGTCCTCGCGCCGGCCGGCGAGGTAGTGCAGCCCGGCACGCACGTGCCACAGGAAGTTCCTGCCCCGGATCAGCGTGCGGTATTCCTCCTCGTTCAGGAAGCCGGGCTTGACCAGGTCGTGCAGCGACGCCGTGTCGAAATGCCGCTGCGTCACCCACGAGATCATGTGGATGTCGCGCAAGCCGCCCGGACCGTCCTTGATGTTCGGCTCCAGGTTGTAAGCGGTGTCGTGGAAATGGTGATGCCGCTGTATCTGCTCCTGGCGCTTGGCGGCGAAGAATTTGTGGCTCGGCCATATTTTCGAGGCATGCGTCATCTGGCGCATCTTGCGGAACAGTTCCGCGTCGCCGTCGAGCAGGCGCGATTCCATCAGGTTCGTGGCCACGGTGATATCGTCTTTCGCTTCGCGCACGCAGTCCTTCAGGGTGCGCACGCTGTGGCCGACTTCGAGCCCCATGTCCCAGAAGAAACGGATCAGGGCCTCGACGAAGGGCTGCACCTTCGCCGGTTTGTCCTTTTCCAGCAGCACCATGAGGTCGATGTCCGAGGCCGGATGCAGTTCTCCGCGTCCGTAACCGCCCACCGCCACCAGGGCGGCGCGGAAACCCGGGGGCAGCAGCGGCAGGTGCCGGTTCCAGGCGCGTACGATCAACTGGTCGATCAGCCTGGCGTGCGCCGTCACCAGCAGCGCGGCGCCGCTGTGCCCGAAAAAACGTTGCTTGAGATTTTCCCGGCCGCTTTGCAATGCGGCGCGGAACAGGGGAAGGGGTTTGTCGGTGGCGGCCAGCGTGTGGTCGAATTCGCGGCTGTTGAATACGTTGTCCCGGGCGCCAGCCATGTTCGTTACGGTTCGTCGCCGGGCGCGAGCGTCAGCACTTCATGGCCCGCCGGCGTCACCAGCACGGTATGTTCCCATTGCGCGGACAGCGAATGGTCGCGCGTGACCACGGTCCAGTTGTCAGGCAGCAGTTTCACTTCGCGCCGGCCGGCGTTGATCATGGGCTCTATGGTGAAGGTCATGCCGGCCTCCAGCGCCATGCCCGTTCCCGGCATGCCGTAATGCAGCACCTGCGGGTCTTCGTGGAATTCCCGCCCGATGCCATGGCCGCAGTACTCGCGCACCACCGAAAAGCCGTGCGTCTCGGCGTGCCGCTGGATGGCGTGCCCGATATCCCCGAGCCGGATTCCCGGCCGCACCATTTCGATGCCCTTGAGCATGCACTCGTGCGTCACCTGCACCAGCCGTTTCGCCTGCACCGAGGGCTCGCCGACGAAGAACATCTTGCTGGTGTCGCCATGGTAACCGTCCTTGATGACGGTGACGTCGATGTTGACGATGTCGCCTTTCTTGAGTTTTTTGTCGCCCGGGATGCCGTGGCACACCTGGTGATTCACCGAGGTGCAGATGGAACGCGGGAAGCCCTTGTAGTTGAGCGGCGCCGGGATGGCCTGCTGCTCGTTGACGATGAAATCGTGGCACAGCCGGTCGAGTTCGCCGGTGGTGATGCCGGGCTGGACATGCGGCCGGATCATGCGCAGCACCTCGGCGGCGAGCCGGCCGGCGACGCGCATTTTCTCGATTTCCGCGGGGGTTTTGATGGTAACGGGCATAAGTGCTTGGCTACAGGCGTATTGTCCGGGAACCGGGCGGTTTTACAAAGCCCTTTCGCGCATGAATTCCGGCACAAACCCATGAAAACATTGTCGTAATCGCCCTGCTTATGGTATAAAGCCGCCCGCAGTTCGAGCAGTTACAGGCAGTCAAACCCTAAACCCACACGCGGCATCGTCACAGGCATCCGGGTGTCCGGTCGTTCCCACGGGATCGGCCGGATTGATGCATGGGATCCGCGGCGGAAAAACCCGAAGGAGATATCAATGAGCAACGTCACCATGCGCCAGATGCTGGAGGCCGGCGTGCATTTCGGCCACCAGACGCGTTTCTGGCACCCCAAGATGCGCCCCTATATTTTCGGCGAGCGCAACCGCATCCACATCATCAACCTGGAAAAGACCCTGCCGCTGTTCAACGAGGCGATGGGGTACCTGACCAAGCTCGCCGGCAACGGCGGCACGGTGCTGTTCGTCGGCACCAAGCGCCAGGCGACCGACATCATCGGCGAGGAAGCGCGGCGCTGCGGCGCCCCGTACGTGAACCATCGCTGGCTGGGCGGGATGCTGACCAACTACCGCACCGTGAAGAAATCCATCGAGCGCCTGAAAATGCTCGAATCCATCCTGGCGGATGAAACCAGCAGCAAGAAGCTTTCCAAGAAGGAACTGCTCGACCTCGACCGCGAACGCGTCAAGCTGGAAAAGAGCCTGGGCGGCATCAAGGAGATGTCCGGCCTGCCCGACGCCGTGTTCGTCGTCGACGTCGGCCATGAATACATCGCCGTCTCCGAGGCCAGGAAGCTGAACATCCCCGTGGTCGGCGTGGTCGATTCCAACTGCAAGCCCGACGGCGTGGACTACGTCATTCCGGGCAACGACGACGCCATCCGCGCGATCCAGCTGTATGCGCGCGCCGCGGCGGACGCCATCCTCGCCGGCCGCGAGCAGCATCAGGCCGCCATCGTGTCGGGCGACGACGAGTTCATCGAGGTCAGGGAAGAACCGACCAAGGTGAAGGTCGTCGCCAGGAAGAAAACCGCATCGGCGCCGGCCGACGCCGCCGCGGAAGCTGAAAAGGCGGTGGAGGCAGTCGAGAAGCCGGCGGACAAGCCCAAGCGTGCCACGCACGCCAAGCCGAAAGGGGCCGGACGCGCCAAAAAAGAGACGCTTCCCGGGCAGGACGACGAATAAAAAATGTGACATCAAGGGGGCAATGCCCCCTTGGTTTTATGAATATTTGCCACAGAGCGCACAGAGGATACAGAGAAAAGAGAGGCCAGGAATTATCAAAACAAGTTCGAGTTGGTTTTGTTTTCCCTCTGTGATCTCTGTGTACTCTGTGGCGGAATTAATACTTACGGATTTGAAATCATGAGCATATCAGCACAACAGGTAAAAGAACTGCGCGAGCGCACCGGGCTCGGCATGATGGAATGCAAGGCCGCGCTCACGGAAACCAACGGCGACATGGAAGCCGCGGCGGATCTGCTGCGCAAGAAGGCCGGCGCCAAGGTCGAGAAGAAGGCGGGGCGCATCGCCGCCGAAGGCACGATCGGGATTCATGTCGGCGCCGATCGCAAGACCGCCGCCATGGCCGAGGTGAATTGCGAAACCGACTTCGTCGCCAAGGGCGACGAGTTCGAGTCCTTCGCCGCCGCGGTCGCGTCGCGCGTGGCTGGCAGCCAGCCGGCCGACGTGGACGCGCTGTACCGGCTTCCGCACCAGGACGGCGCGCCGGCCACCGTGGCCCAGGTGCGCGAAGGCCTGGTCATGAAGCTGGGCGAGAACATCAATGTCCGGCGTTTCGAGCGGCTGACGACGGGACAGGGCCATATCGGCAGCTATGTCCACGGCCGCAAGATCGGCGTGCTGGTGGTGCTGGAAGGCGGCGATGAGAGTCTTGCCAAGGACATCGCCATGCACGTCGCCGCCAGCCGCCCGGAATATGTGTCGAAGGACCAGGTGCCGGCCGCGGCCGTGGCCAAGGAAAAGGAGATTTTCGCCGAGCAGGCCAAGGCCAGCGGCAAGCCGGCCGACATCATCGAAAAAATGGTCATGGGCCGGGTCAACAAGTATCTCAACGAAATCACTCTCCTCGGGCAGCCGTTCGTGAAGGACCCGGAGACCACGGTCGAGAAACTGCTCAAGTCGAAGGGCGCGACCGTGAAGGGCTTCATCCGCTACGAAGTCGGCGAGGGCCTGGAAAAGCGCTCCGACAATTTCGCCGCTGAAGTCATGGCGACGGTCAAAGGGGGTTGATCTTGAACAGCGCGTCCGGGGTTCCCGCCTACCGCCGCGTGCTGCTCAAGCTTTCCGGCGAGGCACTCATGGGTTCCGATGCCTACGGCATCAACCGCGAGGTGCTGGCGCGCGTCGCCGCCGAGATCAAGTCGGTGGTCGAGAGCGGGGTGCAGCTGGCCGTCGTCATCGGCGGCGGCAACATCTTCCGCGGCGTCGCGCCCTCGGCCCAGGGTATGGACCGGGCCTCGGCCGATTACATGGGCATGCTCGCTACCGTCATCAATTCACTGGCCATGCAGGACGCGCTCGAGAAACTGGGCGTTCCGGTGCGCGTGCAGTCGGCGCTGCGGGTGGACCAGGTGGTGGAGCCCTACGTCCGCCGCCGCGCCATCCGCCATCTGGAACAGGGGCGCGTGGTGATCTTCGCCGCCGGCACCGGCAATCCCTTCTTCACCACCGATACCGCCGCGACATTGCGCGGCATGGAGATCGGCGCCGACGTCGTGCTCAAGGCCACCAAGGTGGATGGCGTATACGACCGCGATCCGGTGAAGCATCCCGATGCCAAACGCTATGAAACCATCAGTTTCGACGAGGTGCTGGAGAAGCGGCTGGGCGTCATGGACGCGGCCTCTATCGCGCTGTGCCGCGACCAGAAGATGCACCTGCGCGTGTTCAGCATCCATAAAGCCGGCAACCTGATGCGTGTTTGCCGGGGAGAAGACGTCGGCACACTTGTGAAAGGAGCCCAGGCATGACGCAATCAGTCGAGAGCATCAAGAAAGACGCGGAAACGCGCATGGCGAAATCGGTGGAGACGCTGAAGAACGACCTCGGCAAGATCCGCACCGGGCGCGCCCACCCCGGGCTGCTGGAAAACGTGCGCGTCGATTATTACGGCAACAAGACCCCGCTGAACCAGGTGGCCAACGTCTCGGCCGCCGACGCCCGGACGCTGACGGTGACACCCTACGACAAGGGCCAGGCGGCCGCGATCGAAAAGGCCATCCGCGAGTCCGATCTGGGACTCAACCCGATGGCCTCCGGCGGCGTGATCCGCGTGCCGCTGCCGGCCCTGACCGAGGAGCGCCGCAAGGAGCTGTCCAAGCACGCGCGCGCCGAGGGCGAGAACGCCAAGGTCGCGATCCGCAACGTGCGGCGCGATTCCAACCAGCACCTGAAGGACGCCCTGAAGAAAAAGCTCATCACCGAGGACGACGACAAGCGCGCGGAAGAGGCGGTGCAGAAATTCACCGACCGTTTCATCGGCGAAGTGGACAAGCTGGTCGCGGCCAAGGAAAAGGACATCATGCAGGTGTGATGTATGGCAGGGATATTCATTTTTTGCCACAGAGACCACGGAGCGCACAGAGATAAACATCGGATTATTCACTCTGTGATCTCTGTGTGCTCTGTGGCTAAATTCAATATTTGAATGGACAAGTCTGAAAACAACGGCATGGCGGCGAAGCTGGCGGCGCAATCGGACACGCCGCAGCACGTCGCCGTGATCATGGACGGCAACGGCCGCTGGGCCAAGAGCCGCGGGCTGCCGCGCATCGCCGGTCATCGCAAGGGCGTGGAGCGCGTGCGCGACATGGTGTCGGCCTGCGCGGAAAAGGAAATCAGGCACCTCACGCTGTTCGCCTTCAGCAGCGAAAATTGGCGGCGTCCGGCGCAGGAAGTGCAGTTGCTCATGGACCTGTTCCTGAGCGCACTGGAGAACGAAATCAAGAAGCTGCACAAGAGCAACGTGCGGTTCCGCGTCATCGGCGATATCGCCCGCTTCGGCGAAAAGATTGCTTCGCGCATCCGCCAGGCGGAAATGCTGACGCGCGACAACCAGGCACTGACGCTCACCATCGCCGCCAACTACGGCGGTCGCTGGGACATCGCCCAGGCCTGCGCCCAACTGGCGCAACGCGCCGTGAATGGCGAGATCGACCCCGCGACGATCACGGAGGCGAGTCTCGAACCCTTTCTCAGCCTCGCCGGCGTGCCTGAGCCCGACCTGTTCATCCGCACCGGCGGCGAGCAGCGCATCAGCAATTTCCTGTTGTGGCAGCTGGCCTACACCGAAATGTATTTCACCCCGGTCCTGTGGCCGGATTTCGATCGCGCGCAATTCGAGCAGGCGCTGGCCTCGTATGCCGGACGCCAGCGCCGTTTCGGTCTGACCGGTGATCAGATCGAAGCCGCGCGCCATGCTTAAACAGCGCATCCTGACCGCCATCGTTCTGGTGCCGCTGCTGGTGGCGGGGCTATTTTATCTTTCCCTTCCGTGGCTGGCCCTGCTGTTCGGGGCGTTCATCGCAGCCGCGGCCTGGGAGTGGGCAACCTTGTCCGGCCTGCACCGCCGCGCGTCCCGCCTCGGCTACGTGGCTGGCCTGCTGCTATTCGGCATGCTGAGCCTGAATCTCGTTCCGCTGCATCCCGATCTCGTCGTTTCGTTCCTGGCCGCCGCCGCGCTGTGGTGGCTGTGGGCGCTGACGGAGCTGTTCATCCGTCGCGACCTGAAGCGGGGGATGTTCACCGCTGTGACGGGCAAACTGGCCGGCGGTTTCCTGGTGCTGATCCCCTTGTGGGTCGCGGCGGTTTATCTGCTGGCCGCGGACAACGACAGGCCGCGCATGCTGCTGTACGTGTTCGTGCTGGTGTGGGTCGCGGACAGCGCCGCCTATTTCGCCGGTTCCTTTCTGGGCCGGACCAAACTCGCGCCGCGCGTCAGTCCCGGCAAGACGGTGGAGGGTGTCGCGGGCGGCGTGCTCGGTGTCGTGCTGCTGGCCTGGCTTTGTGGGACAATACTGTGGAAATTCGAGGGAATACCGCTGGCGCTGTGGATCGGGCTGGCTGCCGTGACGGCATTGTTCTCGGTGGTCGGCGACCTCACGGAGAGCAAGCTGAAGCGCATCGCCGGCGTCAAGGACAGCGGCAGGCTGCTTCCCGGCCACGGCGGCGTGCTGGATCGCATCGACGCCCTCACGTCCGCGGTGCCGGTGTTCGCGCTCGGCGCGATTTTCCTGTTGAAGTTTGATGCATGACCATCACGGAAAAAAACGTTTCCACGGAACGGCCTGAGTCCGGCGCGCGCGGCGTGACCATCCTGGGTTCCACCGGCTCGATCGGAATCAACGCGCTCGACGTGCTGGCGCGACACCCCGGAAAGTACCGCGTCGTTGGCCTGACCGCCAATACCCAGGTTGACCGGCTTTTCGAGCAATGCCGGCGTTTCCTGCCGTGCACGGCGGCGATGCTCGACCCGCGCGCCGCCGGCCGCCTGGCGGAAAAAATCCGCGCCGCCGGCCTCGACATCGAGGTTCTGTCCGGCGCCGAGGGATTGAACGCGGCCGCGACGCATCCGCAGGCACGCATCATCGTCGCCGCCATCGTCGGCGCCGCCGGGCTGGCGCCGACGCTCGGCGCGGTGCGCGCCGGCAAGCGCGTGCTGCTGGCCAACAAGGAACCGCTGGTGATGTCCGGCCGCATCTTCATCGAGGAGGCGCAGCGCTGCCGCGCCGAACTGTTGCCGGTGGACAGCGAGCACAACGCCATCTTCCAGTGCATGCCGGAAGGCTTCCGCGCCGGTATCGCGGCGCCCGGCGTGCGGCGCATTTTCCTGACCTGCTCCGGCGGACCCTTCCGCGCGACGCCGGCCGAGGCGCTGGCCGGGGTGACGCCGGAACAGGCCTGCGCCCATCCCAACTGGGTCATGGGCCGGAAAATCTCGGTGGATTCCGCGACCCTGATGAACAAGGGCCTGGAATTGATCGAGGCCTGCTGGCTGTTCGGCCTGCCGCCGGACCAGGTCGAAATCGTCATTCACCCGCAGAGCGTGATCCACTCGCTGGTCGAGTACGTCGACGGCTCGGTGCTGGCCCAGCTGGGGAATCCCGACATGCGCACGCCGATCGCGCATGCACTGGCCTGGCCTGAGCGCATCGAATCCGGCGTGAAGAGCCTCAATCTGCTCGAAGTGGGCCGGCTGGATTTCAGCGCGCCGGACCTGGACCGTTTTCCCTGCCTGCGCCTGGCCTACGAGGCGGCGCGCGGCGGCGGCACCATGCCGGCGATCCTGAACGCGGCCAACGAGGTCGCGGTGCAGGCCTTTCTCGACCGGCGCATCGGGTTTACCGATATCCCGCGCGTGATCGAACATGCTTTGTCGAATCTGCCGGCCAGCCGTGAAACTCATCTCGAGGCCATCCTGTCAGACGATCAGCGCGCCCGCGACATGGCGGGCGCTTTCATTGCGGCGCGCGCCCCGCGCGCCAGACAGGGGGTGACATGACGGATCTACTATATTATGCCGGCGCCTTCGTGGTCGCTCTGGGTATCCTGATCACGGTGCACGAATTCGGGCATTTCTGGGTGGCGCGGCGCCTGGGCGTGAAGGTGCTGCGTTTCTCCGTCGGTTTCGGCAAACCGCTGTGGTCGCGCCGCGTCGGCCCGGACGGCATGGAGCTGGCCATCGGCGCGTTCCCGCTCGGCGGCTACGTGAAGATGCTGGACGAGAACGAGGGCGAAGTACCGGCGTCGGAGCTGCCCCGGGCCTTCAACCGCCAGCGCGTCTGGAAACGCATGGCCATCGTGGTCGCGGGCCCGCTGTTCAATTTCATTTTCGCCATCCTGGCCTACTGGGCGATCTACATGGTCGGCGTGGACGGCATCCAGCCGGTGGTCGGCAAGGTCGCCGAGGGCTCGATCGCGCAGCAGGCGGGATTCCGCGCCGGCGACACCATCCTCAGCATCGACGGCAGGGAAGTGCAGAGCTGGGATCACCGGCGGCTGTACGTGTTTCAGCGCGCGCTCGACCAGGCACGCGTGCTGGTGGAGGTGCGCGATGCGCAGGGCCAGGTGAAACGGCTTGAGCTCGATCTTTCGAGCCTGCCGGTGCAGCAGGTGAACGCCTCGCTGATCGAACGCGGCATCGGCCTGATCGGTTATTATCCGGAAGTGTTGCCGGTGATCGGCGCCATCGAACCGGGACCCGCCCAGCGCGCGGGCATGCAGGTCGGCGATCGCCTGGTGGAGGTCAACTCCCGCCCCGTGAACACCTGGGAGGATCTGGTGGCGGTGATCAGCCGCAGCCCGGGCCAGGCCCTGCAGGTGACGGTGGAACGCGGCGGCGCGCGGCTGGATTTCAATGTCACGCCTGACGCCGTCGAGCAGGGCGGCAAGACCATCGGGCAAATCAAAGTCCGGCCGCAATTCCCCGGGATACCCGAGGACATGCGGGTCAAGGTCCGCTTTGGTTCACTCGAGGCATTGACGGAAGGCGTCGGCAATACCTGGATGATGTCGGTGCTCACGCTGGAAATGCTCTATCGCATGCTCAAGCTCGAGGTGTCCACGCGCAATATCAGCGGGCCGCTCACCATCGCACAGTATGCCGGCGCTTCCGCCAAGATCGGCGTCGAGCAGTTCGTGCTGTTTCTGGCGGTCATCAGCATCAGTCTCGGGGTGCTGAATCTGCTGCCGATTCCGGTGCTCGATGGCGGACACTTAATGTATTACATTATCGAAGCCGTGAAGGGCAGCCCGCTCTCCGATGCCGTGCTGGCGTGGGGGCAGCAGATCGGCGTGGCCCTGCTCGTCGGCCTGATGGTGCTGGCGTTTTACAACGATCTGACCCGGATTTTCTTCTGAATGACCGCCGCCCGCGTGTTTCCGGAAAAAAACAAAGAATGAAAAGATTTCTCGCGGCGTTTCTCCTGAGTGTGTCCTGCGTGTCCGCCGGTCAGGCGGCCGAGCCCTTCGTGATCAAGGATATTCGCGTGGAAGGCCTGCAACGCATCTCGGCGGGCACCGTGTTCAATTACCTGCCGGTCAAGGTGGGCGACAGCCTGACCGAGAAAAAATCCCAGGAAGCCGTGCGCGCCCTGTTCAAGACGGGATTTTTCCGCGACGTGCGGCTGGAGCGGGACGGCAATGTCCTGACCGTGTCCGTGGTGGAGCGGCCCTCCATTGCCGGTATCAAGATCGCCGGCACCAAGGAAATGTCGGAAGAGGACCTGAAAAAGGGCCTGAAGGAAGTCGGACTCGCCGAAGGGCGGGTGTTCAACAAGTCGTTGCTGGACCGCGTGGAGCAGGAGCTGCGGCAGCAGTATTTCGGCCGCGGATATTATGCCGTCAGCATCCAGCCGACGGTCACGCCGCTCGAGCGCAATCGCGTCGACATCAATATCCAGGTGGCGGAGGGCAAGGTGGCGCGCATCCGCGAGATCAACCTCGTCGGCAACCGGCTTTTTACCGACAAGAAGCTGCGCAAGCTGTTCACGCTCGGCCCGAAGCCGTGGTACGCGCTGTTCTCCAGCCGTGACAAATACTCGAAACAGAAACTGGCCGGCGACCTGGAGCGGCTGCGCAACTTCTACCAGGACCGGGGCTTTCTCGAGTTCAACATCGATTCCACCCAGGTTTCCATCACCCCGGACAAGGAGAAAATCTACATCACGGTGAATATCACCGAGGGCAGGAAATACATCGTGACCGGGCACAAGCTGGCCGGAACCTTCGTGATCCCGGAGAGCGAGCTGAACGCGCTGATCGGCATCGAGCCGGGCAGCGTTTTTTCGCGCAAGGAGGTCACGGAGACCACCAAGAAAATGTCCGACCGCCTGGCGAATGACGGCTACGCCTTCGCCAACGTCAACGCCATTCCCGATGTGAACAAGGACAAGTCGGAGGTCTTCTTCACCTTCTTCGTGGACCCGGGGCGGCGCATCTACGTGCGGCGCGTCAATTTCGCCGGCAATATCGCCACGCGCGACGAGGTGCTGCGTCGCGAAATGCGCCAGCACGAAGGCGCGTGGTACAACGCCGCCAAGATCCAGCGTTCGCGCGTGCGTCTCCAGCGCCTCGGTTTCTTCGACGACGTCAACGTGGAAACGCCCGCGGTACCCGGCGTAGCCGACCAGGTGGACGTCAACGTCAACGTCAAGGAACGCCCCACCGGCAACCTGATGCTGGGTGTCGGGTATTCGGACAGCGACGGCTTGCTGTTAAACGCCAGCGTCACCCAGAGCAACCTCTTCGGCACCGGCAAGGAGCTGTCGCTGAGGTTCGACAACTCGGACTCCACGACCAACTTCAGCATCAGTTACACCAACCCTTACTACACCAGGAACGGCGTCAGCCGCGGTTTCAATATTTTCTCGAGTACCATCGACGCTGCGGATGCCAACACCGCGGCGTATTCGGCGGATACCCAGGGCGTGGGCGTGTTCTTCGGCATTCCGTTGAGCGAGGACAATTCCGTCAACGTCGGTGCCGACGTGGAAAAGATCGATCTGCACACCAACACCAGCAGCGCCCAGATCGCCCAGGATTTTGTCGCCAAGCACGGATCGTCGAACACGGTGCTGAAGACGACGCTGGGCTGGTCGCGCGACACCCTGGACAGCCTGTTGTTGCCTACCTCGGGCAGCCTGCAGCGCCTGTCCGCCGAGGTGGCCGTGCCGGGGACCGATATCGAATACTACAAACTGACTTACCTGGCCGGCCGTTACTGGCCGCTCACTGAAAATCTCACCTTCAAAGTGAAGGGCGAACTCGGTTACGGCGCCGGCTATGGCGACACCGACGACCTGCCGTTTTACAAGAATTTTTACGCCGGCGGCAGCAGCACGGTGCGCGGTTTCAGTTCGCGCTCGCTCGGCCCCCGCGACAGCCTGCCGCCGAACGATCCCGTCGGCGGCAACCGCCGGGTGCTGCTGAACGCGGAGCTGCTGTTCCCGTTGCCCGGGTCGTCCACCGAAAACAAGTCCATGCGCCTCAGCCTGTTTACCGACGGGGGCATGGTCTACGGCCCCGGCGAGAAAGTGGAGCTTGGACAGTTGCGCTATTCGGCCGGTTTGGCGTTTAATTGGTTTTCGCCCGTCGGCCCGCTCAGCTTCAGCTACGCCATTCCGCTGAACGACAAGCCGGGCGACGAAACGGAATCTTTCCAGTTCACGCTGGGTGTGCCGCTGCGATAGGCATCAGGAGGCAGGATTGCGCGTCAGAGACATCGTCATCGGATCATTCGTGTGCGCGCTGGGCGCCATGCCGGCATTACCGCAGGCGGCCGAGCTGAAGATCGGTTATGTCAACGCCGTCAAGGTCATCGAGGAGGCTCCGCAGGGCGAGGCCGCGCTCAAGAAGCTCGAGGCCGAGTTCGCGCCGCGCGACAAGCAGATCGTCGAGATGCAGAACAAGCTCAAGCAGCTGGAACAGGAACTGGAAAAGAACGCCCTGGTGCTGAAGGACGCCGATCATCGATCCAGGGAGTTCGAGATAGTTTCGCTGAAGCGCGACCTGCGTCGCGCCACGCAGGAATTCCGCGAGGACTACAATCTGCGCCGCAACGAGGAACTGGCGGCGCTGCAGAAGATCGTGCAGAAGACCATCGCGGAGATCGCCAAACAGGAAAACTTCGACCTCGTCCTGGAAAGCGCGGTTTATGCCAGCAACAAGGCGGATATCACCGACAAGATACTGAAACGGCTGGGGAAGAAATAACGCAAGATGGCCGTCACCCTCGCAGAGCTGGCGCGACGCTTCCAGGGCCGGGTGCAGGGGAACCCCGATCTCGTCATCAGGCGCGCGGCCTCGCTTGACTCCGCCGGTCCGGACGACATCGCCTATCTCAGCGACAGGAAATTTCTCTCCAAGCTTGGTTCCACCTCAGCCGGTGCGGTGATCCTGGCGGAAGCGGACGCGGCGCAACGCACCGGCGCCGCGCTCATCGTCGCAAACCCGCATTTGTGTTTTGCGCGCATCGCCCAGCTGCTGCATCCCGCGCCGGCGTTCAGGTCCGGCGCGCACGCCAGTGCCGTCGTCAGCCCTTCGGCGCGCATCGCCGCCAGTGCATGGATCGGTCCGCATGCCGTGGTCGAGGACGACGCGGACATCAAGGACGATGCCTACATCGGACCCGGCTGTCTTGTCGGCTCCGGCGCGGTCGTCGGCGCGCGCAGCCGCCTGGTCGGGCAAGTCGTCATCGGTGACCGTTGCTCGGTTGGCGAGGATTGCTTGCTGCACCCGGGAGCGATAATCGGGAGTGACGGTTTCGGTTTTGCCAGGGATGGCGAACAGTGGCAGAAAGTCCCCCAGCTCGGTCGCGTGATCCTTGGCCATGGCGTGGAGGTAGGCGCCAACACCACCATCGATCGCGGCGCCCTGGACGATACCCTCATCGGTAACGGCGTGAAACTGGATAACCTGATCCAGATCGCCCACAATGTGCACATTGGCGACAACACCGCGATCGCCGCGCAGGCCGGCATCGCCGGCAGCACGCGGATCGGCAAACGCTGCACCATAGGCGGGCAGGCGGGCATCACGGGACACCTGGAAATCGCCGACGATGTGCACATCACCGCGGGGTCCCTGGTAACGAGTTCCATCCGCCAGGCGGGTGCGTATTCGTCCAGCCTCAAGGCCGAGCCGGCGGAGAAGTGGCGTCGCAACGCCGCGCGACTGCATCATCTGGACGAGATGTCGCAGCGACTGAAGGTACTGGAAGAGAAATGGCAACTGCATTCCAAGGAGCATGAAAATTGAACTCGCTGGACATCCATGAAGTCCTCAAATATCTCCCGCATCGCTATCCGTTCCTGCTGGTCGACCGCGTGCTGGCCTGGACCAAAGACGAGTCGATCACGGCGATCAAGAACGTGACCATCAATGAGCCTTTTTTCCAGGGACATTTTCCCAACCGCCCGGTGATGCCGGGCGTGCTGATCGTCGAGGCCATGGCCCAGTCCTGCGCCATTCTTTCCTTCAAGAGCATGGACGCCCTGCCCAAGGCGAACGCCATCTTTTACTTCGTCGGCATCGACAATGCGCGTTTCAAGCGCCCGGTGGAGCCCGGGGATCAGCTGCGGCTCACATCGAAAATCAAGCGCAAGGTCAAGGGCATCTGGATGTTCGAGAGCAGCGCCCATGTGGGCGACGAGCTGTGTTGCAGCGCCGAGTTGATGTGCACCTACAAGGAAGCCTGAGTGATCCATCCCCTGGCCATCGTCGACCCGGGCGCCAAGCTGGGAAAAGACGTTCAGGTTGGCGCGTTTTCCATTATCGGAGCCGACGTCGAGATCGGCAGCGGGACCTGGATCGGCCCCCATGTCGTGATCAACGGCCCGACCCGCATCGGCAGTGAAAACCGGATTTACCAGTTTTCATCGATCGGTGAAGGCCCGCAGCATCTGGGCTACAAGGGCGAGCCCACGCGGCTCGAGATCGGTGATCGCAATACCATCCGCGAATATTGCACGCTCAACCGCGGCACACCGGCCGGTGGCGGGGTCACGCAGGTCGGGAATGACAATTTCATCATGGCGTACTGCCACGTGGCGCACGACTGCCATGTCGGCAACCGCACGATCTTCGCCAACGGCACCAGCCTCGCCGGACATGTCACGGTGGAAGACCAGGTAATTTTCGGCGGATTCACCATGATCCACCAGTTCTGCCGCGTCGGCGCGCACGCCATGACCGGCATCAGCACCGTGACCTTCAAGGATATTCCGCCGTATCTGCTCGTCGCGGGCAATACCGCCGTGCCTCACGGTCTCAACGTGCGCGGGCTCAAGCGCCGGAATTTCTCCGAGCAATCGATCGAGGCCCTGCGACAGGCCTACAAGCTGGTCTACAAATCCGGTTTGCGCCTGAGCGAGGCGACCGAACAGCTGACGCAACTGGCCACGAACACCGAAGTCAGGCACTTTCTCGATTTCATCAAGCAGTCCGAACGCGGAATCGTTCGCTGATCCGTGGCGGCCAGGTCCGTGACAAGAATCGGGATTGTCGCCGGCGAGGCTTCCGGCGATCTGCTGGGCGCCGGGCTGCTGCGAGAGATCAAAAAGCGCCTGCCTGACGTCTCGTTCGAAGGCATCGGCGGGCCGTTGATGCAGTCCGCCGGTTGTCGCAGTCTTTTCCCCATGGACCGGCTTTCCGTCATCGGCTTCGAGGGGATTGAAAAATACCCCGAGATTCTCGGCATCCGCAACAAACTGATCGATCATTTTCAGTCCAGTCCGCCGGACCTGTTCATCGGCGTCGATGTCCCGGACTTCAATCTTGGCCTGGAGGAAAAACTGAAGGCCGCCGGCATTCCGACGATGCACTATGTCAGCCCCACGGTGTGGGCCTGGCGCGGCTGGCGCATCCGCAAGATCCGGCGCGCCGTGGATCACATGCTGACCCTGTTTCCGTTCGAGGCCAGTTATTACCGCCGGCATCACGTGCCGGTGACTTTCGTGGGCCACCCGATGGCCGACCAGATCACCGAACGTTCCGGCATGGCTGCCATGCGTCGCGCGCTGCATTTGCCCGCCAAGGGCACGGTGATCGCGCTGTTGCCCGGCAGCCGCCGCAGCGAACTCAGGCGTCATGCCGACCTGTTCGTGAAAACGGCGCTGTGGTTGCACAAGCGCCACGCGAACATTCATTTCGTCGCGCCGTTCATCAATCCGGAGACGCGGGCCATTTTCGAGGAAGCACTGTATCGGCAGGGCGCGTGGTTCCTGCCCGTGACCATCGTGGCCAACCAGTCGCGCGATGCCATGGCGGCCGCGGACATCGTGCTGCTGGCCTCCGGCACTGCCACCCTCGAGGCGGCCCTGCTCAAAAAACCGATGGTGGTTACATATAAAATGGCCTGGCTGTCCTACCTGCTGGTATGGCCGTTCCTGAACGTGAAGTTGTACGCACTTCCCAACATCCTCGCCGGCCGCAAGATCGTGCCGGAACTGATGCAACGCGACGCCACGCCGGTGAAGCTCGGTATGGCGGTGGAGGATTTTCTGGCCCATCGCGACAAGACCAAGTCCCTGCGCACGGTGCTGACTGACATGCACCGCTCGCTGCGGCGCAACGCCGACGCGCGCGCGGCGGAGGCGGTGGTGCGGATGCTGAAGCCGCGGAAACTGCCGGCCGGAAAAAGCCCGGCCATGGCAAACTGACGCAATGCCGTCCCGATCCGGTTTTTCGAAGCTCGTGGCAGGGGTGGACGAGGTCGGTCGCGGTCCGCTGGCGGGCCCGGTCGTGGCCGCGGCCGTGATCCTGGATGAAGCCCGGCCCATCGAGGGGTTGGCCGATTCCAAGGCTCTGAGTCCGCGCCGGCGCGAGGTGCTGTCGGTCCTGATCAGGGAGCGCGCGCTTTGCTGGGCGTTGGGCCGGGCGGAAGTGGAGGAGATCGACCGGTTGAACATCCTGCAGGCCAGCCTGCTGGCCATGCAGCGCGCCGTGGCGGGGCTTTCGGTCCAGCCGGAGTTGGTGCTGGTGGACGGCAACCGGGCCCCCCGGCTGGCCTGTTCCGTCCAGACGGTAGTCCGGGGCGATGCCACGGTCCCGGCCATTTCCGCCGCTTCGATACTGGCCAAGGTGGCGCGCGATGCCGAGATGTGCGATCTGGACCGGGACTTTCCCGGATACGGATTTGCCGGCCACAAGGGCTATCCGACGGCCGCGCATATGGCGGCCCTGCAACGGGCGGGTGTCAGCCCGGTGCACCGGCGCAGTTTCGCGCCGGTACGGCGGTTGTTGGGGGCATGATGAGTGCCGGCCAACAGACTATGCGTGCCAACTCGGGTATCATGCGGCAACTGCCGGTGGGCCGGCCTCGCGAATCGCGTTTCGGTAATAACAAACAGATTTGATTTATCGTCTATTTTTCTGATGGTCACATGATGAGCGCCCAGCGCGGTTTCCGATCCATGCCGTTCGTCCGGTTCTGCCTCTTCAGTCTGCTGCTGGCGTCGAATGTGTCGCTGGCGGAAGAGTGGTGGATGTCTCCCAGTCTCCGGCTAGAAGGCGAGTACAATGACAATATCTCGCTGACGACGCAGCCGCATTCGTCGGTGAGGTCCACGCTGGTCGCTCCCAGGCTGGACCTGGGTGTCCAGGCGCCGGTCTGGCAGGTGAGCGGCAGCGCCGAGTTCCTGCGCCAGAGCTACTCCGACCGAAGCAACCTCGGACGGGACAGACAGTACTACCGTTTTTCCTCGAAATACCTCACGGAGCGGAGCACCTGGCGCCTGGATGGAAACCGTTCGTATGCGCCCGTCCTGGTCGGCGATACCGTCGATCCCGACGTCGGGCTCGCGCCGATACGCAAGGAGCGCAAGTCGACCGATATTTATCCGTCATGGACCTGGATGATGACGGAGCTGACCCAGTTGCAACTGGCCTACCAGAAAAACGATGCCACCTACGAGAATGGAGAATTATTCGGTCTTTTTGACTACAGCTCTCGCGGCGTGACCGCCGGCATGTCGCATCAGCTGTCGTTCCGGACCAAGGCCTCGCTCAACTTCGCTTATTCCATTTTCGACGTCCCCGCGAATCGCTTCGAGTCGAGGAGCAGCAGCGTCATGGCCGGGCTGTCGCATTCGTTCTCGGATACCCTCAGTGCTTCGTTTTCCGTGGGTGCCCAGAGAACGGTGTCGGACGGCTTCATACGGGGCGATTGTCTCACGAGAGAGCTGGTCGGCTTTTTCGACAGCGATTTCAATCTGACGTTCGTCGAGGTATGTACGGCATATGACATCGTGTCGGTATCCCAGGACCGCACCACCAACCTGATAAACGCCAGTCTCGAGAAGAAATTCGAGGCCACGCGCCTGAGCGCCAGTTTCGGTCGTTCAATTACCCCCAGCGGCACGGGTGTCCTGTCGCAGACCGACACCCTTAGCATCCAGGTCAGCCGCGCGTTTTCTTCCCGGCTGACGGGAAAATTTTTGGTTGGCGCCTACGACGTGAGTTCCGGCTTCGAGCAATTCACGGATACTGATCGCCGGCTCTACTACGTCAATCCCGCCATGGTTTGGCAATGGACGCCACGATGGGGGCTTGAGACCGCCTTGCGCTACAACCGCCTGAAATACGACAACAGCAGCGACACCGCGACCTCGCGCGCGGTTTTCCTCAAGCTCCTCTACAGCGGCCCCAAGATGTCCATTTCCCGTTGAAAAACAATATGTTGTACCGTGGAATGGACGGGGAGGCAAGGCGATGAATATGAAGTAATATATGGCTTACCAGAAAGCTTATCCGTGCAGGTCCGAGACGAAATACCCCCCGAAGGAACGGCCAACCAATTTTTGTCCAAGTTTCTGCATAATCAGTCATTCAAGGTTGTCGCGCGATGGAAGATCAGGTCAAAGAGCTGAGAGATTATATTGATGCGTTTCGCCGGCGGCGCTCCGCCATCCTGCTTGTGGCCGCGGCCCTTTTTGCCGTCAGCCTGCTGGTGGCCGCGCTATGGCCGCCGACCTACCGCTCCAGCGCCACCATCCTGATCGAGGAACAGGCGATCCCGTCGGAACTGGTTCGCTCCACCGTCACCTCGTACGCCGCGCAGCGCATCCATATCATCAGCCAGCGCGTCATGACGCGTGCCAACCTGATGGAGATCATCGAGAAATACAACCTGTACCCGGACAAGCGCCGCAAGGAAACGACCGAGGAAATCCTCGAACGCATGCGCAAGGACATCAGCCTGCAGATGATAAACGCCGACGTGGTCGATCCGCGCAGCGGCCAGGCGACCAAGGCGACCATCGCCTTCACCCTGGCGTTCGAGAGCGACGACGCCAGAGTCGCGCAAAAGGTTGCCAACGAGCTGACAACGCTCTACCTCAACGAGAACCTCAAGACGCGCGCCGACAAGGCGGCGGAAACCACGACCTTTCTCTCGTCGGAATCCGAGAGACTCGGCAGGTATATTGCCGAGCTGGAGACCAAGCTTGCCGACTTCAAGAAAAAGAACGCCGACAGTCTGCCGGGCTCGTCGCAACTCAATATGCAGTTGATCGACAGAACCGAACGGGAGCTGAGTGATATCGACAGCAAATTGCGCCTCCTGGATGACCGCAAAGTCTACCTGGAGGGCATGTTGAGCCAGATCAGCCCCATGGGTTCCTCCGACGGCAAAAACGGCGAGAAGGTACAGGATCCGATCACTCGCCTCAAAATGCTGCGGTCGGAATACATCAATCTGTCGGCAAGGTATTCTCCCGATCACCCGGACGTGGTTCGGATCAAATATCAGATTGGAGAGCTGGAAAAACAGACCGGCTATGTCGACACGTCCGCCACGCAGGCAAAAGAGCTGGCCAAGCTGCGCGAAGAGCTGTCAGCCGCCCGCCAGAAATATTCCGACGAGCATCCGGACGTGATCCGTCTCGCCAATGCGGTGGCCGCGCAGGAAGAGGAGTTCAAGAAACTTTCCGCGGCGAAACCCGAAATGCTGCTGCTGCGGGCGAACCCGGAGAATCCGGCGTACATCACCATGAAAGCCCAGATCGAGGCAGCCAAGACTGAAACTGAAACGCTGACCGCGAGACAACGCGAGCTGAATGCCAAACTGACGGATTATGAGAAGAGAATGGTTCAAAGCCCCGAAGTGGAGCGCGAGTATCTCACCCTGATGCGCGATTACGACAATTCCGTCAGAAAGTATCAGGACATCAAGGCCAAGCAGCTCGAGGCCGAAGTCGGCCAGGAGCTTGAAAAGGAGCGCAAAGGCGAGAGATTCTCCCTCATCGATCCTCCGCAGTTGCCCGAGGAGCCGATCAAACCGAATCGGCCGGGAATCGTCATTCTCGGACTTTTGCTGTCGATTACCGGCAGCTTCGGATATGCCTTTGTGGCCGAAAGCATGGATAGTTCAGTGCGTGGCGCGAAGGCGGTGGCGGCGATTCTGGAGGCCCCGCCATTGTCGGTGATTCCCTACATGAGCAACCGCGAGGACTCGTTGCGTTCCGAAAGAAAGAAGCGAATCGCTACCGCCGCATTCGTCGGCGGCTTTGTCGTCCTTGTCATCCTGGCGCATTTTCTGTGGACACCCCTGGATGTTCTCTGGTTCAAGGGGCTGCGCAAGGTTGATACCGTCATCGGCGGTTAGCCGGTGTCTGTCATATTCCTGCTAATATGCAATTATCCGGATTGAAGTAACCGCCATCTATGGAACGCATCAAACAGGCGCTCGAAAAAGCGCGACTCGAAAGACAAAGGGCCGGCGGGTCGGAGTCATCGCTTCCCACGGGTTCCAAGGGAAGTCCCGGCCAGGTCAATTACACGCATACACGCACCGTCGAAGTGGCGGAAAGCTTCCTGCGGGAGAAAAGGCTTATCGCCGGACGCTCGCAAGATCCCTACACGGAAGCCTACAAGATACTCCGGACCCAGGTACTTCAACGCCTGCGGGAGAAGAACTGGAACTCCCTGGCCATCACCAGTCCGGGGTTCAAGGAAGGCAAGACACTGACAGCCATCAATCTTGCCATCAGCCTGGCCATGGAGATCAATTATTCCGTGCTGCTGGTTGATGCCGACTTGCGCGATCCCGGCGTGCACGGTTTTTTCGGCCTGACGCCGGAGCGCGGCCTGAGCGACTATCTGACGTCGGACATACCCTTGTCGGAAATTCTCGTGCATCCGGCGGGCATTCCCCGGTTCGTGATCCTGCCCGGCGGCAAACCCCTATTCAACTCGTCTGAAATGCTGAATTCGCCGAAGCTGGTGAGGCTGGTCGATGAACTGAAGGCGCGGTATCCGTCGCGAATCATCCTGTTCGACCTGCCTCCCTTGTTGAATGCCGCGGACGCATTGGCCTTCTCGCCGTACGTGGACGCCGCCCTGCTGGTCATCGAGGAGGGCAAGACCCAGGCGCAGGATGTACAGCATGCCGTGACGTTGTTGCAGGGAACCAGCCTGATCGGGACTGTGCTGAACAAATCGCTGGTAAACATGCCGCGTGAGGATGCCGGTATCATGAAGTGGTTGTTGCGCTTTTTCCAATATCTTCGACTGTATGCCGTGTCGTTCACGGCACGGCTGAAGGGGCTGCGACGGAGAACATCATAGTTCATGTACGAGAAATATTACGGTTTTCGGGAGAAGCCGTTTTCGCTCCTGCCTGATCCCGAATTTCTGTTTCCCAGCAAGAAACACCAGATGGCGCTGACTTTGCTGGAATACGGCCTCATGAACCAGGCCAGTTTCAGCGTCATCACCGGCGACATCGGCACGGGAAAAACCACCCTGATTCGCCGGCTTCTCGGCCAGATGGATCGGGACATGGTGGTCGGCCTGATCACCAATACCCACCCCTCCTTCGGCGAATTGCTGCAATGGATACTCATGGCCTTCAACCTTGGCTGCGAGAGCAGGGACAAGGTGGAGATGTACAGGGTATTCATGGATTTCCTGATAGATCAATATGCCGCCAATCGCCGTACCGTGCTGATTGTCGATGAGGCCCAGAATATGGGGCCGCAGGCGCTGGAAGAGCTGCGCATGCTCTCCAATGTAAACAGTGAAAAAGACCAGTTGTTGCAGGTGATACTCGCAGGTCAGCCGGGGTTGCGTGATAACCTGCGGGACCCGCGCCTGGAGCAGTTTGCGCAGCGAATTTCCGTGGATTTCAACCTGGAACCCCTCAGCCGGGAGGAGACGCGCGAATACATTCGTCACCGTCTGAACGTCGCCGGCGGAAGCCCCGATATCTTCGATGACGCGGCCTGTGAGGCCGTCTATCGCTATTGCGGCGGCATTCCGCGCCTGACCAATCTGTTGTGCGACACGGCGCTCGTGTACGGATTTGCCGAACAGGCGTCGAGTATCGGAGCGAAGCTGATCGAAGATGTCGCGCGTGACAAGCAAAAGAGCAATATCGTTCCGTTGCGGCAACAGTTGCGCGAAGCCGGCGAAACGGCGGATAGCCAGGTTTCGGAAAGGCCCGGAGAGAGCGGCAGCGGGCACGGCGAACAAGATCCCCTCATGCGCGCCATGCGTGTTGCAATCGCCTCGGATTCGGAACGTCAGCGCAATTATCTCAAAATGATGCTGGAGCAATCCGGGTTGAAGGTGGTGACGGTGACTCCGATTGATGAAGAAGTGATCGCCCGGCTCGACCGCGAACAAGTGGATGTATTGCTGATGGATCTGGATGGCAGCGCCCATCGTTTGCGCGATCTGGAGCGCCTGATCGCCCGGATTCAGAACCAGTGCCGGATACCGGTTCTGTTCAATGACGGGTCTCCCTCTGGCGCCGGCGGCGCTGTCGCGGACATCAGCCGCAGACTGACACTCAAACTCACCTCCCTGATCGGCCGGGGCTGAGCCGCCGCGACCGCTCTTGGCCGATCCTGTCGGCAATTGGACCGATTCATGTCCGGCGAGACACCATTCTTGTCGTAGGCGCCGCCGGTTACATAGGCTCGCACATGGTGCTGGACCTGCTGCATGCCGGCCACGAGGTCGTCGTTCTGGACAACCTTTCGCGCGGCCATTGCGAGCTGGTGGCGGGCGGAATCTTTGTCGAGGGGGATCTGGGCGATTCCCGGTTGTTGGACGATGTTTTCAGCCGATGCCGGATCGCTGCGGTCATGCGCTTTGCGACTTTTTCGCTGGTGGGCGAATCCGTGTCCAAGCCGCCGGAATATTACCGCAACAACGTCGCGAAGACCGTCGAGCTGCTGGCGGCCATGGCGCGTCACCGCGTCCCGCATTCCATCTTCTCATCCACGGCGGCGGTCTATGGCGAACCACGCACCAGGGAACCGCTGTGCGAGGCATGCGCCATGTCAGCCCACCAATCCTTACGGTGCGACCAAGCTCGCGGTTGAAAGAATGCTGGCGGACCATGCTGCCGCGGGCGATTTCAGATACGTGTCGCTGCGCTATTTCAATGCTGCCGGGGCGGATCTGTCCGGCAGGGCCGGCGAACGTCACGTTCCCGAAACCCATCTCATTCCGCTGGTATTGCAGGTCGCCACGGGTGACCGCCAGTCGATCCAGATTTATGGCACGGATTACCCGACGCCGGATGGCACCTGCGTGCGCGACTATGTCCACGTCTGCGATCTGGTGCAGGCGCACCTGCTGGCGCTGGGATGTCTCCTGAACGGAGGAACCGGCGCGGTTTACAATCTGGGAAACAGCAAAGGGTATTCGGTGCGCGAGGTGATTGAAACGGCGAGGCGTATAACCGGGCATTCCATCCCGGCCGTGGAGGCGGGACGCCGTCCCGGCGATCCGGCATTCCTGGTCGCTGATTCGTCACGCATCCGCCGCGAACTCGGCTGGCAGTCGCGTCACGAAAAGCCGGACGTCATTATCGAGACGGCCTGGGCGTGGCACCGGAAAGAGGCTTCCCGCAGCGGCCGTTAGCACCATCCGCGTTTGTGCCGTTCGATGGCCGACCGGTATCCGGCTCTGCCCTGAAACGAAAACGCCCCCGGCGGCAGGGCTGCCAGGGGCGTCTGGTTTCAGAAAAGCCTGTCTTTTAAATAAACAGGCAGACGTCGGATTTGGCGGCAATCGGCAGGAAGTAGGTCGCGCCGACGTAATCCTTTACCTCAGGCACAAACTCATCCTTGGAGAAGCCGAACACGTCCACTGTCATCTGGCAGGCGACGAGCTTGACGCCAGCTTCGATGCACAGATCGCGCAGCTCGGGGATACTGGCGACGCCCTTGTTCTTGAAGGTTTTCTTCATCAGCATGGTGGCCATCTTCTCGAATCCCGGAATGCCGGCCATGATCAGGTTAGGCATGGGCCATACAAAATTCTGGAACCATTTTGGCCCGAACGGCATTTTCATCGGCATGGCCGGGTTGCCAAGCGGGCTGACTTCCGCGCCCAGGTCTTTTTTCAGCAGCAGCAGGCCGTAGAAGGTGAAGAAGACCGATACATCCCATCCCAGCGCAGAGCCGGTGGAGGCGAGAATGAACGGGGGGTAGGCCCAGTCCAAGGTGCCCTTGGTGGCGATGATGGACATGCTCGGCGTCTTATTGGCCTCGATCTCCTCCAGTTTCTTCGGCAGAACCTTGTCGAGGTGCTTGCTGATCAGTTGTTCGATATTCGCTTCTTGCATCGTGGTCGACATTTACCTTCCTCCAATACGTTTAAACGCGAGGCGTTCTATGGTTGATGTGTGTGGTTACGCCCGCTCCGGGAACGAATGCGTCACCCCTCGTAGCCTTAACTGTTTGATGGCTATCTGATTTTGTGGCGATTCAGAGAAACAGAGGATGGTAATATGCTGAGGCCGGTGTTATTAGTCAAGCACGGTAAATGACCCGAATCTCCCGTTAACCCGGCTGGGCTGCCAACATGCAGATCTTTTGTGACAATTCGAAAATCCATATATCCTATTGATAGATATATGGATTTGCATACGGAACAGGCGGGGGTATCCGGCCTCGGGGCGGCCGTTCGCGGGATCAGCCGCGCGGGCCATGAACGTATACTGATATCATGATGGTTTATCGGTGGCATGGATAAAGTCGTATGCGGAGGGTCACCGGCCGGATTTATCGGCAATAATAAATTTTCACACCCCGCCACCGGATATAAGAAAAGTATTTACAGATGTTCACCCCGATACGGCATCAACCATCGCCCAAGATCGAGAGTTTCTGATTAATCGAGTCCCGCGAGCCAGAGCAACAGGTCAAGCAAGAATGACTGAGAAACCGATACTGGTCACCGGTGGCGCGGGTTTTATCGGCTCCAATTTCGTCCTGGACTGGCTTGGAAGGGAAGGCGCGCCCGTCATCAATCTGGACAAGCTGACCTACGCCGGCAATCTCGGCAACCTGGCCGGACTGAAAAACGACGCGAGACATATCTTCGTGAAGGGAGATATCGGCGACAGAACGCTGGTCCGGGATCTGCTGAATCGCCATCGCCCGCGGGCCGTGGTGAACTTCGCCGCGGAAAGTCACGTGGACCGCTCCATCCATGGTCCCGAGGATTTCATCCAGACCAATGTGAACGGCACGTTTCATCTGTTGCAGGAAACCCGGGCCTACTGGGAAAAACTGGCGGAGAACGAGAGACGCGCCTTCCGGTTTCTGCACATCTCCACCGACGAGGTATACGGTTCGCTGGGACCCGCAGACGCGCCCTTCACGGAATCCACGCCTTACGCGCCGAACAGTCCGTACTCCGCTTCCAAGGCCGCATCGGATCACCTGGTCCGCGCCTTTCATCACACCTACGGTCTGCCCACGCTGACCTCTAATTGCTCGAACAATTACGGCCCTTACCAGTTCCCGGAAAAACTGATCCCGCTGGTGATCCTGAATGCGATCAACCGGAAGCCACTGCCGGTCTACGGCGACGGACTCAACGTGCGCGACTGGCTGTACGTGGGCGACCATTGCGCGGCGTTGCGTACCGTGCTGGCGAAGGGGCGTCCTGGCGAGGTATACAACATCGGCGGGCGCAATGAGAAGGCGAACATTGACGTGGTGCGCACAATCTGTGCCCTGCTCGACGAGCTGCGTCCGCTTTCTCCATCGGAAAAATACGCCTCGCTCATCACGTTCGTGAAAGACCGGCCGGGGCACGACCGGCGTTATGCCATCGACGCGCGCAAGATCGAGCGCGAACTCGGCTGGACGCCGGTGGAAAGTTTCGAGACCGGAATGCGCAAGACCATGCAATGGTATCTCGACAATTTGGACTGGGTGAAAAACATCGCCAGCGGTGAATACCAGAAATGGCTCGATACCAATTACGGCAACCGGGGGACAGCATGAAGGGCATCATTCTGGCGGGAGGATCGGGAACCCGTTTGTATCCGGTGACGCAGGCCGTGTCCAAGCAGCTGCTGCCGGTGTACGACAAACCCATGATTTACTACCCCCTGTCCACGCTGATGCTGGCGGGAATCCGGGATTTCCTGGTCATTTCCACTCCGCAGGATGTCCCCCGGTTCGAGCAGCTGCTGAAGGATGGCGCGGAATGGGGGCTGACCATCTCCTACGCGGTTCAAGCCCGTCCCGAGGGCATTGCGCAAGCATTCATCATCGGGGAAAAATTCATCGGCCGCGACGCCTGCGCGCTGGTGTTGGGCGACAACATTTTTTACGGTCACGAATTGTCCTCCGACCTGCAGAATGCCGCGCGCAAACAGGCGGGCGCCACCGTCTTCGCCTACCCGGTGCAGGATCCGGAGCGTTACGGCGTGGTGGAGTTCGATGCCTCGAAGCGGGCCGTGTCCATCGAGGAAAAACCGGAAAAGCCCAGATCGCGCTATGCCGTGACCGGGCTGTATTTTTATGACAACCGGGTGGTGGGAGTGGCCAAATCCCTCAAGCCCTCCGCGCGCGGCGAACTCGAGATTACCGACGTCAACAGGATCTATCTCGAACAGGGGCAGCTGGATGTCATGGTCATGGGCCGGGGCATCGCCTGGCTGGATACGGGCACGCACGCCTCCCTGCTGGAGGCGTCGCTCTTCATCGAAACCATCGAGAAGCGGCAGGGACTTAAGATCGCCTGCCCCGAGGAAATCGCTTACCGGATGGGTTACATCACGGCCGAACAGATGGAGAAACTGGCCGCGCGAATGAACAACAACGGCTATGGCAAGTACCTGCTCGGGGTATTGCAGGAGCGGGTGTTCTGATGAACGTCATCCAGACCGCCATTCCGGACGTGCTGATCGTGGAGCCAAAAGTCTTCACGGACGCGCGCGGTTTTTTTTATGAAAGCTTCAACAAAAAAGCCATGCAGCAGGCGGGTATCACGGGCGATTTCGTCCAGGACAATCACTCGCGATCGGCGCGGAACGTGCTGCGAGGCCTGCATTACCAGATCAAACAACCGCAAGGCAAGCTGGTTCGCGCCGTTGCGGGAGAGATCTTCGACGTCGCCGTGGACATCCGCCGCCGCTCGCCGACGTTCGGCAAGTGGGTGGGCATGAACCTGTCGGCGGAGAACAAGCGCCTGGCGTGGGTCCCCCCGGGTTTCGCGCATGGTTTCCTGGTTCTGTCCGAATATGCCGAGGTCCTGTACAAGACGACCGATTACTGGGCACCGCAGTTCGAGCGCACCATCGCATGGAACGATCGGAATCTGGCGATCGCCTGGCCAGCCGGCCAGGAACCGCAGCTGTCGGCCAAAGACAGGGGTGGCTTGCCGTTCCGCGAGGCGGAGATGTTCGAGTGAGAAAGATCCTTCTCACCGGGAAGAACGGCCAAGTCGGATGGGAACTGCAGCGCACGCTCGCGCCGCTGGGCGATGTCATCGCCGTCGGCCGCCGCGAAATGGACCTGGCCGACGCGGATTCCATCAGGCAGACGATCCGGCAGGTCCGGCCCGATGTCATCGTCAATGCCGCCGCCTATACCGCCGTGGACAGGGCCGAGTCGGAACCCGATCTGGCCATGGCCATCAACGGCATTGCGCCCGGAATCATGGCGGAGGAGGCCGGGCGGCTGAAGGCGGCCCTTGTTCATTATTCCACGGATTACGTGTTCGACGGCGCTAAGGATGGTCCGTACGTCGAGGGCGATGCGCCCAACCCGCTCAACGTCTACGGCAGGACCAAACTGGCCGGTGAGCGGGCAATACAGGCCGCGGAAGTGCCGCATCTCATATTGAGGACGAGTTGGGTCTATTGCATGCGCGGCAAGAACTTTCTGTTGACGATGCTCAAGCTGTCCCGCGAGAAGGATGAGCTGAGGATCGTCGATGACCAGCGCGGGGCGCCGACATGGAGCCGCATGATTGCCGAGGCGACTTCCCAGATATTGGCGCGGCATCATTCATCGGCGGCGTCCGTCGCCGATGCCATGGCCGGTTTTTCCGGGTCGTACCATGTGGTTGCCGGCGGAATGGCGACCTGGTACGGGTTTGCCAGGAAAATCTTCGAGATTCGCGCACGCATGACGGGACAGCCGGCGCCAGGGCTGAGGCCCATTGCCACCGCCGATTATCCCTTGCCGGCCAGTCGTCCGGCGAATTCGTGCCTGTCCGGCGAGAAACTGGCCAGCGCATACGGCCTGGCATTGCCGTCGTGGGAACAATCGCTGGCGCTTTGCCTGGAAGAACTGGCTGGAATGTCCGCGTAACGATGGGTCCCCACGCCCGCAGCCATGTCTATCGGTCGCTGGCGGTTGGCTGGATGGCGCTCATATTCCTGCTGTCGTCGCGGTCATCGTTGCCAACGGGGCCGTTGTTCCCCGGGGCGGACTTGCTGGCGCACGCGGCGGCGTATGGCGTTTTGTGCATGTTTCTCGCGTTGTCGTTCGTGCCTCCGTTCGTCATGAACTGGAGGCAGGTGCTGTTGCTGACCATCCTTGTCACCGCCTATGGCGTCACCGATGAATACCATCAGTCTTTCGTGCCAGGACGCGATGCCAGTCTGTTGGATGTGTTGGCCGACGGCACGGGCGGATTCATCGTTGCCTGGATCATGCACTGGCGCTATCGTCGTGCCGTGAAAATAGCCTGAGCAGAATGCCATCATGGACCACTTGATCAAACCTTACGGCGGAAGCCTGCAGAACCTGCTGGTTGACGAAGCGCGCGCCGCACGGCTCAAGACGGACTCGCAGAACTTCCCCTCGGTTACGCTCACACAGCGTCAGCTGTGCGATCTGGAATTGCTGATGAATGGAGGGTTCTCGCCCCTGCGGGGTTTTCTGTCGCGTGCGGACTATGAGGGGGTGTTGCAGAACCTGCGTCTGCCCCGCGGCCTTCCGTGGTCCATCCCCATCAATCTGGACGTGCCCGATGCGGTAGCGCAAAAGCTGGACGTCGGCGGACATCTTGGGCTATGCGATCCCGAGGGCTTCATGCTGGCGGTGCTGCACGTGGAGGACATCTGGAAACCCGACAAGAAACGCGAAGCCGAGCTGGTTTATGGTACCGCTTCTCCGGCCCACCCGGGCGTGCAATACCTCCTCGAGCAGGCTCATGACACCTATGTTGGGGGAACGGTGGAGGGTGTCCAACTGCCCTTGCATTACGACTTTGAGACCTTGCGTGATACGCCCGAGGAACTGAGGCATCTGTTCGACAAGATGGGGTGGCGTCGCGTGGTCGGATTTCATACCAGCAAGCCGATGCATAGAGTGCATCGCGACATCACTTTGGAGGCCGCCAAGGAAGCGGGCGCGAGCTTGCTGCTGCACCCGGCCGTGGGCATGACCAAGCCCGGCGACCTGCACTATTACGCACGGGTACATTGCTATCAGGCGATCCGACGGCACTATCCCCACGACTTGACCGTACTCTCATTGCTTCCCTCCGCGGTGCGCATGGCCGGCCCACGGGAAGCGCTGCACAACGCCATCGTCCGCCAGAATTACGGCTGTTCGCATTTCATCGTCGGGCCGGAGCATTGCGCTCCGCCCGACGTGCGCGCCGGTGGTAAGCGGTTTTACCCCATGTATGCGGCGCAAGAATTGGTGGCGCAATACCAGGACAACCTGGAGATCCGTATTATCCCGGTCAAGGAAAGGCGATACGTGCCGGAAAGCGACCAGTTTCTTCCGCTCGATCAGATAGAGCAGGAGGGAAGGAGGGACGCTCAATTCACGGAAAAGGAGCTTTACCAATGCCTGGCGCGCAACCAGGGAGTTCCGGCCTGGTATTCCTTTCCGGATGTCATTACTGAGCTTCGCAAGGCGTACCCCCCGCGGAACCGGCAGGGAATCACGCTGTTCTTCACCGGCCTTTCCGGCGCGGGCAAATCGACGCTGGCCAAGATCATGTATGCCAAGTTCATCGAGGCGGGTGGGAGGCCCGTAACGTTGCTTGATGGCGATGTGGTGAGACTGAATCTATCCAGTGAGCTCGGCTTTTCCAAGGAACACCGTGATCTCAATATCCGGCGCATCGGTTTCGTTGCCAGCGAGATAACCAAGAACGGCGGGATAGCCATCTGCGCCCCGATTGCGCCCTATGCCGCGACACGTCGTGCCGTGCGTGAACTTATTGAGCAGCATGGGGCCTTCGTTGAAATCCATGTGGCAACCCCAATCGAGGTGTGTGAAGGGCGCGATCACAAGGGTCTGTACGCCAAGGCGCGCAAGGGACTGATCAAGGGTTTCACGGGTGTCAGCGACCCTTATGAAATACCGGAAAATCCGGAGATTCGCATTGATACAACGGCATATACGCCAAGAGAAGCTACACGACAGGTATTTCTATATTTGCTGCAGCATGGATTTATCGATCCCGACGAGCAGGTATTTGTTAATGCAAAAGGGGCGTCGTGATGGCAGCGCTCAACCGTGTCGGCTCTCCGTGGTGCGCACATGGGTAAGGTCGTGAAAAAAATGCTTGGCCCCCGGGCCGGACCAAAGCCCAAGCCACATGCGGGAACATACCCGAACAGTATGAAGATAAATGAAAAATGCAAATCCGAATCAAGAAATACTTAACGCCCGCAAACTATATTCGTTTCATTAAACGTCATTGGGAAAAGATCAGGGGAGACGTATTTGCGAACTCTGGACCTATCTTCGAAAAAAATTTCATAGTTCTCTCTGAAGGCGTGAAGAGGTTAAACCTCCAGTCTTTATCGAGATTGGAACCGGATCCGGAGTATCAGCGCGGCGTATTTTTGGCTATCTGAACTAGAAGTTCCCCCAGTGTCATTTCTATTTAAATGGCAGAAAAGGGGCGGAGGTCCTCGAGCACTTGAAGGCGAATAAAAAGTGGTATGAATATGAAGTTATTGATACCGGTCCAGAGGGGATAATTCGACTTCAATCTGGATGAGCCAATCCGCAACAAAAAAGGAATCCGTTCAGTTCAGGCAGGATTTCCGATTTTTTGCTGCTTGGAAAACGGATACACAGAAATTGTGGATTACGAACGGCGTTTCCTCCATAAGTATGATTCTCTGTGAATCGCCGACCTAATTGTTTTGATCCCTTGAGGCATCAATACCGGGGCAAGTTTCCAGGCCAGGCGCTGTTAATCAATAGGTATGAGTAGATAGGGAGACAGGAGCATGACAACGATAAAACTTAATCTGGGATGTGGATCACAGATTGTTGAAGATTGGGTAAACGTGGATTACGCGCTCGGCGCCCGGCTTATGAAGATTCCGTTTTTTGCCGCCGTCAACCGGCATATGCGGCTGTTCAATATGGATTGGGACCGCAGGGTCGTCATTCATGACTTGCGCAAGGCGTTTCCCTGGAATGACGGATCGGTGGGCGCCATCTACTCCTCGCACACCCTGGAGCATCTTTCAAAGGAAGACGGCCGGAATTTCCTGAGCGAGTGCCATCGTGTGCTCAGACCGGGTGGACTGATCCGTATTGTCGTCCCCGATCTGAAAACCATCGTCTCGGAGTACGTCAGCGGAAAACTGGCCGCGGATGATCTTCTGATCAGGCTGGACGTATTGCCCGAAAGACCAGGCGGATTCGTAAAGAAGGTTTTGGCGCCCTACATCAATTACCCGCACCAGTGCATGTACGACACGGCCCGGCTGATCGAAATCATGCGCGAAACAGGTTTCGATGCGGCAGGCAGGGACCCGTTTGACAGCAGCATCGAAGGCATCCGCGGCATCGAGCGGGCCGACCGGACGACGGATGCCGTGATCGTCGAGGGCCGGAAGCCCTGACCGCCATGGAACGCATCCGGACGACCGGTGCTTGACGCGCGGCCGGATTTCATGCATGCAGCGCGCGCCGGGTTGTCGGTGAAATTTACACTTCGGACGGAACCGTGTTTTTCCGGCGCTGCATTTTATAAAATACCCGCCTCTCGCGGGTACACGGCGCGAATAATCCGGGACGGATACCCGATATAACAACATTCCATATCAAATTAAAGGAAAAGTGATGGAGGAGAAGTTGCTTCCCAGAATTTCGCACCCGTTGGCCATGCTCGTTTGGGTGGTGCTGGCCCTGTCCGCCTGCGGGCCCGCTCCCGCTCCCGCGCCCGTTGACGAATACCAGATCAGCGTCAGTGCGGATGCCGCGAATCTTGACGGCGACATGGTCGGCGTCAGCCAGGCCGCCGACGGCAGCTCGGGTGGCGGCCAGTATTGGGTGACCGGCGGCCCGGGCAGCGTGCCGCCCGATTCACGGATAACCATCACGAACATGCGCACGGGCGACACGGTGAGCGTCACCCCCAATCCCGACGGTAGTTTTGCCGGCAAGATATCCGCCCAGAGCGGAGACAAGCTGCAGATTCTCGTATACCAGAACCAAGTCAGCAGTCTGCCCACGTACGTTTACGTCGGCGCATTCAACATCAAGAACGTCTATGCGCCCGGAGGATACTGGTATGTCGGACAGGTCCATTTTCATTCGACGCATTCGGACGGCAAGAACACGCCGCAGGTGATGGAGGCCGCCTACCACGATGCCGGCTACCATTTCGTGGTTTCGACGGATCACCGCGGGACACAGCCCTGGTATATCGCCGACACTCACGGGATGACGCCGGACCCGGACAATTCGGCAACCGGCAAGAACCTGTTGTGGATCAGGGGCAGCGAGCTCGGCTTCGGCAGCGTGCACATGGGTGCCTGGGGGCAGGAGCTCCGCACTCCGATATCGTTTACGGACAGCGCCGCCGACATCCAGAGTCGCATCGACCATGTGCGCAGCTACCGCGGGCTTGCGGTGATCAATCATCCGCACAACGAGGACCCTCCCTACGCATGGGACTGGCGGCAGGAAATCAGCAAGGTCAGGCGCTACTCGTTCGTCGAGGCCTTCAACGGCAATCATTCGGTCAGCGAGGGCGGTTCGTTTGGCCTCGACCACACGCCGACGGCGATAGACCTGGCGGACGAGTTCCGGCAGGTGTGGTGGGTTGGGGCGGACGATTGCCACGACATGGGCGATCCGAGCCAGTTCGACCGTTACGCCATCGTCGTCCGGACGGACAGCGCCGTGATCAGCCAGAAAGATCTGCTCGCCAACGCCGATGCGGGCAATATGTATATCCGCGAGTCCGCGCGGGGCCCGGCGATCGCCTCGGTGACCGTGGAAGGAAACACCATCACGCTCGTCATGGAGGACGTGGCATCTCGATATGACGTCGTCTGGAAGAAGCGCGGCAACGAAATCGTCAAGAGCAGCGATCGTGACGTGGACACGACCGCTTCCTACACCGTCGAAGGCAATGAAGGCTATGTGCGGGCGGAGATCACCAGAAAAGACGACGGCAAGCGCGCCTACACGCAACCCCTGTTTATCGCCAATAACGTCGATCTGGCGTCGGCGGTTACGATTTCCGGCGGAAACAACGGCGATAAACTGATCGATAACAACCGCAATACGTTCTGGCAGGCGCCATCCGGAGTGGCAAGTTTCGTTGTCGATGTTGGCAGTGTGCGCCAGGTCAATGCCATCAAGATCGACTGGTATCGCGCCAGTGGAGATACGCGGCGCTTCAATTACAAGGTCGAGACCTCCGCCACGGGGGCGTTTGGCGGAGAGCAGGCCGAAGTCGTCCGTGAAACCTACAGCAATAGCAGCGCGTTGACGCTCGACTTTTTTGACGAGTACGCGCGCTACGTCAAGGTCACCGTTACTTCGCAGACCGCCGGACTTTCCGGCGCGGCACGGATCAGCGAGGTGCAGGTCTTCGATTCCTCGCCCGCGAGAACCAATCTGTATGTCGACAATGTCCAGGGAACTGACGGCAACAGCGGCCTTGTGAACAGCCCGTGGCGTACATTCGATTATGCCAGGGACAGGGCCAGGCCCCGGGACACCGTTCACCTCGTCAATTCCGGTGTGCCGTTCGCGGGAGGGCTGACGTTGCGGGACACGGATGGCGGCAAGCATCCCCTGGCCACGGTTCGCTATGAGGGCGACAGGAACACCTTCACGCAGATCAACGCGGCTGGCACCTCCTTCGGCGTGCGGTTCCTGGGCACCATGTTTTTCGAGTGGATGTATTTTGATATTTATTCGGCGTTGGACACGAATATGGTTGTTTCAGGCAAGCAGGGTTCCAGTATCCTGTTCAACAAAATTCGCGATTCCGCCAGACGGGGAGTTTCGGGGACCGGGCAATTCACCTTCAGGAACAACCTCGTTTATCGAAACAGCAGGGAAGGCCTGTTCCTGTACCAGGACGGAACCGACGCCGAGGTCTACAGCAACGACTTTTACGCCAATTGGCGCGGCGTGGTGCTGGCGGCCTACAACGTCAAGGCCACCGTCAAGAACAACATATTCGCGCGCCATCAGGATGTGGCGCTGTACCAGCAGACACTCGGCCAGCTGTCCGACGGGTATAACTGCGTCGACGGTGCCTATTTCGGAAGCTGGCAGCGCACCGGCAACATCGAGGCCGATCCGAAATTCGTCGACCCCGACAATGGAGATTTCCGCCTGCAGCCTTTCTCGCCCTGCATCGACGCCGGGATAGATCTCAATTTCCAGCAGGACGTGAATGGCAATCCCGCCGTGGACGAGCCGTCCGTTCCCAACAGGGGCAGTCCCGGGGATTATTCCAGGGATTATGTCGACATGGGTGCGTATGAATATGTTCCCTAGCGACGTGAACCGAAATCCGGTTTTGGCGTCATATTCATCATCAGGCCGAGGATAGAGCACAGAACTTCCTGTCGAGGGCCGTGGCGCAGGCATATGCTGGACTTGCCGCCAAGTCTTTTTTGTATTTTATCCTCGACAGGGCCGGTCCGGACCGATGCTTCGGTATGCCGTGATCCCGACGCCGGATTATTTGCGATAATGCGTTGGCAGTTTTCCAGCGCCCCAGTCTTCATCTCCGAAGAAACCCGGGTCAGGCCTGGTTCGGATATGCTGTTTGGCCTCTCCCGGATGCAAACACGATAATTTTCATGCTTGGTTAATGGATTACGTCGGCACCGCCAAATTATTGAAATCGGCGCTCAATGGCGCGCCCGCTTTCATTTTTGTCATGCTGGCGTTAACCGTCGCGGACGCGTGTATCGCGGCACCCGCGGTCAACATGATCCATAACAGCAGTTTCGAAGCCGGCATCGACTACCGCTTCTCCGTGGGTCGATGGTACGTCACGGGCCTTCCGGACGTTCAGCTGGATCCGGCAACCCGGGTGCACGGCAGATACAGCGCCCGCGTGCCATACGCCCGGCAACCCGACGGGCGTGCCGGCATGATGTTCCGGTCCGCGGTGCCTGTTCACGTGACGGCGGGGACCGCCTACACATTCTCGGTGCACCTGAAAGCCGATGCTCACCTGAAAGCGGAGCTCAACCTGGTCACGGGCGCGTCAAGCGAGAAAAGCGTCGTGGTGGCGGGGAAACAGATTACGATCGGCAAAAGCTGGGATCGCTTTTCGGTGACATTCACGCCTGTCAGGACACAGGAAATATACTGGGACGTGGAAGTGAAGGCGGACACCCCGGGTTATTTCTGGATCGATGCGTTGCAGATGGAGGCGGGAAACAACGCCACGGCATATCATCCTGCAATGGGCGTGGAATCGGGAATTGTATCCGGCAGACTGGGCAAGATTTATGACCCTGACGAGCCGGCTGAAATCCGCCTGATGGCCTATAACGACGCGCCCGGGCCCGCCGACAACCGGTCTTTCCGTCTCCAGGTTTTCGATCTGGATGGCCAGTCTGTCTTCAGTGGGACGATGGTTCAGTCTCTTCCCGCACAGCAAGGCATCGATGTGCCGGTGCGTCTCAACATTGGCAAGAATGGGGTTTACCGGGCCTTGCTTTTCAGCGGCGCCAATCCGCAGCCCGAAGGCGTGCTGCATTTTTCCGTATTGCCCAGGCCGCGCAAGATACCCGCCGCCGAAGGCGCCTTCGGCGCCTATATCACGCTCAGTCCGGAACCTTTGGACATCATGCGGCGCCTCGGTTTTACGTGGATCGGCAACCTGACCTCCAACAACTACGTGATACTGTGGCAAGGCGTCGAGCCCCGCGAAGGCGATTATCAATGGCACGATCAGGAAGTCGACCGGGCGAGGGAGAGAGGATACGAGTTCATGTTCAACCTGGAACCGTGCCGTGCGCCGCAGTGGGCCCTGTCGCTGTCCAGGGAAGAGCGGTTGCGCAAGTGGACCCGTTACGTGGAGGCGATGGTGCGCCACTATGGCGCAAGGGTCAAATACTGGACGGTCGGTGACGAAGTGCATGCGAAGACGGGTTGTTGGGCCAACCCCGCGGAATATGCGGCATGGCACGTCGCGGCTCACGCGACGATCAAAAGCGTGGATCCCGGAGCCAGGGTAATCATGAATTCGTCGTCCACATTCGCAGCCGATCTACTCAATGTGTTGCCCGGGTCCAATGTGGACATCCTTGCAGGAAATTTCTATCACATGCCTGTGGAAATTCTGCGGATGCAGCGGATCGCCCAGGCAAATCAGATGCAGCGTCTTTGGGCGCCCGGCGTGGGTGCATCGGTATTGCCCTACTACCAGGAGCATTTGTCGGCGGATCAGAAATCCAGAGTTACCGGGTCCTATTGGAACGCCCAGGCCGACGAATTGACGAAGAGCGTTGTCAGAACCTTCGCGTATGGCGCGGAGCGGCTCCTTCATTACACGGCCACATTCGTTGGCAACACGAACAACTATTCTCTGTTCGAAGCGGATTCCGGGCTCAAGCCGAATGGAGCGCAATTCGGCGCCTTGATAACTTTACTTGACGGTTTTGTGCGCGCCAGGGAAGTGCCTGCAAGAGCGGGCGAGAACGTCCTCAGCGTGTACCGCTTCGACCGCCGCGACGGAACCACGGTTTTCCCCGTATGGTCCGACATCGCGGCCGCGCAGGTTCTGACGATAGCGGATGGCGGCCGGCCGGAGACGGTCATTGTCTACGACCGCTTTATGAACGCGTTGCCGGTGAAAAGCGGCGCGGGCAGGCTCAGTTTCGATGCCGGACGTCATCCGGTATTCATCGTTGTGCCCGGTTATCTGGGCGATTTTTTCGAGACGGCTTTGGGCTCGGTTTCGAATTTTGTTGAAGCTGTGCCCGCCGGCGAATCGTCCATCGTCAAGGAGCGCTATGCCAGGGTCGACGGCATTTCCGGCGGAACTTATCGCGGGCGGCGCAATGTCAGCTTGTGGCACAAGACATCAGGCCGGGGCTGGATGGAAATCATGCGCGAGCGTTCTTCCACCTATCTTCCCGATTACCGGGTGACGTCCGGGGGTTTCGAGATTGAATGGGACTTCATGCCCGGCCAGGAGGATTTTCAGCTGCAACCGGGAGCATTCCCGGCTTCTCTCATGGAAGGCGCCAGGGTATGGGGGCTGAACAGGTCGGGCGAACGGGTCGAGCGGTTTGCCGGGCAAATCGATCTGGCAAGAAACGCTGTCACGCCCATTTCCGCGTCGCCTCCTTATCCCTTGACTACGGACGGTTCATCGATTTTCCTTATCCAGACGAAGCACGGGTTGCTGGTCAAGGTCCAGACGATCGCGACCAGCAGCGTCAAAACGGACAAAAATGAGTGGGCTCCCGGGACGTGGAGACTTCTTGTAAAGGACGGACAATGTTTTCTGCACGGTATTTTCAGGCATGGCCAGCCGGGCCCCGTCAAAATCAAAACCGTCGTCAGCATTACGGAGCGCACGCGCTGATGTTGTCGCCGGTCCCGTTCGCTATTGCGTACACAATCCCGTTGTATCCGGATGACAAGCCTGCAGGCGGTTGTATATAACGCCGGACATCCATGAAACACCAGGACCGCACAAGCAACGTTGCATATCCGAATGCGGCGGAGCTCCAGAATCGTTTTCTCTCCCTGCTGGCCAGATATGTCAACGGCGGCGTGTTGCGCAGACGGGATATTTTTCTGTCGATGTGCGCATCGACACTCCCTTACCTGAATAACGCTGATACTGTTCTGAATCTCTACCGGCAGCACCTGAAATATATCCCGGCGACGCCGGCGAACGGTATACCCGTTGACATCGATCCCTATTCTGGCGCCAATCCGTACGTGCAACGCATGATGGAATACCTTGCCGGTCGCCTCGCGGGCGAACTGTACGGGGCCTATGTGCATGGAAGTCTCGGCACGCAGGAGGAGGTCAACTACAGCGATTTCGATGCGTTGGTAATCCTGCGAAACGAAGTATTTGAATCACGCAAGCGGCTGATCCGGGTGGCCACAGCGTTGCGGGAGGCGACGCGAATCATGTTTGAGTTCGATCCGTTGCAGCATCATGGCTGGTTCGTCACCACCCAGGCAGACCTGAGTTTCTACAGCGACGCTTGGCTTCCGGTCGAGGCGCTGAGACGGGCGAAGTCACTATTGCCGGAGGCAAGGAGCGAGATCGTGTTCTGCGTGAGGGACTCGGCGAGCGAGGCCCGGGATGCCTTCGCCCGAACGGCGCGTTCGGTTGCCGCCAAGCTCACGGAGCACCGGCCACCGTCCAACGCCTACGAGCTCAAGTCGCTGTTGAGCGAGTTTTTGCTCCTGCCGGCCCTGTATCTGCAGGCACTTGAAGGGCGGGGCGTGTTCAAGGGAGACAGTTTTGACATGGCGCGGCAGCATTTCACGAATGAGGAGTGGCGCATCATGGACGAAGTGTCGGATATCAGGCGTCACTGGAGCTACGAACTGTCGGGCGTCAGAAGGCGTGCCTTGTGCGCCCCTCATGCCCTGAGGAAGTACGTCGCCAGGCATGGTGGGCCGCGCCTTCCTGCGCCGATCGCGCGCCGCCTGGACCGGCGGTTTTACCGGGACATGGCCGCGCTGGTGGAACGGATGCGCGGGCGCTTCATCGAGGCGCGGCGCTGAAGCAACGGCCCGGCGATCGGGGAAAAGCGCTTGGCGGTCACAGCCCGTTGATGAAGTCCAGCAGGGATTTCGTCCGCTTCAGGAATGTCATTTCCTTCACGTCGTCGAATGAGCGTTGCGCGAGTTTCGCCGATTGCGCGGTATTTTCCAGGGCGCGCCGGAGCGCCTCGCACAGGGCCGCGACGTTCTCGGGTTCCACGAGTATCGCGTTATCCCGGTTCAGGACGTCCTTGATGGCGGGATAATCAGAGGTAATGATCGGATTTCGCGTGAGCATGTACTCGCAGATCTTGTTGGGAAGGTTGTAGGTGACGAGGTGATCGTGCCGTGAGTAGTAGGAAACCAGCGCGTCAGCGGCGTATTGGTAGAGCCGGACGTCGTGGTACCGGTAGAGAAATCCGGTGAAGGAAACGTTGGCGATGTCGCGCTCCGCACACTGACGGGCGTAGTGCGAGATGACGTTCGGTTTTCCGCCCGTGAACAGGAAGTGGTACTGCGGCAATTGCCGCGCTGCCTCAAGAAGGTATTCCGCTTCCCGCTGCCCCACGTATAGCTTTCCCGTGTAGACGACCAGGGGCTTGTCGACGACGAGTCCGAGTTTTTCGCGCGCGGACTCGCGCGTCCACTGCTCCTCGAGGTGCTGTTCGGTGATGGGATTCAGCGACACCGCCAGCGCCGCCGCCGGGATCCCGGCGATCCGTTCGAGGTCGGCGGTGATCGCGGAATTCGTGGCGATCACGCCGTCAGAATTCCTGTAGACCCACAGATAGCGGCGCTTGAAGATAATCTCGTGGGCCCAGCAGATCACCTTGGGGCCGCGGCGGAGCCGGAGCAGACGCTTCAACAGAATGGACGGAAGCAGGAGATCGACGCTTCGGGAGATGATGGTCACCTCCCGGTAACGCCCGATGTTGGTGAACAGGATGCGCAACGTCGTCATCGCGAAGGCGATCACCATGACCGGCAGCGTCAGCCATTTTGACATTCCATCCCGGAATGGAGTGGGGAGGATGCTGATCCTGAATGGCGTGTGCACGCCATAGACCTGGCCGATGTCCTTCCGCCGGATATTGTCCTTTCGGTGGACGTACGGGACGATCATCTCGACCTCGCACCCGTTCTGTGCGAAGCCTTCGCACAGGTGGATATCTGCGATGGAGTTGGTTTTGGCGCGAAGGAGATCGTACGGCGAGAAAAAGTAAATCTTCATTAATTTCTTTTTACATTTGATTTGTCGTGAGAAAAACGCGCGAGCGGCTTGCGACCGGACCGCGGTCAGGCGTCCTGGCATATCTTCAGACCATTCCCGGGATCATGTATAATTAGACGCAAGCTGTAATGAAGTCAAACCACCCGGGCGATGCGCGCGCAACAAGAACAACGAAACTGGTTCCGGAGTAAATCATCTTGAATGCACCCTGTCCACGGAGCCGCGGATCGGTCGGGATTCCACGGCGCCACGGATCGTGCGATCGCCGGATTTTCGCGGGGGCTCCGGTGATTGCCGACGACCGGCGCGAGTCGCCGAAGCAGGCTTCCTGGCGGCCGACAGACAACATGCGCGCGGTCCGGTGACGGCAGGCCTGCGCGACGCAGCGGGTGATGCCGCCGGAGCCGCTGCCTGCGGCGTTGCCGGCTCGCTCGTCAAGCAACTCCCTTCGAACAACCGGCCGGGTGGCCCATATCCCGTCACGCGGGCGTGACGGCGCAATGCAGGAAGGTTTTGTTGTCCAAGAATCTTACAACCTGGCAGAAGCTGAGCCGCAATACCCTGAGCAACTTTGCCGGGGCGTTCGTGCCGATGGCGGTCGGTTTTTTCCTGATGCCGTTCGTGATCCGGCACATCGGAACAGCCGCCTTTGGCATCTGGATGCTGGCCAGCGGCGTGATCGGCTACATGGGGCTGATCAGTCTTGGTTTGGGGCCGACAGTCACCAAGAAATCGGCTGAATATCTGGCGTTGCGGGACGAAGACGGGCTGAACCGCATGCTCAGCACGGTGTTCGTCCTGTATCTGGTTCTGGGCGTGACGCTGGGGGCCGTGATCCTCGCCATGGCCCCGGTGATGCCGGGGCTGTTTCATGTCGATGCCGGGCAGGGCACCCAGCTGAAGTGGGTTTTCTGGCTGATCGGCCTGCAGGCGGCCCTGGGGTTTCCGTTCGCGATATTCGGCGGGCTGATCCACGGCCTGCATGACTTTCACGTCAGCAACGGCATTGTCGTTGTCAATTCGCTTTTCCGCCTTGCCGGATCGGTGCTGCTGCTGAATTCGGGCATGGGGCTGATCAGCCTGCTTGTTCTTGAGCTGTTCCTGAGCGCCAGCAGCTGGACATTGCAGATGATCTGGGTGCGAAAACGCATTCCCGGACTGCGCATCAGATTATCCTTCTATGACTCGACCCGGGTGTATTCGCTGATCGGATTCAGCGGGGCCATGTTTCTCTGGCAGATCGCCGGAGTTACCGTGCACCGGGTGAGCCGCATCATCATCGGCCTGTTCATGCCGGTTTCCAACATTACCGTATATGAAGTGGCGAACCGGATCGTGGAGTACTCCCGGATGATGTTCACCAGCTTCCTGAAGCCGCTGCTTCCCGTTTCCTCCGAGCTCCAGGCGCTGGCGACGTCGAAGGCGTTGAAGGCGATCTATTTGCGCGGCACGAAGATAGTGTTCGCCGTCTACCTGGTCGTGTCCGCCGCGCTGTTTCTCTGGGGCGAGCCGTTCATTCATTTGTGGATGGGGCAGGACTTCCTGTCGGCATCGCTGCTTCTGCATATTCTGCTGGTCGGCAATCTGTATCAGGCGCAGAACGTGGTGGCGCACGTGATGTTGCCCGGGATGGGGCTGCTGAAAACATTCACGCGGGCCATGGCGGCGTATCCGGTTGTCACCATAGCGCTGATGCTGGTTCTTATTAATGTATATGGGCTTGTCGGAGTGGCGATGGCCGCCACCGCGGCGTTTATCGTTATAGAAACGTATTTTCTGCGCCAGATTTTATCCATTTTCCAGGTTTCTTTCGTGGAACTATTGCGTAATTGCCATCTTCCGAGCATGATGGCGTTACTTCCGGCCATGGTTTTTGCCCTGGTGTCGCGGAGGTTCGTCGCGACAGACACCTGGATCGGGCTGACCCTGGCGGTCGCCGTTTTCGTGCTTGTCTACAGCCTTGCATTCTGGCAGTGGGGGTTGAGCCGGTCCGAGAAAGAATCTCTGCGCGGGTTGTGGCGGAGCATGCAGAAGCGCAGAAAGTCCCGTGACGAAACAGGTCCGGACCCGTGACCCTGAATAACAATATCGATGTTGTGCGTTTTTTTTCGAACCAAATTGCCATGAGTGTCCCGTCAGCCGGCCTGGAACAGGCCTATCAAGACAAGTCTTCGCAGTATTTCGGCAATATCAGAAGGGACCTGATTGCCCATATCAGGCCCGGCGACCACAAAATCCTCGAGATCGGATGCAGCTCGGGCGCCACCGGCCATGCCCTGAAGCAGGCCGGCAAGGCGAGCGAGGTTGTCGGTGTCGAGCTGACGAGCGAAGCGGCTGCCATCGCCCGGGAAAGGCTTGACCGGGTCCTGCAGGGAGACATCGAGCAGATGGAGCTGCCATTTTCTCCGGGATATTTCGATTACATTCTCTGCGGCGACGTGCTCGAGCACCTGCGTGATCCGTGGGGTTTGCTGGCCAGATTAAAGACCTATCTCCGTGACGGGGGACGTGTCGTCAGCAGTATTCCCAATATCCGCAACTGGCGCGTGCTGACGAGTCTGGTTTTTCGCGGGCGCTGGGACTACGCGAAGGCGGGCATACTGGATAGCACCCATGTCCGTTTCTTTACCAAGCGGAACATGGTCGAAATGTTCGAAAATGCGGGTTACGTCGTGGAGGAGGTAACTCACGCCGATTTCGGTCCGAAGGCAAGGATGATCAGCAGGTTGACGCTGAAACTGGGGGAGGAATTCCTGGTCAGGCAGTATATCGTCAAGGCAATAGTTCAAACGAGGTTCTGATTATGAAGCAGCCAAAAGTGTATGCAATTGTCCTGCACTGGAACACCTATGAGGACACCAAGGAGTGCCTTCTGTCTCTGCAAAAAACCGCCTATGACAATTATGAGGTGGTGCTGGTGGACAATGGCTCCGATGACAACTCGGGTTTCAGATTGCGCGATGAATATCCGGAATGCCACTTTATCCGCAACGACGACAACCTGGGTTATCCGGAGGGTAACAACGTCGGCATTCGTTACGCGATGGAAAAAAACGCTGATTACGTGGTTCTGCTCAATAGCGACATCATCGTCGATCCGGATTATCTTGCGGAGCTGGTTAATGTCGCAGAAAGCGATGAGCAGGTCGGCATCGTCGGATCCAAAGTGCTCTTCTACCATGAACGCAACGTCATACAGACGGCCGGCGGAAAAATAAACTGGTGGCTCGGCCGCATAAAGAATTATGGCGGACCGGACACGGGACAGTACGACGAAATCATGGAGAGGGACTACGTCTATGGAACGTGCATGCTGATCAAACGAAAGGTGATTGAACGCATCGGCGGCCTGGATCCCCAGTTTTTCTTCAGCATCGAAGAGTACGATTACTGTCCGCGCGCGAGTAACGCCGGGTTCAAGACGATGTATGCTCCCAAGTCTAGGATCTGGCACAAGAAGGGGGCAAGCGCAAAGAAGCTCGGGGACCGTCCGGACACGCTGGCTCTGATATCGCGAAAGGCGGGATTGCTGATGTGGAGGTACTACTGGAAATTGTTCAAAAAGCATCTTCCGGCGCCTCTCTACATCGTACCGTTCGTGGCGTGCATGCTTAAGCTGCTGTTCGTGGTGTCGAAACGCATCTTGTCCGATCTGTTCCGGGGCAACGTTAAACCGCTGAGATTTGCTATAGACAGGATCTGGTATCGAATGAAGCTTGCGTTGAGACTGTAGTGACATCCTGACGGCATCCGAGCCGGGCACCGCACGACGATTCCGGCAGAGGGGGAGCGCGAGGAAGGATGAGGTCTCCGCCTTATATGGGAGAGGAACCCCGTTCCAGCCGCCTCGTTCATTCATTTTTGCTGCATCAGGGAACGGCGCGGGGAATTTTTCTTTCCGAATCATATTAATGTACCTGACCAACTATCCAACTTACGTATCGCCAGCTCAGTACGACAGCGCGCTTGCCGGGATGGTGGAAAGGCTCAAGGGACAGCCGGGGATAATCTCGATCTACCAGCTTGGCAGCGTGTCCACCCCGGGCGTGTCGGATCTCGACATGCTGGTGTTGTTTGAAGAGGGCGCCGAATGCCATGTCGATCCTCTCGACGCGCTCTCAAAAACGGACAGGTACCTCTTTGCCCACAGCCCCTACGGGGCGAGACTCGCGGATTTCCTCGACGCGCAGCCCTACACGATTTTTCATAATTACCGGCATATATGGGGCCGGGACGCGCTGGGGACGCAGGCCAGGGCGCCACGCGAACTCCCGCAAACGGAGTATCAACGGGTCGAGACGCAGGTGGCGCTGGAGTATTTGCTGAAGATGTATATCAATGTCACCGTCGAGCGCGCATTCGGGGTGATCCGTGTCCGTTCGCTGCTGCTGCTTGTC
>JBFMBB010000003.1:0-64344 GCA_040755435.1 Pseudomonadota bacterium | reverse complement strand
CTTCATAGAGGCGGGTGATTTCCGAAACCGGCTGCGCCAGGTCGGCGCGCCGGCGTGCCACGCGCGCGGCGAAGTCGTGCGCGCCTTCGTGCGGGGCGCGCTTCAAACCCGCGCGCGCGAGCTTGCGGCAGAAGCGCAGGTAGGCCGCCTGTGCCGGGTCGGCGGATTTCCCCGGGCGCCACAGCCACAGCGCGTACAGCAGCGTGATCAGCAGCACGGCCCCGGTCAGCAAACCGGCCAGCCGGCCCCAGGAAATGTTTTCCAGCCCAAGCGTGGCGAGAAACCCTTGCTGGCGTTCCTTGCCGTAGTCCACCACCCAGCGGTACCAGGCCAGATTGGTGTAATCCCAGTACCAGCGCGCCTGGCGCGCCACGAATTCGAACCAGCCGAGTTCCAGTGCGCGCAACACCGCATCGTTGGAAAGGCTGCCCAGCGCCAGCCCCTGCTGCTCCAGGCGGCGCACAGCATCGATCCCGAGCTCGATACGCTCGGGCGCAATGGCGCCGGTCGGGTCCACGCGCACCCAGCCGCGCGGCGCGACCCAGATCTCGGTCCAGGCGTGGGCGTCGGACTGGCGCACGATCAGGTAATCGCCCGCGGTGTTGAGCTCGCCGCCGAGATAGCCGACGACCACGCGGCTCGGAATGCCGGCGGCGCGCATGAGCGCCACGAAGGCCGCGGCGTAGTGCTCGCAGAAGCCGCGGCGCGTGTCGAACAGGAATTCGTCCACCGGGTCATCGCCCAGCAGCGGCGGGCTCAGGGTATAAACGAAATTCTCCCGCCGGAAATAATCGAGCGCGGCCTGCGCGATCTGTTGCGGGTCGCTGCTTGCGCGTTGCCATTGGGCGGCCAGGGCGCGGGCGCGCGGTCCGGTGTCCGGCGGCAACCGCAATGCGCGCTCGCGCTCCGCCGGCTCCAGCGCGCCGGTGTTGTAACCGGTATGGGAGGTCAGCGTGTAATTCAGGCGTTCGCGGATCGGCTCGCGGTACTCGAGCGTGAAGTCCGCCTGGTAACGCGCGCCGCGCGGGCGGGTGGCCGGCAGGTCCAGCGCCGGCATCCACGGCTTGTTGCTGGGTTCGAGCGTGACGTGATAACGCCGCGCTTCGTTCAGCGGAACGAAGGGCGCGTCTTCCACCCGCGACGCCTGGACGCGCTGCCACCCGCGCCCGTCGAATTCGGTGAGCACCAGCCCGCGCCAGTACAGCTCGCCCGCGCGCGGCGGCGCGCCGTCGAAATCGACGCGGAAGGCGACCTCGGTAGATTCGCTGAGGCTGCGGATGCTGCCCGGCTGCATCGTGTCCGGCATGCCGGTGAGACCGCTGTGCGAATCCGCCGGCAGGCCCCAGAGCGTGCCTTCGATGCGCGGAAACAGCAGGTAAACGACGAGCATGAGCGGCACGGCCTTGGCCAGCATGACGCCCGCCAGGCGCAGTCGCTGCGACAGGTCCAGCCCCGTGGGTTGCGTCAGGTGCACCAGCGCCGCCGTGCTCACGCCCGCGGCCAGCAGCGCCCAGGCGCCGAGCCACAGCGATTGCCCGTAGAGAAAGCTGCCGAGGATGATCAGGTAAAACACGAACAAGCTGACGACAGCGTCGCGCGCGGTTTTCAGTTCCAGGAATTTCAGGCCGATCAGCGTGATCAGCAGCGCCATGCCCGGGTCGCGCCCGAGCAGCGAGTGGTATTGCCGGAATACCGCCATGAGCGTGAGCAGCATCAGCCCGAAGCGCACCAGCCGGCCCGGGCGATACCAGCGGAAGGCCTCGATGCCGTGGCGCCAGGCGGCGCCGGCGACGAACACGAGAATGATCCACGGGGGCAGCTCGAAGGCGTGCGGCGCCACCGCGAAGCCGCCGGCGGCCATCAGGCTCGGCAGCACGCGCCGGTCGACGGCAGCGGCGCTCATGGCGCCAGTCCAAACAGCGCGAGACGTTTCAGGCACTCGTGCTGGTGTGTCTCGCCGCTTGACGGATTGAGCGTGTGATCCGGCAGACGTAATCCGTAGAGCAGGCCTTGCTGTTGCGCATCCAGCACCCAGCGCGTCAGCAACGACAGGCGCGTCTCGGTGTCGAGCCCGGCGAGCGTGTCCCAGTCGAGCCAGACCGTGGCCTGATGGCCGCCGCCAAATTGCTTGATATGCCAGGGTTCGCCGCGCGCCACGGCTTTCCAGTCCACGTGCCGCGGCGAATCGCCGGGCTGGAACTCGCGCGAGCCGATGTAATCGTCGCCGCCGGCGCTCATCCCCGCGGCGGGCTCGAGCGACGCTTCCGCGCGCGTGCGCAACGGCGCCGGTTCCGCCGGCCGCGGGTAGACGAGGCAGGACGAATCGAGCGCCACGCGCCGCGACCAGGAATACAAGAGACCGAGCGGGAAGTGCGTGGTCAGTGCCACCGCGGGCATGGCGAGATAACCGCGCTGCGCGGCGGGCACGCTAAGGCTGACGTCGGCGGAGCCGCGCGCCGCAATGTCCACGCGCGCGATTTCTTTTTTGTCGTGCAGCACGGCCACGCCGTAGCGCGGCGTGTCGTTGTCGTTCGCCAGATGAATCCGGAAATTCGCGCTCTCGCCGGCGAACACCGGCGCGCACATGCCGGCGCCGAGGCGCAGCCGGAACAGATTGCGATGGGTGTAGAGCATGGACACCACCGCGAGCGAACCGAGCAGGAAGGTGAGCGCGTAGGCGAGGCCGTTGCCGTAGTTGATCGCGGCCAGCAGCTGCACCACCAGCAGGGCCGCGAACAGCAGCCCGAAACGGGTCGGCAGCATGAACAGCTGACGGCGCCCCAGGACGATCTCGGCGGGCGCGGCGGACATCAGGGGATGGGGACGGATTCGAGCAGGCGTTTGATATCGACCGCACGGCCGCCGCTGGCCGGGCGCAGGCGATGCGTGATCACCGAAGGCGCGACCGTCTGCACGTCCTCCGGCAGCACCCGGTCGCGCCCGGCCAGCAAGGCCCAGGCGCGCGCCGCCGCCACCAGCGCCAGTCCGGCGCGCGGGGACAGTCCCTCGGCGTACTCGCCGGCGCGGCGCGTGGCATCCAGCAGGTTCTGCACGTAGTCGAGCAGCGGGTCGGCGGCGTGCACGCGCGCCGCCAGCTGCTGCAGGCTGGCGAGCTTGTCGGCGCCGATCACGGGCTGGAGCGACTCCACGAGCTCGCGCCGGTCGCGGCCCTTGAGCAGGGCGCGTTCGGCGGCGCGGTCGGGGTAGCCCATCTCGATGCGCATCAGGAAGCGGTCGAGCTGCGACTCCGGCAGCGGGAAGGTGCCGATCAGGTGATGCGGGTTCTGCGTGGCGATGACGAAGAACGGCTGCGGCAGCTTGTGCGTCGCGCCGTCGGCCGTGACCTGGCGCTCCTCCATGGCCTCGAGCAGGGCGCTCTGGGTCTTGGGCGTGGCGCGGTTGATTTCGTCGGCCAGCACCAGCTGCGAGAACACCGGTCCCGGGTGAAACACGAAATCCTTGGTGTCGGTCTGGTAGATCGACACCCCGAGGATGTCGGCCGGCAGCAGGTCGGCGGTGAACTGGATGCGCTGGAATTGCAACCCCAGCACTTTCGCCAGCACGTGCGCCAGCGTGGTCTTGCCCACGCCCGGCAGGTCCTCGATCAGCAGGTGGCCGCGCGCCAGCAGGCAGGCGAGCGCCAGGCGCGCCTGGTGTTCCTTGCCGAGCACGATCTGGCCGATGCGGTTGATGACCGTATCCAGAATGTGGGAAGGCTGATTTTGCTTTTCGGGGGCGAAGGCCATGGGGTTGCCGGGGTTTCGGGTAAGACCGGGGGATCCTCTCAAAGTTATAGCCGAAACCCCCGGAAGGTGAAATTCGCACGCGCGTGGCTTATGATCCTTGGCCCTTAAAATTTACCGTGTCCGTCCAGAGAGTTAGATGCTGCACCCGGAACATTACGACGTCATCGTCATCGGCGGCGGTCATGCCGGCACCGAAGCCGCGGCCGCCAGCGCGCGCCTGGGCGCCAGGACCCTGCTGCTGACGCAGAACATCGAGACCGTCGGCCAGATGTCCTGCAACCCCGCCATCGGCGGGATCGGCAAGGGGCACCTGGTGAAGGAGATCGATGCGCTCGGCGGCGTCATGGCGCGCGCCACCGACCGCGCCGGTATCCAGTTCCGCGTCCTCAATGCGCGCAAGGGCCCGGCGGTGCGCGCCACGCGCGCCCAGGCCGACCGCCAGCTGTACAAGGCCGCGGTGCGCGCGGCGCTGGAGAACCAGGACAATCTCACGCTGTTCCAGCAGACGGTCGAGGATTTAATCGTCGAAAATGGACGTGTAAGCGGCGTGACCACGGCCATGGGCGTGCAGTTCCGCGCCCGCGCCGTGGTGCTCACCACCGGCACCTTCCTCGGCGGCAAGATTCACATCGGGCTTTCGAATTACCAGGGCGGGCGCGCCGGCGATCCGCCCTCGAACGCCCTCGCCGCGCGCCTGCGCGAGCTGCCCCTGCGCGTCGGCCGCCTCAAGACCGGCACGCCGCCGCGCCTCGACGGCCGCAGCATCGATTACTCCGTGTTGCAGGAACAGCCGGGCGACGAACCGACGCCGGTGTTTTCCTTCCTGGGCACGCGCGCCGAACATCCGCACCAGGTGAGTTGCCACATCACTTACACCAATGAGCGCACGCACGATGTGATTCGCGCCGGGCTCGACCGCTCGCCGATGTACACCGGTGTGATCGAGGGCGTGGGCCCGCGCTACTGTCCCTCGGTGGAGGACAAGATTCACCGCTTCGCCGACAAGGACCGGCACCAGATTTTCGTCGAGCCCGAGGGGCTCAACACGCACGAGGTCTATCCCAACGGCATTTCCACCAGCCTGCCGTTCGACGTGCAGCACGATCTGGTGCGCACGATAAAGGGATTTGAAAACGCCGTGATCACGCGACCGGGCTATGCCATCGAATACGATTATTTCGACCCGCGCGACCTGCAACCGACGCTCGAGACCAAGACTCTTCCCGGCCTGTTCTTCGCCGGCCAGATCAACGGCACGACGGGATATGAAGAAGCCGCGGCGCAGGGACTGATCGCCGGCATCAACGCCGCGCGCCAGGTGCAGCAGAAAGATCCGTGGTGGCCGCGGCGCGACCAGGCCTATCTCGGCGTCATGCTGGACGACCTCATCACGCGCGGCGTCACCGAGCCGTACCGCATGTTCACCTCGCGCGCCGAGTATCGCCTGCAACTGCGCGAGGATAACGCCGACCTGCGCCTGACCGGAATCGGCCGTGAGCTCGGTTTGGTCGACGACGCGCGCTGGCAGCGGTTCAGTGACAAGCGCGACATGATCGCGCGCGAACAGCAGCGCCTGGACCAAACCTGGCTGCGTCCGGAAACCCTGCCGGAAGCCGACGCCCTGCGCGTGGTCGGCCAGCCGCTGGCGCGCGAGGCCAGCCTCATGGAGCTGTTGCGCCGGCCGGAGGTTTCCTACGAGACGCTCATGTCCCTGCCCGGGGCCGGCGAGGCGGTGACCGATGTCGAGGTGGCGCAACAACTTGAAATCCAGGCCAAGTACGCCGGCTATATCGAGCGCCAGGCACAGGAGATCGAGTTGCACCGCCGGCACGAGGAAACCCGGCTGCCGCCGGATCTGGATTATCACCATGTCCGCGGACTGTCGGTCGAGGTGCGCCAGAAACTGGCGGCGCACCGGCCCGCCACCCTCGGCCAGGCCGGACGCCTGTCCGGCATGACACCGGCTGCCATCTCGCTGCTATTGATCCACCTGCGCCGCCGCGCCTGACGGCGGCCCCGAATTGAACGTCTACAATGGGGTCGTTGGCCCCCGGGAACGACCCGCGCACAGGAGGCGAGACGATGCAGATTCCCCCGGACAGCATGCTGTACTACCTGGTCGTGCTGCTGATCATCGGCAATGTTTTCGCGTTCGGTCTCGGCCTGCTGATGCTGGCGGCGCCGCAACAACTGGGCGCTCTTTTCAAGGCGTCCAACCGCTGGATTTCCACGCGCAAGATGACCAAGCCGCTGGCGAAGCCGCGCCATGCCGAGCACGCCATGCTGCGTTACCCGCGCCTGCTGGGCGCGATCCTGCTGGCCAGCGCCGCGCTGATCCTGATCAAGGGCGCGAGCTTCGTCTCCGGCATGAGCGTCGCCGAGGGTGGCGGGCTGCTGGCACGGCTCTATGGCGACGCCGGCACTTCAGGCGTCCTGTGGGAGAGCCTGTGGCTCAGCCTGGTCGGCTTCATCATTCTGGGGGCGCTGGCGGCGCTCGTGGTGGGGCTGATGTCGTGGTTCAGGCCCGATCAGCTCAAGCGCTGGGGCAAGTCTGCCAACCGCTGGGTATCCACGCGCCGGCTGACCAAGCCGCTCGACACCCCGCATTATTATCTGGACAAGCTGGTGCTGGCCCGGCCGCGCCTGTGGGGCGGCGTGATCACGGTATTGGCGTTGTTTTCAGCCGTGGCGCTGTGGTGGCTCGTGCTCGGCGCCTGAGCCGGCCCGCTGCCGCGCACCGGCGTCATGGCAGCGGGTTGGTCGCGACGGAGGTGGGGGCTTCGGGTGGTTTCAGGTAGCTGAAGGTGTTGACACTCAGGGTGCCGCCGGCGGCATCCACCACCGAGACCTTCCATTCGCCGGTCCAGGCCGGGTCCAGGGTTTTGGTCGAGTAGGCGCGCCAGCGCGCGGTTCCTATCTTGATCGGCACTTCCATGATGATTTTGCCGTTGTATTCCCACCGGTGTGAAACCGTCTGTCCGGCCATGTCGTGGATTTCCGTGAAGTAAACGATGCGCGTCGCATCGTTCGTGAGCGTCGATACGGCATCGACCGGCTCGAGATCCCGTATGTCACGGGTAAACTGCGAGCGCGTGACCACGCCGGGGATCAGCACCGCCGCTTTGGCCGAGGCCTCGGGTGGCACCGTTTCGTCGGTGGCCTGTGCCGGGAGGGACAGGCCGAGCAGGCCGGCAGCGAGAATCAGAAAAAATACCTTCATATCCAAATCCATTTGAGGCCGATAGTTAAAAGCTTAGGACGGGGTCCGGCGGGTGGATAGATAAAAATGGATAGAGGGCTTAAATTGCAGGACGAAAGATGAAAATCGAACAACCTCGGGAGATGTAGGGAGGCCATGAAGCTCGAAAAACGCCTGCAACAGGGCCTGCATGCAATGGGTCTCGAGCTGCCGCCAGCGGCACTGGAAAAGTTGCTGAAATTCCTGCAACTCCTCGAAAAGTGGAACCAGGCCTACAACCTCACCGCCGTGCGCGACCCCGAGCAGATGGTGCCGCGGCACCTGCTCGACAGCCTGTCGGTGCTGCCGTACCTGCAAGGAACGCGCGTGCTCGACATCGGCACCGGCCCCGGCTTGCCCGGCATTCCGCTGGCGCTGGCGCGCCCTGATCTCCAGTTCACCCTGCTCGACAGCAACGCCAAGAAAACCCGTTTCGCCACCCAGGCGCTGCACGAGCTGGGGCTGAAAAATGTAGCCGTCGTGCAGGAACGCGTGGAGAAATTCCATCCGGCGGAAAAATTCGATACGCTGATTGCTCGCGCGTTCGCGTCCATTCCTGATATGCTGGCCGCGAGTCGCCACCTGTGCGCGCCGGGCGGCCGGTTCCTCGTCATGAAGGGAGTGTTCCCCCAGGAAGAGCTGGCGGCGGTCACGGACGGATACCGCGCCGAAGTGAGGGCGCTGACGATCCCCGGCCTGGACGCCGCGCGACACGTGGTCATCCTGGCGCCGGCGAATTGACGCGGTAAGGAGCAGCTGTCCGATGGGCAAGGTCATAGCCATCACCAATCAGAAAGGCGGGGTCGGCAAGACCACGACCAGCATCAACCTGGCCGCCTCGCTGGCCAAGACGCGCCGGCGCGTGATGCTGATCGACATCGACCCGCAGGGCAACGCCACCATGGGCAGCGGCGTCAACAAGCAGGCCAACCGCGTCACCACGTATGAAGTCCTGCTCGGCCTGGAGCCGATCGAGGCGGCGCGCGTGACGGTCGAGGGCGGTTACGACCTGGTACCGGCCAACGCCCAGCTGTCCGGCGCCGAGGTGGAACTGATCGAGATCGAGCGGCGCGAACGGCGCCTGCGCGACGCCATCGAGAGCGTGCGCGCCCAATACGATTACATACTGATCGACTGTCCGCCGGCGCTGAACCTGCTGACGGTCAACGCGCTGGTGGCGGCGCAGTCGGTGATCATCCCGATGCAGTGCGAGTACTACGCGCTCGAAGGCTTGACCGCGCTGATCAATACCGTCCGCAAGATCCGCGATACCCTGAACCCGCAACTGGAAATCGAGGGCCTGCTGCGCACCATGTACGATCCGCGTAACAATCTGGACAACGAGGTCTCGGCGCAGTTGAAACAGCACTTCGGCGACAAGCTCTATCGCACCGTCATCCCGCGCAACATCCGCCTGGCGGAGGCGCCGTCGCACGGCAAGCCGGTGATCGCCTACGACATGCAATCCAAGGGCGCGCAGGCCTACCTGGCGCTGGCGGGAGAAATGCTGCGGCGCGAGGAAGAGGTCGTGGCAGCGTGATGATGAGGCAATGAGCGTGATGACTACCAAGAAACCCCAGCGCCTCGGGCGCGGGCTCGACGCCCTGTTGAGCGCCTACGAAACCCCGGCCGAAAAGGACGAGCTGCGCCAGATTCCCATCGACCAGCTGCAGCGCGGCAAGTACCAGCCGCGCACGCACATGAATCCCGAAGCGCTGGAAGAGCTCGCCGCCTCGATCAAGGCACAGGGCGTGGTGCAGCCGATCGTGGCGCGCCCGCTGGCCGCCGGCAGCTACGAGATCATCGCCGGCGAGCGCCGCTGGCGCGCGGCGCAGCTGGCCGGGCTGGAGTCCATCCCGGCGGTGGTGCGCAAGATCCCGGACGAGGCCGCCATCGCCATCGCGCTGATCGAGAACATCCAGCGCGAGAACCTGAACCCGGTCGAGGAGGCCAACGCCCTCACGCGCCTCATCGACGAGTTCCACATGACGCACCAGCAGGTGGCCGAGGCCGTGGGCCGCTCGCGCGCCGCCGTGACCAACCTGTTGCGCCTGCTGACGCTGAATACCGACGTGCGCGAGCTGCTCGAGACCGGCAAGATGGACATGGGCCACGCGCGCGCCCTGCTCGCGCTCGACGGCGGCGCCCAGAGCAAGGCCGCACACCAGGTGGTGGACAAGGGCCTGTCGGTGCGCGAAACCGAAAACCTCGTGCGCCGCCTGCTGGCCGGTCCTGCCGCCGGGCACAAATCCGGCGGGAGCCGCATGGACCCCGATACCCGCGCGCTGGCGCAGCAGCTGTCGGAAAAGCTGGGCGCCAAGGTGCGTTTCCAGCACAGCGCCAAGGGCAAGGGCCGGCTGCTGATCGAATACAACACTTTGGAAGAGCTGGACGGCATCCTGGCCCACATTCGTTGATCGCCGCCCGCCCGGCGGCTTGCTATCCCCTTGAATCGGCGTCTATAACTAGAAAGAGACATTTCGGAACAGGCAAGGGAAGGCTGATGAAACCGGCAATCGCTTTATTGATCCTCGGCTTGGGCGCGGCCCCGCTGCTGGCGGGCGCGCAGGATCTGACATCGCTCGAGAAAATGCGCCAGACGGCGGCGCACGGCAGCGCCGACGCCCAGCTCGAGATGGGCATCCTCTACGAGTTCGGCTTCAACATGCCGAAGAACAACGTCACCGCGCTGGCGTGGTACCTGCGCGCCGTGGAACAGGGCAATGCGCTCGCGGCCAGGCGCCGCGACCAGATCATGGCCGGCATGAAGCCGGAAGAGATCGAGGCGGCGCAGAAACTTTCACAGGAACTGGCCGCATTGGCACCAGCGGCCACGACCCCGTCCCCCGCGGCAGAGCCGGCGCCCGTACCCGCACCGAGCGAGCCCGCACCCGCCGCGGCTGAGCCGGCACCCGCACCACCGGAAGCCCCGCTGGCCGGTCCCCCGAACGTCGATACACCGCCCTCCAAACCCTGATCCGCAGTCCCGATCGCCCGTTCCCGCTCTGGTCAGGGGCCAGTGCCAGCGGGTAACATACGCGTCCGCTGCCCGCCGTGAAGACACGCCCATGCTGAACCGGGTCGGTTGGGCATGGGCAGCGTCGATCGTGGAGACAGCCGATGCTCGTCAAAGAAATCATGACCACCGCCGTTCGCGCCGCGCGCCCGGAAGACCCGGTCCGCGAAGTCGCCGCGACCATGTGTTTTCACAAATTCTCCGGCCTGCCGGTGGTGGATGAGGCAGGCAAGATCGTGGGGGTGATTTCGGAAAAGGACATCCTGCACGGGATGTTTCCCAAGTTCGAGGACCTGGTGACCAGTTCCGGCCTGGTGGATTTCGAGGCGCTCGAACATGAATACCGGAACCTGGTGAACCTCAGGGTCGGCGACCTCATGAGCCAGAGGATCATCACCGTCGAACCGGAAATGCCGGTGCTGAAGGCCGCCTCCATCATGTTTCGCAATCGCATCCGCCGTATCCCGGTGCAGCAGGACGGCAAGCTTGTCGGCATCATCAGCATCGGCGACGTGCACAAGGCCATCTTCAGGCAGAACCTGACGAAGATGGCCTGAGCCGGGGATAATCCGTCTCTATCGGCGCATCACTTTTTGTTGAATCCGGAAGGCGGCCTCTTTATATTGCGCGCCGGCGCGAAAAGGGTTTTATCTGAGCGCCACGGGCGGGTAATCGCGGTTGATGGCGCTCAATTCAGCGGGAAACCTAATACTTTATTCTTTACGCTGTATTTTAGTTAAAGCTAATATACGCACCCTGTGCGGGTCCATTTGAAGTTCCGTAACTCTCTCTTTCATCGACCATGACCGGAAAGGCAAGCGCTTACAGAATCGTTTTGACCCAGCTGGTCCTGGCGCTGGTGGCCGGGATCGTGGCGTGGGTGGCAATGGGCCATGCCCTCGCCGTTGCGGTCGTGGCCGGCGGTCTTATCAACGTCATCGCCAATCTTTACTTCGCGTTACATGTGTTCCGTGGCGGGGTGCGGCCGGCTGACGCAGTCATGCGCAGCTTTTACGTGGCCGAGGCGGCGAAGATGTTCCTGACCGCCGCGCTGTTCGCGCTGGCGCTCGCGGTGCTCAAGCTGGCGCCGGTGCCGCTGCTCGCGGGGTTCGTCGTGACGCTCGCGGGTTACTGGCTGGCGCTGCTGCCGGCCGGTCCGGTGCTGCGGTGGAGCAAGACATGAGCAGCGGCGCCGCGACGGTCACGTCGACCGACTACATCATTCACCACCTGACCAACCTCAGCCAGGGCGAGGGCCTGTGGCAGGTCAACATCGACACGCTGTTTTTCTCCATCGTTCTCGGGGCCGTGTTTCTCGTGATCATGGGGCTGGCGGCACGCCGCGCCACCAGCGGCGTTCCCGGCGGCCTGCAGAATTTCGCCGAGATCCTCGTGGAGTTCGTCGACAGGCAGGTGAAGGACACCTTCCACGGACGCAATCCCGTGATCGCGCCGCTGGCGCTGACGATCTTCTGCTGGGTATTCCTGTGGAACCTGATGGACCTGGTGCCGGTGGACGTGCTGCCGGAGTTCGGCAAGCTGCTGGGCGTGCACTACCTGCGCGTGGTGCCGTCGACCGACCTGAACGCCACCTTCGGCCTTTCGCTCACGGTGCTGCTGCTCATCGTTTTCTACAGCTTCAAGGTCAAGGGGCCCGTGGGTTACGCGAAGGAACTGTTCACGCATCCGTTCGGCCCGTACCTGTTCCCGGCCAACATCCTGCTCAACGTGGTCGAGCTGCTGGCCAAGCCGATCTCGCTGGCGCTGCGTCTGTTCGGCAACCTGTATGCGGGTGAGATGATTTTCATCCTGATCGCGCTCATGTATGGTGCCGGCTGGCTGCTCGGCGGCCTCGCCGGCGTGTTGCAGCTCGGCTGGGCGATTTTCCACCTGCTGATCATCACCCTGCAGGCGTTCATTTTCATGGTGCTCACGATCGTGTACCTGTCCATGGCGCACGAAGAGAGTCACTGATCCGGTTCGGTCCTTTTTCAACTTTTATTATTTTTTTCGGAGGCAAGCAATGGAAACTCTGTACGGCATGACCGCGGTGGCGGTGGGCATCATCCTCGGCATGGGCGCGCTCGGCACCGCGATCGGCTTCGGCATCCTCGGCGGCAAGTTCCTCGAGGGCGCCGCGCGCCAGCCGGAGATGGTCCCGATGCTGCAGGTGAAGATGTTCATCGTCGCCGGCCTGCTCGACGCGGTGACCATGATCGGCGTCGGCCTGGCGCTGTGGTTCACCACCGCCAACCCGTTCGTCGCGGCGCTCAAGGCCGTTGCCGGGAACTGAAGCCCCGCTTTCGTTCAGGAGTCAGCGCCATGAACATAGGCATCACATTAATCGGCCAGATGATCAGCTTCGCGGTGTTCGTCTGGTTCACGATGAAATTCGTGTGGCCGCCGCTGATGCGGGCGATGGAGCGGCGCCAGCAGAACATCGCCGACGGCCTGGCGGCCGCCGAACGCAGCAAACATGACCTCGAGCTGGCCCAGAAAAAGGCCGGTGAGCTGATGCGCGAGGCGCGCGAGCAGGCCGCCGATGTCATCGTCGAGGCCGGCAAGCGTGCCGCCGGGATCATGGACGAATCCAAGTCGAATGCGCGCGCCGAGGGCGAGCGCCTGCTGCTGGCCGCGCGCGCCGAGATCGAGCTCGAGGCCAACCGCGCGCGCGAGCATCTGCGCACCGCCGTGGCCGAACTGGCCGTGGCCGGCGCCGCGCGCATCCTGGAAAAGGAGATCGATCGCGAGACGCACGCGAAGCTGCTCGACTCCGTGGTCGCGAAACTCTAGCGCGATGGCCGAACGCCGCACCACCGCCCGTCCCTACGCCGAAGCCGCGTTCGCGCTCGCGCGCGATACCGGGCGGCTCAAGCCCTGGTCCGGGATGCTCGGCCTGCTGGCCGCGATCGCGGCCGACCCCGGCATGCAGCGCCTGCTCGACGACCCGCGGCTGCCGCACGAGCGCCTCGCCGGGCTCGTCATCGAGATCGGTGGCGCGCATCTCGACAAGGCGGCGCAGAACTTCGTGCGCCTGCTGGCGGAGAACCGCCGCCTCGGGCTGCTGCCGGAGATCATCGGGCTGTACGAGATCCGGCGCGCCGAAGCCGAGGCCATCGTCGAGGCCGACGTGACCTCGGCCTACCCACTGTCCGACGCCGAGCAGCAGAAGATCGGTGCGGCGCTCAAGCGCCGCCTGGGACGCGAGGTGCACGTGACCGCGCGCGTCGACGCGGCGCTGCTGGGCGGCATTGTCATCCGTGCCGGCGATATGGTGATCGACGGTTCCGTGCGCGGGCGCCTCGCGGCGCTGGCGTCGCACCTGAATTATTAAATTATCGGGATATCCAACGATGCAACTCAATCCTTCCGAAATCAGCGAACTGATCCGTGCCCGCATCGAGAAGTTCGAGGCCAGGGCCGAGGCCCGCACCGAAGGCACCGTGGTCGCCCTCACCGACGGCATCTGCCGCATCCACGGCCTGTCCGACGTGATGCAGGGCGAGATGATCGAATTTCCCGACAACACCTTCGGCGTGGCGCTCAACCTCGAGCGCGATTCCGTGGGCGCGGTGATTCTCGGCGAGTACAAGCACATCTCCGAGGGCAACACCGTCAAGTGCACCGGGCGCATCCTCGAAGTGCCGGTGGGCGAGGGGCTGATCGGGCGCGTGGTCGACGCCCTCGGCAACCCCATCGACGGGCGCGGACCGATCAAGGCCGAGGGCCACTCGCCGATCGAGAAGATCGCCCCGGGCGTGATCGCGCGCCAGTCCGTGAGCCAGCCGGTGCAGACCGGCCTCAAGTCGATCGACTCCATGGTGCCGATCGGGCGCGGCCAGCGCGAGCTCATCATCGGCGACCGCCAGACCGGCAAGACCGCTCTCGCCATCGACACCATCATCAACCAGAAGGGCACGGGCATCGTCTGCATCTACGTCGCCATCGGCCAGAAGGCCTCGTCGGTGGCGGGGGTGGTGCGCAAGCTGGAGGAACACGGCGCCATGGGGCACACCATCGTGGTGGCCGCGGGCGCGTCCGAGTCGGCGGCCATGCAATACATCGCGCCGTACGCGGGCTGCACCATGGGCGAGTTTTTCCGCGACAGCGGGCGCGACGCGCTGATCGTGTACGACGACCTGACCAAGCAGGCCTGGGCCTACCGCCAGATCTCGCTGCTGTTGCGCCGCCCGCCGGGACGCGAGGCCTACCCGGGCGACGTGTTCTACCTGCACTCGCGCCTGCTGGAACGCGCCGCGCGCGTCAACGCCGACCACGTGGCGAAGATCACCAACGGCAAGGTCACCGGCAAGACCGGCTCGCTCACGGCGCTGCCGATCATCGAGACCCAGGCCGGCGACGTGTCCGCGTTCGTGCCGACCAACGTGATCTCCATCACCGACGGCCAGATCTACCTCGACACCGACCTGTTCAACGCCGGCATGCGCCCGGCGATCAACGCCGGCCTGTCGGTGTCGCGCGTCGGCGGCGCGGCCCAGACCAAGATCGTGAAGAAGCTCGGCGGCGGCGTGCGCCTGGCGCTGGCGCAGTACCGCGAGCTGGCCGCCTTCTCCCAGTTCGCCTCCGACCTCGATGCCGCCACGCGCAAGCAGCTCGAGCGCGGCAGCCGCATCATGGAGGTGATGAAACAGCCGCAGTACTCGCCAATGTCGGTGGCCGAGATGGCGGTCACCCTGTTCGCCGTGAACGAGGGCCTGCTCGACGACATCGCCGTCAACAAGGTGCGCGCCTTCGAGGACGGACTGCAGGCGTTCATGAAGCAGAAGCACCAGGCCCTGCTCGACAAGATCAACGCCGCGCCGGAGTTCAGCGACGCGGTGGCCGCCGAGCTGCGCGAGGCGGCCAAGTCCTTCAAGGCCAACTACGTCGGATAAGCCATGGCCGTCGGCAAAGAGATACGCAAGAAGATCAAGTCGGTCCAGAACACTCAGAAGATCACGAGTGCGATGGAGATGGTCGCGGCCAGCAAGATGCGCCGCGCCCAGGAGCGCATGCAGGCGGCGCGCCCGTACGCCACCCGCATCCGCCACGTGATCCAGCATCTGCACGAGGGGCACCCGGAGTACCGCCACCCGTTCACGGTCGAGCGCGAGGCCCGGCGCGTCGGACTCATCATCGTCACCTCCGATCGCGGCCTGTGCGGCGGCCTCAACACCAATCTGCTGCGCAGCGCGCTGACGGAAATGAAGGGCTGGCGCGACCGCGGCCTCGAGACCGAGGTGTGCAACATCGGCGCCAAGGGTTTCGCGTTCTGCAAGCGCTTCGGTTTTCCGGTGGTGTCGCACGTGTCGCATCTCGGCGACACGCCGCGGCTGGAGGACCTGATCGGCACCATCAAGGTCATGCTCGACGCCTACAGCGAGGGCCGGCTGGACCGGCTGTTCATCGTGTACAACCGCTTCGTCAACACCATGACGCAAAAGTCGCTGCTGGAGCAGCTGCTGCCGCTGCCGCCGGTGCCGGAGCAGGAAGCGCAGGAACTGAAGCACTACTGGGACTACCTGTACGAGCCCGAGGACGCGCACGAGCTGCTGCAGGACCTGATCACGCGCTATATCGAGTCGCAGATCTATCACGCCGTGATCGAGAATCTGGCGTGCGAGCAGTCGGCGCGCATGGTGGCGATGAAGGCCGCCAGCGACAACGCCGGCGCCCTCATCGACGATCTGCGGCTGGTGTACAACAAGGCGCGCCAGGCCGCGATCACGCAGGAGATCTCGGAGATCGTCGGCGGCGCCGCGGCGGTGTAAAGAAAGAATTTAAACCGCCAAGACGCCAAGAGCGCCAAGATTTTCAGATTTAAATTGCCTTTCTTGGCGTCCTTGGCGCCTTGGCGGTTCAAGATCATAGTTTTTGAGGATTGAGCTAATGAGTAACGGAAAAATCGTGCAAATCATCGGGGCCGTGGTTGACGCGGAATTCCCGCGCGAGCGCCTGCCGAAGGTGTATGACGCGCTCAAGGTCGAGGGCGGACTCACGCTCGAGGTGCAGCAGCAGCTCGGCGACGGCGTGGTGCGCTGCATCGCCATGGGCTCCACCGACGGCATCAAGCGCGGCCTGCCGGTGGCCGACACCGGCGCGCCGATCTCGGTGCCGGTCGGCACCAAGACCCTCGGCCGCATCATGGACGTGCTCGGCAACCCGATCGACGAAAAGGGCCCGGTCGGAGAGGAAAAACGCATGCCGATCCACCGCACCGCGCCGTCCTACGAGGACCAGGCCGCGAGCGCCGAGCTGCTCGAGACCGGCATCAAGGTCATTGACCTCATCTGCCCGTTCGCCAAGGGCGGCAAGATCGGCCTGTTCGGCGGCGCCGGCGTGGGCAAGACCGTGAACATGATGGAGCTGATCCGCAACATCGCGGTCGAGCACTCCGGCTACTCGGTGTTCGCCGGCGTCGGCGAGCGCACCCGCGAAGGCAACGACTTCTATCACGAAATGAAGGAAGGCGGCGTGCTCGACAAGGTGGCGCTGGTGTACGGCCAGATGAACGAGCCGCCGGGCAACCGCCTGCGCGTCGGACTGACCGGCCTGACCATCGCCGAGAACTTCCGCGACGAAGGCAAGGACGTGCTGCTGTTCATCGACAACATCTACCGTTACACGCTGGCGGGAACGGAAGTGTCCGCGCTGCTGGGCCGCATGCCCTCGGCCGTGGGCTATCAGCCGACGCTGGCCTACGAGATGGGCATCCTGCAGGAGCGCATCACCTCGACCAAGAAGGGCTCGATCACCTCGGTGCAGGCGGTGTACGTGCCGGCCGACGACCTGACCGACCCGTCCCCGGCCACGACCTTCTCGCACCTGGACGCGACCGTGGTGCTGTCGCGCCAGGTCGCCGAGCTCGGCATCTATCCGGCGGTGGACCCGCTCGACTCTACCAGCCGCCAGGTCGACCCGAACATCATCGGCGAGGAGCACTACCGCACCACGCGCGACGTGCAGGCGACGCTGCAGCGCTACAAGGAGCTGCAGGACATCATCGCCATCCTGGGCATGGACGAGCTGTCCGAGGACGACAAGCTGACGGTGAGCCGGGCGCGCAAGATCCAGCGCTTCCTGTCGCAGCCGTTCTTCGTGGCCGAGGTGTTCACCGGCAGCGCCGGCAAGTACGTCCCGCTCAAGGACACCATCCGCGGCTTCCGCGGCATCGTCGACGGCGAATACGACAGCTACCCGGAACAGGCCTTCTACATGGTCGGTTCCATCGAAGAAGTCGCCGAGAAGGCGAAGACCCTCTGACGTGCCGGCGCACGGGGACCCCATGAAGGCACTGACCATGCACGTCGACATCGTTTCCGCCGAGAAGGAGATTTTCTCCGGCCTGGCGGAGATGCTGGTGGCGACCCTGGTGAACGGCGAGGTCGGCATCCTGCCGCGCCACACGCCGCTGCTGGCGCGCATGAAGCCGGGCGAGGTGCGCGTGAAGACGCCGACCGAGGAGCTGTCGTTCTACGTCTCCGGCGGCCTGCTGGAAGTGCAGCCGCACGTGGTCACGGTGCTGGCCGACACCGCGCTGCGCGCGCGCGACATCGACGAGGCCGCCGCGCTCAAGGCCAAGGAGCGCGCCGAGGAGGCGCTGCGCAACCGCCAGGTCGACATCGACTACGCCAAGGCCCAGGCCGAACTGGCCGAGGCCATCGCGCAGTTGCGCGCCGTCCAGAAACTGCGCGACCGCGCCCACAAGTAAGCCGCGTCCGCCTTTTCCGCCACGGATTCCCGATCCATGACCGCCGTCGTCGCCAAGAACAAGGTTGTTTCCCTGAGCTACGTGCTGCGCAACCAGAACGGGGATATTTTCGAGATCCGCGACCTGCCGGTGTCCTACGTGCACGGCTCCGGGGCAGACCTGTTTCCCAAGATCGAACAGGCCCTGGAGGGACGCGCGGTGGGCGAGCGGGTGGCGGTGCAGCTGACCCCGGCCGACGCCTTCGGCGAGCACGATCCCAAGCTCACCTTCACCGACGACATCGAAAACGCGCCGCCCGAGCTGCGCCGCATCGGCGCCGAGTTCGAGGCGCAGAACGCCCGCGGCGAGAGCATCATGCTGACGGTGACCCGCATCGAGGGCGACCGTATTACCGTTGACGCCAACCACCCGCTGGCCGGCCAGACCATCAGTTTCGAGGTGACGGTGCAGGACATCCGCGACGCCACCCCCGAGGAGATCGCCAACGGCCGCCCCGCTGGCGACCTGCCGACCCTGCAATAAACCCGCCTCAGCCCGGCGCTTTTTCCTATAGTTAGCGGGTATGATGCGAGCTTCGCCCTGACCCCATGCCCGCCTCCCTCGAAATCGTCATCCTGGCCGCCGGCCAGGGCAAACGCATGTATTCCGGCCTGCCCAAGGTGTTGCACGGCCTGGCCGGCAAGCCGCTGCTGGGGCACGTGCTGGAGGCCGCGCGCGCCCTGAACCCGGCCGCGATCCACGTCGTGTACGGCCATGGCGGCGAGCAGGTGCGCGCGGCCTTCGCCTGGGACGCGGACGTGAACTGGGTCCATCAGGCGGAACAGAAAGGCACCGGCCATGCCCTGGCCCAGGCCATGCCCGGCATCGCCGAGCAGTCCACGGTGCTGGTGCTTTACGGGGACGTCCCCCTGATCCGCCCCCAGACGCTCCGGGATTTGCTGGCCGCCGCCGGCGACGGCCTGGCCCTGCTCACGATCGAATTGGCCGATCCCGCGGATTACGGCCGCATCCTGCGCGATCCGGCGGGCCGGGTGACGCGCATCGTGGAAATCCGCGATGCCAGCCCGGAACAGGCCGGGGTGCGCGAGGTCAACACCGGTTTTCTCGCGGCCCCGGCGGCCAGGCTCCGGAAATGGCTGGCCGGCCTCAGGAATCACAACGTTCAGGGCGAATACTATCTGACTGATATAATTTCCATGGCGGCGGCGGAAGGCGTGGCAATCGCCACCCGTGCCCCACGCGACGTCTCCGAAATCCTCGGGGTCAACAGCAAGCCGGAACTCGCCCGGGTGGAGCGCATGCACCAGAAGCAACAGGCGGAAAAACTCATGCAGCAGGGCGTGACTCTGCGCGACCCCGCGCGTCTCGACGTGCGCGGCGAACTGACCTGTGGGCGCGACGTGGTGATCGACGTGAACGTGGTCTTCGAAGGCAAGGTCGTGCTGCAGGACGGCGTCCAGATCGGCCCCAACAACGTGATCCGCGACACCACCATCGGTGCACACACGCAGATTCTTCCCAGCTGCGTTATCGAGGAATCCGTCATCGGCAGCCATTGCCGCCTCGGTCCGTTCACGCGCCTGCGCCCGGGGGCTGAAATCGCCGACAACGTCCATCTGGGAAATTTCGTCGAGGTCAAAAAGTCCCGGGTCGGCCCCGGCAGCAAGATCAATCATCTGAGCTATGTCGGCGACACCACGGTGGGCCGGGACGTGAACATCGGCGCCGGCACCATCGTCTGCAACTATGACGGCGCCAACAAGCACCCGACGGTCATCGGCGACAAGGCCTTCATCGGTTCGAACACGGCGCTGGTGGCGCCGGTGACCGTCGGCGAAGGCGCGACCGTCGGCGCCGGCTCGGTGATCACCAAAGAGGCGCCGGCCGGCGAGCTGACGCTGGCGCGCGCGCCGCAGGTGACCCGGCCGGGCTGGAAGCGGCCGGTGAAGAAAAAATAGCACTCAAGTCCCGGCATCGGCTGTTCGGCATCTGCTAAGCTTTCCCTGCATCCTCTCTTAACGCTCATCACTTAACATCTAAAAACCGGTTTTCCTATGTGTGGCATTGTCGGCGCGGTGGCGCAGCGTAACGTGGTCCCGATCCTGGTCGAGGGGCTGAGGCGCCTCGAATACCGGGGTTACGATTCGGCCGGTCTGGCCGTGCTCGGCGACGGCGGCACCGAGCGCCTGGACCGCGTGCGCGCGGTCGGCAAGGTCAAGGCGCTCGAGGATTCCATCCAGCAGCTCAAGACCGAGGGCCAGACCGGCATCGCCCACACGCGCTGGGCCACGCATGGCGTGCCGAGCGAGGACAACGCCCACCCGCACGTGAGCCACGGCGTCATCGCCGTGGTGCACAACGGCATCATTGAAAACCACGAGCAGCTGCGCAAGAAGCTGCAGGACCTGGGCTACGAATTCACCTCCCAGACCGACACCGAGGTGGTGGCGCACCTGGTGCACCACCACCTGAAAAAGCAGAAGGATCTGTGCCAGGCGGCCATGGCCGCGATCCGCGAGCTGGAAGGCGCCTATGCCCTCGGCATCATCAGCCGCGACGAACCGCACCGCCTGATCGCGGCGCGCAAGGGCAGTCCGCTGGTGGTCGGGGTCGGCATCGAAGAGCACTTCATCGGCTCCGACGTGCTGGCGCTGGCGCCGGTCACGCGCAACGTGATCTATCTCGAGGAAGGCGACATCGCCGACCTGCGCCGCACCGGGTACACCATCTACGACGCCGGCGGCAAGAAGGTGGAGCGCCCGGTGCGCGTGTCCGAGGCCTCGGCCGACGCGGTCGACCGCGGCCAGTACCGCAACTTCACCGAGAAGGAAATTTTCGAGCAACCCAAAGCCGTGGCCGATACCCTCGAAGGGCGCCTGGGCAAAAATCGCATCCTGGAAGAAGCCTTCGGCGTCACCGCCGGCCGCATCTTCGACGAAACAAAAGCGGTGCAGATCATCGCCTGCGGCACCAGCTTCCACGCCGGCTCGGTGGCGCGCTACTGGATCGAAAGCCTCGCCGGCCTGCCGTGCAACGTCGAGATCGCCAGCGAATACCGCTACCGCAAGCACGTGGTATTGCCGGGCACGCTGGTGGTCACCATCTCGCAGTCGGGCGAGACCGCCGACACGCTCGCCGCCCTGCAGCAGACGAAAAAGCTCGGTTACGGCCATTCGCTCGCCATCTGCAACGTGCCGGAAAGTTCGCTGGTGCGCGAATCCGAGCTCACCCTGCTCACGCGTGCCGGTCCCGAGATCGGCGTGGCCTCGACCAAGGCCTTCGTCACCCAGCTCACCGCCCTGCTCTTGCTCACCATCGCGCTGGCGCGCCGTCGCGGCCTCACGCCCGAGAAGGAAAAGCAGCTGGTGGAGGAACTCGAGTTGCTGCCGGGACGCATCCAGAAGGTGCTGGAGCTGAGCGAGGAAATACGCCAGCTGTCGGAGCGTTTCGTGGACAAGCACCACGCGCTGTTCCTCGGGCGCGGCGTGCACTATCCCATCGCCATGGAAGGGGCGCTCAAGCTCAAGGAAATCTCCTACATCCACGCCGAATCCTATGCCGCCGGCGAGTTGAAGCACGGCCCGCTGGCGCTGGTGGACGCCAAGATGCCGGTGATTGCGGTCGCGCCCAACGACGAGCTGCTGGAAAAACTGAAATCCAACCTGCAGGAAGTGCGCGCCCGCGGCGGCGAGCTGTACGTGTTCTCGGTCAAGGGCACCGGCGTGCGCGCCAGCAACACCGTCAAGATCCGCATGCCCGAGGTGGGCGAGTGGACCTCGCCGATCCTGTACACCGTGCCGCTGCAGCTGCTGGCGTATTACGTCGCGCTCGCCAAGGGCACGGACGTGGACCAGCCGCGCAATCTGGCGAAGTCGGTGACCGTGGAGTAATTTTTCCTGTCGTCACTCCGGCGATGCCGGGCTCCAGGGTTTGAATAAAAAGCCGCCCTTTGGGCGGCTTTTTATTTGTGCCAATATCCCGTCCGTGGAGGCATGGATGTCTGTTACAAAAACACCCGTTCTCGCGGCGTTATTGTCGCCCGATGCCGCCGAAGAATTCCTGAGCCACTACTGGCCCAAGCGGCCGTTCACGGCGCAGACCGATCCGGCGCGCTGGCCGGCGGCGTTGCGCGGCGAGGAGCTGGCGAGCGTGCAGAACCTCGCCAAACGTTATCGCGGCAGCCTGCGCTTCACCCACGGGCGCAAGAGCGACCAGATGATCCAGATCGACCGTGTCGATCCGGCGATCCTGTTCGAGATGGGGCTGACGCTCAATTTCGAGGACATCGGGCCGTATGTGCCGGGCGCGCCGGAATTCCTGCGCGGGCTCGAATCCGAACTCGGGCTGAACGAAGGCTCACTGGTCATGAGCGCGTTTGCCTCGCCGCACCAGGATGGTCTCGGTTGTCACTACGACGCGCAGGATGTCATTTCCGTCCAGTTGCTCGGCACCAAGCGCTTTCATTACGCGCCGGTGCGCGAGGTAGTCGTGCCCTACGGCACGCAGTACATCCCGGGCGGCAAGCCCTACGACGAGCTGTACGCGCAGGCGCAGAACGGGTTTCCGGATAACAAGGACGTGAAGTTCGAAACCGCCGAAATGAAACCGGGCACGGTGCTGTTCCTGCCGCGCGGCACCTGGCATTACACCGAGGCCAGCGAACCCTCGCTCTCGCTCAGCCTCACCATCAGCCCGCCGACCCTGCTTGACTGCGCCATGGAGCAGATTCGCTGGCTGCTGTTGCAGGACAGCGCCTGGCGCGAACCGCTGTACGGCGCCACGGCCAATGGCGCGCTGAACGAAAATCTGCGCGCCCATACGCAACGCCTGCTCGAACGCCTGCCGCAGCTTGTCGCCAGTTTATCGCCGGAGGATTTGATCCAGGCGCCGATCCCGGTCGCCAAACGGCTCGACCGGATCAGCGCCAAAACCCGTTTCCAGAGAATTCCGGATGCCGTGCTTGAAGTGGAGCCCGACAAGTCGCCGCAGGGTTTTGCCGTGGTCAATATTCGATTGGGCCATTCCGAATCGAGTACCCGGATTTCCGCGTGCCTGGAAATTCCGGCCGAGGCGCTGGCGGTATTCCGTTGGGTCGATATGCAGCGCAAACCGTTTACCGGTTCAGAGGCGCAAGCGGCGTTTCCGCAACTACCCTTCGAGGAGCTGAAAAAAATCCTCGCCACCCTGACCCGGGCGCAGTTCATCAAGATGTTCTGGTTCGCCGGGCTGGCGCCGCAGGCGCGCGTGGGCGCGGTGAGCCGGCCGGACTGATTTCCCGCGGCCACCGCGCCGTCTCTGGTAAAATCCGGCCATGGACGTCTCCCACCTGATGGACGATCTCAACGACGTGCAGCGCGAGGCCGTGGGCGCCCCGCCGGGGCCGCTGCTGATCCTGGCCGGGGCCGGCAGCGGCAAGACCCGCGTGCTGACCCACCGCGTGGCCTGGCTCGTCGGCGTCGAGGGCATTTCCCCGCATTCGATCCTGGCCGTGACCTTCACCAACAAGGCCGCGCACGAGATGCGCGGGCGCATCGAGGCCATGCTGCACACGCCCGTGGGCGGCATGTGGATCGGCACCTTTCATGGGCTCTCACACCGCCTGCTGCGTTCTCATTGGAAAGAGGCGAATCTGCCGCAGGCGTTCACGATTCTCGATAGTGAGGACCAACTGAGAGTCATCAAGCGGCTGATGAAGGGCATGAACATGGACGAGGCCTACTGGCCGCCGAAGCAGGCCATGTGGTTCATCAACGGCCACAAGGAAGAAGGCCGGCGCCCCAAGGACCTCGGCGAGTCGCTCGACCCGACCCAGCGCGAGCTCAAGCGCGTGTACGTGGCTTATGAAGAAACCCGCCAGCGCTCCGGGCTGGTGGACTTCGCCGAACTGTTGCTGCGCGCGTACGAACTGCTGCGCGACAACGCCGCCATGCGCGAGCACTACCAGGCGCGCTTCCGCCATGTGCTGGTGGACGAGTTCCAGGACACCAACCGCATTCAATACGCCTGGCTGCGCCAGTTCGTCGGGCCCGAGCGCAACCTGTTCGTGGTCGGCGACGACGACCAGTCGATCTACGGCTGGCGCGGCGCCAAGGTGGAAAATATTCTCAAGTTCGAAAACGACTTCCCCGGCACGCGTACCATCCGCCTCGAACAAAACTATCGCTCTACCGGCACCATCCTCAAGGCCGCCAACGCCGTCATCGGCCACAACACCGGGCGCCTCGGCAAGAACCTGTGGACCGCGGGCGAGGAGGGCGAGCCGATCCAGCTGTACACCGGCTACACCGATTACGACGAGGCGCGCTTCGTGATCGACCGCATCCAGGACTGGGTGGCGCGCGGCAACGCGCGCGCCGAGTGCGCGATTCTTTATCGTTCCAACGCCCAGTCACGCCTCTTTGAAGAACGCCTGATCAACGAGGGCATCCCGTATCGCGTGTACGGCGGCCTGCGCTTCTTCGAACGCGCCGAAATTAAAGATGCCCTGGCCTATTTGCGATTGATGGCCAGTCGCTATGACGACGCTTCCTTCGAGCGGGTGGTAAATCTTCCCACCCGCGGCATCGGCGCCAAGACCGTGGACGCGCTGCGCGAGCGCGCCAAGGGTGAAAAAATTTCCATGTGGGAGGCATCGCAAAAACTGCTCGCCGGCCCGGAGCTGCCGGCCCGCGCGCGCGAGTCGCTGCTGGGCTTCCTGCAGCTGATCGAGCGCCTCGCCTCCGAGACTTCCGGGCTCGCGCTCGGCGAGACCGTGGAGCACATGCTCGGCGGCAGCGGGCTGATCGAGCATTACAAGAAGGAAAAGGGCGAGAAGGCCGAATCGCGCGTGGAGAACCTGGAGGAATTGATCAACGCCGCGCGCGGCTACGAGCACGACGAGGCCGAGGGCCTCGATCCGCTGTCGGCCTTCCTGGCGCATGCGGCGCTGGAGGCCGGCGAGGGCCAGGCCGAGGCCTGGGAGGACTGCGTGCAGCTCATGAGCCTGCATTCGGCCAAGGGGCTGGAATTCCCGCTGGTGTTCCTGACCGGCCTGGAAGAGGGCCTGTTCCCGCACCAGCACTCGCTGCAGGACCCGACCCGGCTCGAGGAGGAACGGCGCCTGTGCTACGTCGGCATGACCCGGGCGCGCCGCCAGCTGGTGCTGACCCAGGCCGAGCTGCGGCGCCTGCACGGCAACGAGCACTACACCAGCCCGTCGCGCTTCCTGGGCGAGATCCCCCCCGAACTGCTCCAGGAAATCCGCGCCAAGCCTGCGGTTTCGGCCTATGCCCCGGCGGCCCCGGCGCGCGGCCTGCCGGCCGACGCACCCCCGGCCGGGGGCATGCGCCTCGGCAGCCGGGTGCGCCACGGCACCTTCGGCGACGGCGTGGTGCTGCGCTACGAGGGCCAAGGGGCCCATGCCCGGGTGCAGGTCAATTTCGAGTCGGCCGGCACCAAGTGGCTCGTCATCGGTTACGCCAAGCTCCAGTCACTCTAAATAGCTGCTCGCGACGGTTTTGAGGCAGCTTTTACGCCCCACCCCGCCCTTGCATCCCCGGCTGATGGACTATAGTTAAGGAAAAATACAGGGAAAGCCGGTTCATACCGGGTAGAGATAACAACGGGGATGTTGCGTGAAGCAAGCTAGGAGCGAAGTTCAAACGGCGGTCAAGGCCATACTGGCCATTGCGGTGATGGTGTTCCTCGCCGCGGTGCTGATCATGTTCGGCCTGCTTTATCTCGGCCTCCAGAACAACACCGATTTCATTCTTCTCGCCGCGATTCTGGTCGCGGGCGTCACCGCCCCGCCGATCTACTGGCTGGTGCTGAGCCCGATCCGCCACGAATACATCCGCCGCCTGCGCGGCGAAGGCGAGGACGAAGACCTGAGCCGCGCTGCCATCACCGACCCGCTCACGCGCATCATGAATCGCCGCGGCATCACCGTCGGCCTGCTCGATGCCATGGCCCATGCCGAGCGCTACCGCACGCCGCTGACGGTGGCCATGGCCGACGTGGACCTGCTGAAGGAGATCAACGCCACCTATGGACGCGGCGGCGGCGACCGCGTGCTCAAGGACGTGGCCGGCGTGCTCGCCGACGCCCTGCGCATGCCGGACAAGGTCGGCCGCTACGGCGGCGAGGAATTCCTGATCGTGCTGCCGCACACCAGCCTGGTGCAGGGCAAGAAGATCGTGGAGCGCATCCGCAACTCGGTCAGCAAGTGGGACTTCGAGGTCGGTTCCAAGAAAATCCGCCTCACCATCAGCATTGGCGTGACCCAGTTCAAGCCCGGCGAGGACCTCGAACAGCTGATGTCGCACGCAACCAAGGCGCTGCAGGAAGCCAAGCAGGGCGGACGCAACAAGGTCGTGGCCGCCAAGTCCCGCTAGCAAAGCCATCCGTCACCCCGGCGCAAGCCGGGGTCCAGTTTCATAAACAATCCCCTAAATCGTTTGGCTCCGCCGCATGGCTGGGGCAGAATGTCCGCGTCCGTCAAAACCGAAAAACAATGACATGAAACGACGCGATGTGCTCAAGGGCGCCGGGGTCGGGCTGTTGGGCGCGGCCGCCGCCGTGCGCGCCGACGAGGCCCCCACTATCCGCTGGCGCCTGTCCTCGAGCTTCCCCAAGAGTGTGGACGCCATCTACGGCGCCGCCGAGCGTCTCGCCCGGCGCGTGGGCGAAATCACCGGCGGCAAGTTCCAGATCCGCGTGTTCGCCGGCGGCGAGATCGTCCCGGGTTTGCAGGTGATGGATGCCGTGGGCCAGGGCACGGTCGAGTGCGGCCAGACCGCCGGCTACTACTACGTCGGCAAGAACATGGCCTTCGCCTTCGAGACGGCGGTGCCCTTCGGCCTGAACGCGCGCCAGCAGATCGCCTGGATGTACGCCGGCGGCGGGCGCGAGCTGATGCGCGAGCTGTACACGCAGCATGGCGTGGTGATGTTCCCAGGCGGTAACACCGGGGTGCAGATGGGCGGCTGGTTCCGCCACGAAATCAAATCCCTCGCTGACCTGAAAGGCCTCAAGATGCGCATCCCCGGCCTCGGCGGCCAGATCCTGGCGCGCCTCGGCGCGGTGCCGCAGACGCTGGCCGGCGGCGATATTTATCCCGCGCTCGAAAGCGGCGCGCTCGATGCCACCGAATGGGTCGGGCCCTACGATGATGAAAAACTGGGCTTCCACAAGGTCGCAAAACATTACTATTACCCCGGCTGGTGGGAGCCCGGGCCGCAGATTTCCTTCTACGTGAATTCAAAGAAGTGGCAGGAACTGCCGCCGGCCTACCAGGCCGCGTTCGAGGCCGCCACGGTCGAGGCCAACCTGTACATGCTGGCCGAGTACGATGCCAAAAACCCACCGGCCTTGCAGCGCCTGCTCAAGCAGGGCGTGCAGCTGCACGCCTTCCCCAAGGACGTCATGCTGGCGGCGCGCAAGACGGCGTTCGAGATGTACGAGGAAGAGGCGCGCAAGAACGCCACGTTCAAGCGCATCTACGCCGAGTGGAAAAAATTCGCCGCCGCCAGCGACCAGTGGTTCAAGGTGGCCGAGTCGCCGTATGCGAATTTCATGCATTATGTGAAGTAAATGATGAAAGGAAACGCTTTGAATGAAAGTCTCCATTCTTTTCTTGGCGGCTGCGGCATTATTTTTCGCGACAGCATACAGCGCTGTTTATCTTGGTTGGCCGCCAGTCGGTTTTGAAGGAGCCGGTTTCGTATATTTTATTGGAAATCTACTTGGCGCGGTTTTGCTCTTCATCGCAATCGTTCTTGCAATGTGTTGTTGGATCAAAGGGAAATGATGCGCCATGAATGAATTTGAAGAAAAGATTAAAAATGCCTCAGACGCAGTAGAAGAACTAATTGCGTTCTTTGTTCGTTGCAAAGTCGATTGGGCGAAGTACTACTACCCAATCAATGATGCCCTCAAAGACCTCGACGTGGATCGTGCACTTCGCTTGGAGGAAGCCATACCGAAAGTAAATATGGGAGGTCTTCTGGACTTATATATTTGTAGTGCGAATGGTCATATAACGACCGATGAGGAGAAAGACAACAAGTTGTTCTTGACGTTGGTTGGTCAAGTATCAAAAACATTCGAAAATTTAAAGCAATACGTCGAACATGGCGTTAACAAACCAATAATACCTATTGTCAGGAGCACATAACACGTCATGCGCCTGCAAATTAAAGAGTGTATTCAAGGGGGCCAGGCTCAATAAGAAGTTTTGTCTGGGCCAGCACCCCCCGGGACGAGCTTCTTGAAACACAAAGGAATTATGGCAAGCATTCTGATTATCTACTCAACCGTCGACGGCCAGACGCGGAAGATCTGCCAGCGCTTGCAGCAGGTCATCGAGCGGGAGGGCCACCGGGTGGAGCTGATCTCGGTGCACGAGGCGGACAGTGCCGAGCTGAAGCGCTTCGACAAGATCGTCATCGGCGCCAGCATCCGCTACGGCAAGCATCGCCCGGAAGTTTTCGAATTCGCCAAGCGCAACCGGACGGTGCTGGACGGCAAGCCCAACGCCTTTTTCACGGTCAACGTGGTGGCGCGCAAGCCGGGAAAGAACCGGCCCGAGACCAATCCCTACATGCAGAAGTTCCTGCAACAGTCGGCCTGGCGTCCCCGCGAACTGGCGGTCTTCGCCGGCAAGATCGATTATCCGAAATACGGCTTCTGGGACCGGCAGGTCATCCGCTTCATCATGTGGATGACGCAGGGACCGACCGATCCGGAAGCGGTGGTGGAGTTCACCAACTGGGAAGACGTGGAGGCCTTCGGGAGGCGCATCGGCGCGATGCAATAACAGCGGGGACCTGAAAATTATTTCTCTTCATTCTTGTGCGGTTTGGCATATTACGCATCGCGTAATATCCTTCGATTACCCCTGAGGTGTGCCATGGCTGCCAAACGCAAATTTCTTGACCCCATCCACCCGGGCGAAATCCTGCTCGAGGATTTCATGAAGCCGCTGGATGTCAGCATCAATCGGCTGGCGCGCGACATTGCCGTGCCCCCGGGCCGCATCAGCGCCATCGTCAACGGCAAGCGCACCATCACCGCTGACACCGCTTTGCGCCTCGGCAAATACTTCAATGTTTCGCCCGAGGTCTGGATGGGGTTGCAGGCCGATTACGACCTGCGCGTGGCCCAGCGCACTGTCGGCGCCGAGGTGGACAGGCGCGTTTTGCGGCACGCGGTCCGAGGTAGTTACCGCCACTCCGGTATCCGATAACCGGCCCCGGAGCCGGATTCCACAGTCACCTTGATGGTCCCGATTCTTCAGCTTCCGTGGCTGGCGTATTCAAATTTGGCGATATAGAGTCCCGGCTTCTTCGTAGAAGCGGGTAAGGATAATGCCGCCAAAAATCAGGGAGTTGATCGCCGAGCTGGAGCAGGCCGGTTACGTGAATCGCGGCGGTAAGGGCAGCCATCGAAACTTTGTCCACCCGCACGCCCGGAAACCGGTGACAATATCGGGTAAACTGGGAGATGATGCAAAGCACTACCAGGTCCGGGCGGTACGCTTGGCCCTGGAGGAGTTGAAGAAATGAAAGACAGCGCAAAATACGCCAAAATCGTCGAATGGTCGGACGAAGACCAGTGCTATGTCGGAAGTGCGCCCGGCCTGATACTCGGCGGCTGCCATGGCGATGATGAGAAGCAGGTTTTCGAGGAACTTTGTCAGATCGTGGAAGAAGCCATCGAGCTCTACCGCAAGGACAGGAAGCCCTTGCCTCCCGCGACTTCCGGCCGCGATTTCGCGAACCGCATGCAAGACGTGGCATAGCCCACCAACTTCATCCCCTACCTCCACTCCGGCGGCAGAAAGCCGGCGTCGGGATCGACCTCCAGCGGCACTTCCATGATCGCGCTCTCCGGCGTGATGGGGTTGTGGCCCACGATCTGCGGGAACATGATCACGATCGCCACCATCAGCAACTGCAACAGCACGAACGGCACCGCGCCCCAGTAGATGTCGGCGGTGGCGACGCTCCTGGGCGCGACGCTGCGCAGATAGAACAGCGCGAAGCCGAACGGCGGGTGCAGGAACGAGGTCTGCATGTTGATGCCGAGCAGCACGCCGAACCAGATCGGGTCGATGCCGAGCTTGGCCGCGACCGGCGCCAGCAGCGGCACCACGATGAAGGCGATCTCGAAGAAGTCGAGAAAGAAGGCGAGCGCGAACACCAGCAGGTTCACCACGATTAAAAACCCGATCACGCCGCCGGGCAGCTGCGTCAGCAGGCTCTCCACCCACAGGTCGCCGTCCACGCCGCGGAACACCAGGCTGAACACGGTCGAGCCGATGAGGATGAAAATCACGAAGCTGGTCAGGCGCGCGGTCGAGTCCATGGCCTGCTTCGCGACATCCATGGTTAACCGTTTGCGTAATGCCGCCAGCGCCACCGCCCCGGCGGCGCCGAGTGCGCCGCCTTCGGTGGGCGTGGCAACGCCGAGAAAAATGGTGCCCAGCACCAGGAAAATCAGCACCAGCGGCGGGATCAGCGTGATCGCCACGCGTCGCCCCAGCGCCGCGCCGCGCAGGGTGCGTGCCGAGGCCGGCAGCGCCGGAGCCGCTTGCGGTTTCACCAGCGTCACGCCGATGACGTAGCAGAGATACAGCCCGGCCAGCATCAGCGCCGGTGCCAGCGCGCCGGTGTACATGTCGCCGACCGAGGCGCCGAGCTGGTCGGCCAGCACGATCAGCACGATCGACGGCGGCACGATCTGCGCCAGCGTGCCGGAGGCGGTGATCACGCCGCTGGCGAGGCGCTTGTCGTAGCCGTAGCGCAGCATGATCGGCAGCGAGATCAGGCCCATGGCGATGACCGTGGCCGCCATCACGCCGGTGGTGGCGGCCAGCAGCGCGCCCACGAACACCACGGCGAAGGCCAGCCCGCCGCGCACGCGCCCGAACAGCTGGCCGACGGTGTCGAGCAACTCTTCCGCCATGCCGCTGCGCTCGAGGATCAGGCCCATGAAAGTGAAAAACGGAATCGCCAGCAGCGTCGGGTTGGCGACGATGCCGTACACGCGTTCGGGCAGCGCCTGCAGCAAACTGAAATCGAAGAAGCCGGATTGAATCCCGATGACGGCGAACAGCAAGCCGTTAGCCGCGAGCGCGAACGCCACCGGGTAGCCGAGCAGCAGGAACAGCACCAGTCCGGCGAACATGAGCGGCGCCATCACCGCGAAACTCATACTTCCTCCCGCGGTTGCTCGCGCGTGAGTCTGGCTTCACCGCGCAAGAAGGCGATGCGCTTGATGATCTCGGCCACGCCCTGAAGACCGAGCAGCGCGAAGCCGAGCGGGATCAGCAGCCGTACCGGCCAGCGGGTCAGCCCGCCGGCGTCGGGCGAGGTTTCGCCGCTGGCGAACGAATCCACGAAGCCGGGGAAGGACAGCCATACCATCAACCCGCACAACGGCACCAGAAACAATAACGTTCCGAACAGGTCGATCCAGGCCTGCACGCGCGCGGAGTAGCGCCCGTAAATCACGTCGATGCGCACATGGCCGTTGTGCTTCAGGGTATAGCCGGCGGCCAGCAGGATGATGGCGCCGAACAGGTACCACTGGATTTCCAGCCAGGCGTTGGACGAGCGTCCCAGACCGTAACGCGCCAGCGCATTCAGCGCCGAGATCAGCGTGGCGGCACCCACCAGCCACAGCACCACGCGCCCGACGGTCTCGTTGGCGGCGTCAATGACCCGGGCAATGTTGATCCAGAATTTCATGAATTATTTCGTTGAACCGGGCGAAGCCTACCGGCAACCGCGCCGGCGGCAAAATCATCCTGGCCGGCATGTCCGCGCCGGCGACTCTTCGGGCGGAGCCTGTATAAAAGACTTTATTTCAGGCCGTTTTTCGATGTTTTGAGCGCCGGCGACTGGTGGACCCACCGGTCTTGGCCTATATATCCAATGTCTCCAAAAAAAGTAAGGATAACCATGGATCTCATCTACCGGAAGGAAAAAATGCTGTTCGGAATCGCCGTCCTGATCTCGGCGGTGTTCTGGCTGGTGCTGATCGGCGCCACCCTGGGCATCGCCCTGATCTACGTCCTGATGTTCTTTGTTTTCTACCTGTTCGCCCAGTCCGCGTTCATCTCCTATATCCGCGGCACGGCGGTCAAGATCACGCCGCAGCAGTTCCCGGATTTGCAGCAGCGGGTGGCCGCGTGCAGCAGCAAGCTCGGCATGAAAAACGTGCCGGACGTTTACCTGCTGCATGCCGACGGCGCCTTCAACGCCCTGGCGACGCGCTTCCTCGGGCGCGATTTCGTGGTGCTGTTCTCGGACGTGGTGGATGCCTTCGAGTCCCAGCCCGGCGCGGTGAATTTTTACATCGGCCACGAGATGGGCCACATCCATCGCAAGCATCTGCTGTGGGGCCCGCTGCTGGCCCCGGCGCTGTTGCTGCCCCTGCTCGGCGCGGCCTACTCGCGGGCGCGCGAGTACACCTGCGACCGTTACGGCCTCGCCTGCTGCGACAACCCGCAGGACGCCACCACCGGCCTGGCCGCGCTGGCCGCGGGCGGGCGGCGCTGGCGCATTCTCAGCAAGGAAAACTACGCCGGTCAGACGAAGGAAAGCTCGGGCTTCTGGATGTCCTTTCATGAACTGGTGAGCGACTACCCGTGGCTGGTCAAACGCATGGCCATGCTGAACGCGCTGATCGCCAAACAGAAGGCGGCGCTGCCGAGCCGTAACGGGCTGGCGTTCTTTCTGGCGCTGTTCGTGCCGCGCCTGGGAGTCGGTGGCGGCGGCGCGTCGGTATTGGTTTTTGTCGCCATCATCGGCATCCTGGCGGCGATCGCGATTCCGGCCTACCAGGATTACGTGACGCGCGCCGGCATCATGGGCGCCACGCCCCTCATCCAGAAAAGCAAGGCGGCCGTGGTCGACTATGCAGTCAAAAATCAGGGATGGCCGGGCAGCAACGAGGCCATTGGCCTCCCCGAGAGCGGCGCCTTCGGTCCGGATATCAAGTCCATCCGGGTGCAGGAAGGCGGCGCCGTTGTCGTGACCTTCGCCAAGGGTCCGGTGGCGGATAAAAGCATCGTCTACCAGCCCTATGTGAAGGACCAGCGCATCTACTGGGAATGCGACGGCGAGGAGCTCCCGCCGAAATACCTTCCGCCGGATTGCCGCTAGCCCGGCCCGGGGTTTTTCGCGCCTGCGTGCAGCATGGCGTCGACCACGGCGCACCAGGCGCGCGCGAGATTGGGGCGGTCATAGCCGCCACCGCCGGTGGCGATGAGTCTTCCCTGGCAGAATTCATCGGCCAGCGCGCACAGACGCGTCGTGGCATGCGCGTGGGCCGCGGGCGTGTAGCGCAGGTGCGTGATCGGGTCGCCGGCGAGGCTGTCGGCGCCGGCCTGGAGGATGATGAATTCGGGTTTCCCTGCGCGCACGAATTCCTCGACCTGCGGCCACACCCGCTGAAACGCGGCATCGTCCGCGCCGGGTTCCATCGGGATATTGAGTTTGGTGCCTTGCGCGGCGCCGGCGCCGGTTTCCTCGGTGGCGCCGGTGCCGGGGTAGAGATAGCGCCCGTCCTCGTGGATGTCGGCGAAGATCAGGTCGGGATCGTCCTCGAAGCCGTAGAACACGCCGTCGCCGTGATGCGCGTCGATGTCGACGTAGGCCACGCGCCGGATGCCGTGGCGCTTCCGCAGCGCCTCGATCAGCACGCCGATGTCATTGAACACGCAGAAGCCGGAAGCGCCGTCGCGGCGCGCGTGATGCAAGCCCGCGATGGGCACGAACACCTGCCGGCAGTCACCCGCGAGAATGTGCCTGAGCCCGTCCAGCACCGAACCCACCACCACCGAGGCCGCCTCGAACACGCCGGGAAAGGCGGGGGTGTCGCCGTAATCGAGATAGCCCGCGCCGGTCTGTGACTGGCGTTTGACGCGCGCGATGTAGTCGGCGGTGTGAAACAGCGCCAGGTCTTCCCCGGTGCAGGCGACCGGCGTGCCCACGTCACACTGCCAGTCGAGCCCGCGCCGGGTCATTTCCTGCCAGAAGGCGCCGAGGCGGTCGGGGCCGAAGGGGTGCCCCTGGCCGAAACCGTAAGCCGCCAACGCCTTGCCGTGATAGACGCGCACACGCATCGGCCGGCATTGTACCGGGCCGGCGCGGGGATTACTGCCGCGGCTTGGAAGGGGTCGGCGGGAACAGCGCGAGGTAGCTGCAATAAACCGCGGCGATGAACAGCGGCAGCGCCAGCAGGCCAACGCTGATGAGCAGCAGGGTGCCGAGCCAGGGATAGTTGGCGAAGGCCGCCACGATCGCGACATAGACCAGGAAAAACGGCGCGACCAGGATCAGCAGCGTCCTGGCGTGCGTACGGCAGGTGGTGAAGCTTTCGGCCACCGCGTCCAGCGGCTGGCGGTTGCCCAGCACCGTGAGCGGCACGCTGTACAGCAGCGCCATGCCGAGCAGCACCGACAGGATCGCCACCAGCACGATGCCGAACAGCGCAGTCAACTGGGTGCCGGCGCTCTGGCCCGCCGCCAGGCCGGAGATCATCGAGCCGCCGATGAGCAGGTAGCCGACGATCTTCACCGCCATCACCAGGCCGAGGGTGACGATGCCGAGCAGCACCGCGCCGAACAGCCGGCCCTCCTGGCTGAAGATGCGCAGTAATTCCTGTGTCGGCTGGGTCACCCAGGTCTGCAACAGGGCCTGGCCGGGAGACGCGGGCGGCGCCGGTTCCGGTTCCGCCGGAGCCGGGTGCGCGCGGCCCCAGATCACGCCCGCCAGCAGCATGGGCGTGATCAGGATCAGCAGCAGGTGGCCCATGAAGGGAATCAGCGTCAGCAGGAAGGCGAGGACGATATAGACTCCCGCCATGCCGTACCACAGGGACGGCTGCCGCAGCACCAGCTGCCGGCCGCAGGCGATCCAGTCCCGGGCCTGGCCGACGGCGGGGCCGGTGCTACCGCGGTCGTCGGCCGGCGCGGACATCAGAAGCGCTTGATCACCCAGGTGGGAATGGCAATGCGCGACTCGAAGTCGCTGCGGCGGAATTGCCCGCTGCCTTCCTGATCGATGAGGTAATAGGGTTTGCCCTGCTTCGGAATCACCTTGATCATGTAGAGCCGGCCGTTGAGCCGGTACTCCTCGTGGATTTCCGTGCCCTTGGTGGTGATGGTGACCTCCGGTTCCGGCTGGCCGGCGTCCGGCAGCTCGGGCGCCGCCGGCGGGTTGTAGTTTTCCGGCGGCGGCGGAGGCGCCGGAACCGTGGCGGCCGGTGGCTGACGTTTGGTCGCGTTCGCCGCCGGTTCGGCGGCCAATGCCGGCGCGGCCAGGGCCGCGAGGAGGAGCAGGGAAATGGCGCGCATGGGTCGGTGCATCAAAGATTCAGTTTGATTTCGCGTTCGGCCTCGGAGGCCTCGAAACCGGTTTCCTCATAATACCGGAAGATCACGTCCAATACCTCGTCGGGGGTGTTCACCACGCTCAGCAGGTTCAGGTCGTCCTTGTCGATCACGCCCTCGCGCACCAGCGTCCCCTTGAACCAGTCGAGCAGACCGGCCCAGAACGGCGCGTGCACCAGGATCACGGGCATGCGCGTGGTCTTGCCGGTCTGGATCAGGGTCAGCGCCTCGATCACCTCGTCCAGCGTGCCGAAGCCGCCCGGCATGACGACGTAGGCCTTGGCGTATTTCACGAACATCACCTTGCGCGCGAAGAAGTGCTGGAACGTGAGCGTGATGTTCTGGTAGCGGTTGGCGTGCTGCTCGTGCGGCAGGCGGATGTTCAGCCCCACGCTCGGGGACTTGCCGGCGTAGGCGCCCTTGTTGGCGGCTTCCATCAGCCCCGGCCCGCCGCCGCTGACCACGGAAAATCCGGCGTCGGAAAGTTTGCGCGCCACATCCTCGGTCAGGGCATAATACGGATGCTCCGGCGGCGTGCGCGCGGACCCGAAGATGCTCACCGAGGGCTGGATGTGGGCCAGCTGCTCGAAGCCCGCGACGAACTCGGCCATGACCTGGAAGATTTTCCAGGATTCGCGCGACATGGTGCCCGAGGGCGCGATCTCGACGCGGAACTGGGAGTCGACGCCGTTGGGTTTGGGGTACGGCGGTTCTCTGTCTTGGGGATTTCCGTCATTCATTACTATGTTCTTCCTGTCATATAAAGATGGGTAAATCTGCCGCCGTGCGGGGCTTGCGGTACATATATGATTTTTAGCACAAAAGCGGCGCTGAATTGCGCCCGTCACGAAGCCGGGAATATGACTATCGCTCGATCAGCCGAAGCGTCCGTGCTGCCATGAGCCCCAGGGCCGGAGACAGGAAAAAGCCCGCCGGCAAGGCGCCGGTGAAGGGCGAACGGGCCAGGCCGCTGGTCCTGGTGGATGGTTCATCCTATCTCTACCGCGCCTTTCATGCCATGCCGAACCTGAGCAATTCGCGCCAGGAGCCGACCGGCGCGGTGTACGGCGTGACCAACATGCTGCGCCGCCTGCTCAAGGACTACGACCCGGAGCAGGTCGCCGTGGTGTTCGATGCCCCGGGCAAAACCTTCCGCGACGACATCTATCCCGAGTACAAGGCGCACCGGCCGGCGATGCCGGACGAGTTGCGCGGCCAGATCGGGCCGATTCACGACATCGTGCGCGCCATGGGCCTGCCGCTGCTCATGATAGAGGGCGTCGAGGCCGACGACGTCATCGGCACGCTGGCGCGCGCCGCCGCGGCCGAGGGCCGCGCCACCGTCATCTCCACCGGCGACAAGGACATGGCGCAGCTGGTGGACGGGCATGTGCGGCTGGTGGACACCATGAAGGACGCCGAGTACGACCGCGCGGCGGTGCTGGAAAAATTCGGCGTGCCGCCGGAACGCATCATCGACTACCTCGCGCTCGTGGGCGACACCTCCGACAACATCCCCGGCGTGCCCGGCGTCGGCCCCAAGACCGCGGCCAAGTGGCTGCAGGAATACGGCTCGCTCGACGCGGTCATGGCGCAGGCGGACAAAGTCCCCGGCAAGGCCGGCGAAAGTCTGCGCGCCTCGCTGGGTCACCTGCCGCTGGCGCGCGAGCTGGCCACCATCAAGTGCGACGTGGACCTGAAGCTCGCGCCCGGCGATCTCCGACGCAGCGCGCCGGACGAGGCGCGCCTGCGCGAATTGTTCTCGCGCCTCGAATTCAAAACCTGGCTCGCCGAGCTGGGCGGCGCCAATGCGCCCGCGGCCGTGCCCGCCCCGGCGGCGATGAACGCGAAGTACCAGATGATCACCGACATGAAGGCGCTGGATGCGTGGCTGGCGCGCCTGGTGAAATCGAAACTGTTTGCCTTCGACACCGAGACCACCAGCCTCGACGCCATGCAGGCCGAGATCGTGGGCGTGTCGTTCACCGACCGCGCCGGCGAGGCCGCCTACGTGCCGTTGGCGCACGAGTACCCCGGCGCGCCGACGCAGCTCGGGCGCGAGGCCGTGCTCGAAAAGCTCAGGTCGCTGCTGGAAGACGAAGCGCTTCCCAAGATCGGACAGAACTTCAAGTATGACCGGAACGTGCTGGCCAACCATGGCATCCGGCTCGCCGGCATGCGCTACGACACCATGCTCGAATCCTACGTGCTGGATTCGACCGCCTCGCGTCACGACATGGACTCGCTGGCGCTCAAGTACCTCGGCTACAAGACGGTCAAGTACGAAGAGGTGGCGGGCAAGGGCAAGCACCAGATCAGCTTCCGCGAGGTGCCGCTGGACATGGCCACGGCCTACGCCGCCGAAGATGCCGACATCACCTTCCGTTTGCACGAACATTTGTGGCCGCGGCTGAACCAGACGCCGACGCTGGTAAAACTTTTCGACGAGATCGAAATGCCGCTGGTGCCGGTGCTGGCGCGCATGGAGCGTCACGGCGTGCTGATCGATACCGCCATGCTGCGTGCGCAGAGCAATGAACTGGGCAAGCGCCTGCTCGAGCTCGAGGCCGAGGCATACAAACTCGCGGGCCAGCCGTTCAACATGGGCTCGCCCAAGCAGATCCAGGAGGTGCTGTACGACAAGCACCAGCTGCCGGTGCTGAAGAAAACTCCCACCGGCCAGCCGTCCACGGCGGAGGAGGTGTTGCAGGAACTGGCGCTGGACTATCCGTTGCCGCAGCTGATTCTGGATTACCGCTCGCTGGCCAAACTCAAGTCCACCTACACCGACAAGCTGCCGGAGATGATCGACCCGAAGACCGGGCGCGTGCACACCTCGTATCACCAGGCGGTGGCGGCGACCGGGCGCCTGTCCTCGACCGACCCCAATTTGCAGAACATCCCGGTGCGCACCGCCGAAGGCCGGCGCATCCGCCAGGCCTTCATCGCCGCGCCCGGGTACAAGATCATGTCGGCGGATTATTCACAGATCGAGCTGCGCATCATGGCGCATCTCTCGGGCGACGCGGGACTGATCCACGCCTTCGCCAACAACCTGGACGTGCATCGCGCCACCGCCGCCGAGGTATTCGGCGTGGCGCCGGACAACGTGAACGACGACATGCGCCGCGCCGCCAAGGCCATCAACTTCGGGCTGATCTACGGCATGTCGGCCTTCGGGCTGGCCAAGCAGCTGCGCATCGAGCGCGTGGCGGCGCAGGAATACGTCGAGCGCTATTTCGCGCGCTACCCCGGCGTGCGCGAGTTCATGGAACGCACGCGCGAGACCGCGCGGCGCCAGGGCTACGTCGAAACCCTGTTCGGGCGGCGCCTGCACACGTCCGAGATCAACGCCGCCAACATGAACCGGCGCCAGGCCGCCGAGCGCGCCGCCATCAACGCGCCGATGCAGGGCACGGCGGCGGACCTGATCAAGCGTGCCATGATCGCGGTGGATGAATGGATTCCGCGATCCGGCCTCGACCTGCGCATGATCATGCAGGTGCACGACGAGCTGGTGTTCGAGGTGGCGGATGACGCCGTCGACGCCGCGCGCGAACATGTGCGCCAGGCCATGAGCGGCGTGGCGACATTGTCCGTACCGCTGCTGGTGGATATAGGAACTGGCGGCAACTGGGATGAGGCGCATTAGCGCGACGCCATTCGCGATTTGCGATCGGCGACGGACAATCACCCACGAAAGTTGCGTGAAGCGGCGCGCCGGGTTTTACCATCCGCAACGAAAAGGCTTGAACTAATCCTGGCGCGGTGCGTCATAATGCGCAGACGTGACTTCGTCTTGCCCCGCTCCACCTCCCTGAGCGGGGCACGTTCCGGATGCACAATCCGGGACATGTTCGGCCCCGGACACTCTCCCCTTGTCTCCGGGGCTTTTTTTATGACTTTAAAATTTAGCCACAGAGATCACAGAGCACACTGAGTTTCGAGAAGGCCTTTACTCTGTGAGCTCTGTGATCTCTGTGGCCAGTTTTTTCATTTATTTAGGGGTGGAATTGACCTTGTAAATTGACCGGGAAGCGGGCTGTGGTATATAAAGCCGGGCTGATTTCCGCCCTCGCCGCTGTGCGATCCGAAAATCAACCCGGTTTCCGTCGTATTCTCTTGGGGGTTTTATGAAAAACATGCTGTCCGTCGCCACCGCAATGAGCCTGTGGCTGGTAATGATCGCGCCGGCGCAGTCCGCCAACGGCAATGTCGCGGCCGGCCAGGCCAGGGCGGCGGTATGTGCCGGTTGCCACGGGGCCGATGGCAACGGCGGCGCCGACCCCCTGTGGCCCAAGCTCGCAGGCCAGGACCCGGCTTATATCGCCAAGCAGCTGGCCGACTTTAAATCCGGCGCGCGCAAGGACCCCATCATGGCCGGCATGGCTGCCCCCCTCAGCCCCGCCGACATGAAAAACATCGGCGCCTACTACGCCAGCCTCAAACCCAGGCCGGGCGCTGCCCGGGACGCCCAGCTGGCGAAGCAGGGCGAGAAGGTTTATCGCGGCGGCGACGCCAAGATGGGCGTGTCCGCCTGTATGAGCTGCCACGGCCCCTCGGGCCACGGCATTCCGCCGCGCTTCCCCAAGGTCTCCGGCCAGAACGCCGCCTATACCCGCAAGCAGATGCTGGCCTTCAAGTCCGGCAGCCGGGCCAACGACGGCGAAACCATGACCCGCATCGCCTTCCGCATGTCGGAGCAGGAAATCAAGGCGGTGTCGGAGTACATGGCCGGCCTGCACTGATCGCTTAGAATCCCTCCAAACCTCCGCCACCTTGGCACGGCAGGCTGTTTGCTGCCGTGCGGCGGCAGGTGCCGGCCTTGGTCCGGCCGCTGTCTTCCCTGCCTGCCGCAAAGCGTCAACGCGGCCCGTAATAAATACCAATCCGTTTCAACAGCTTAGCCATCCATCCGGCATGGCATGAGTATTGCTCTTTCCAGTACTGAGAAGCGCGGAATCACGGCAGAGATAAAGCGGGATTCCGGGACGGCCCAAACGGGGCAAAAGGAGCGAGAACCATGTTGAGCCACATCGTGAATCTGGTGAACGACTACCAAGTGGTGCACGGCGCGCGGCCGAACGTCGTGTACATGAACGAAACCCATTATGGATATCTGCGCGAGGAACTGCCGGGCGTGCGCGATCACGACAACCTGGTCGCCATCCTCGGCGTGGACATCGCCCTGAGCGACGAGGCCATCCGCCCGCAGGTCGCCACCGTCCGCTTCGCTTCCGAGAACATACTGGTCAGCTAGACAAGAACTTTTGTGCGGGGTGCACACACGGGCCGGACCACCGGCCCGTTTCTTTTTGTAAGACTTTAGCCACAGAGCTCACAGAGGGCACAGAGGTTTTCGAACCGGAATTTTCTCTGTGTCCTCTGTGCGCTCTGCGGCAAAGATTTTTACAAGTTCTTAAAAACCTTCTCCGCCTTGTCGAGCGTTTCGTCGATGTCGGACTCGGTATGCGCCGCCGAGACGAAACCGGCCTCGAACGCCGAGGGCGCCAGATACACCCCCTCGCGCAGCATCCCGTGAAAGAATTTCCTGAAGCGCTCGACGTCGCAGGCCATGACCTGCGCGAAGCGGGTCACGGATTTTTCCCTGGTGAAAAAAATCCCGAACATGCCGCCGACCTGTTGCGCCGCCAGCGCCACGCCGGCGCGTTGGGCGCGCTCGGCCAGGCCGCGCGCCAGCATGGCGGTCTTGGCTGAAAGCGCCTCGAAGAAACCCGGCTGTGAAATCTCCTTGAGCGTGGCCATCCCGGCCGCCAGCGACACCGGATTGCCCGACAGCGTCCCGGCCTGGTACACCGGCCCTTCCGGGGCCAGGCGGGCCATGATGTCGGCGCGGCCGCCGAAGGCCCCGACCGGCAGGCCACCACCGATGACCTTGCCGAGTGTGGTCAGGTCGGGCTGGATGCCGTAGTGGGCCTGAGCCCCGCCGAGGGCCACGCGAAAGCCGGTCATGACCTCGTCGAGAATCAGTACCGCGCCGTGCTGTGTGCACAGCTCGCGCAGGGTCTCAAGGAAACCCGGCACCGGCGGCACACAGTTCATGTTGCCGGCCACCGGCTCGACGATCACACAGGCAATCTGCTTGCCCAGTTTTTCGAATACCTCGCGCACTTGCGCGGCGTTGTTGTATTCGAGCGTGAGCGTGTGGCTGGCCAGATCGGCCGGCACGCCGGGCGAGGTCGGCACGCCGAGCGTGAGCGCGCCCGAGCCGGCTTTCACCAGCAGCGAATCGGCGTGGCCGTGGTAGCAGCCTTCGAATTTGACGATCGTATCGCGCCCGGTGAAGCCGCGCGCGAGACGGATGGCGCTCATGGTGGCCTCGGTGCCGGAGCTGACCATGCGCACTTTTTTGATCGAGGGCACCAGCCGGCAGATCAGCTCGGCCATGTCGACCTCGATGCGCGTCGGCGCGCCGAAGCCCAGGCCGTATTCCATGGTTTCCTTCACCGCCGCCATCACCTTCGGGTGCGCGTGGCCGAGGATCATCGGCCCCCAGGAGCCGACGTAGTCGATGTAGCGCCGGCCGTCCTCGTCCCAGACATAAGCGCCATTCCCGCGCGCGAAGAACACCGGATCGCCACCCACGCCCTTGAAGGCGCGCACCGGCGAGTTCACGCCGCCGGGGATGCATTTCTGGGCGCGCTTGAAGAGATCGGAGGAGGTGGTCATGTGTTTTATTTAATGTTTGCCACAGAGGTCACAGAGAAAGCAAAGAAATGGTTTTCACTCTGTGACCTCTGTGCGCTCTGTGGCTGAAACTATTACTTGAATAGCCGTGTATAGCGTTCCGCCGCGGCCCGCACGTCGACCTGGCCGAACACGCCCTCGATCACCGCCAGCGCATTGGCGCCGGCCGCGATCAGCGAGGCGCCATTTTCCGGGGTAATGCCGCCGATGGCAACGACGGGAATGCGCAGTTTCTTCTTGGCTTCGCGCAGCAGCTCGGGATTTGCCTGTACCGCCTGCGGCTTGGTGCGCGAGGGGAAGAACCGGCCGAAGGCGACGTAGTCCGCCCCCTGCTTTTCCGCCGCTTCCGCGCGCGCCAGCTCGTTGTAGCAGGACACACCGATGATCGCCCGTGGACCAAGATGTTCACGGGCTTGTGCCAGCGCGGCATCCTCCCGTCCGACGTGCACGCCATCGGCCTGCGACAGCTTGGCCAGACTCACATCGTCGTTGACGATGAACAGCGCGCCGCGCTGGCGGCACAGAGCGGCGAGTTCTGTGGCATGCCGCGCGCGTTGTTCGGCGGAATGTTTTTTGTCCCGGTATTGAATGATCCGCGCCCCGCCAACGATGGCCTGGGTGACCGCCTCGATCAGGCGCGCGTCATCGAGATACCGGGTGTCGGCGATGGCGTAGAGGCCGGCGAGGCGTGATCCGGTTTTCATGCGAGTCGCGGCATGTTAGGCGGCGACGACAGGCGGGTCAATCAGGAATGATGAATTAATGCGGCGTTGGCGGCTATTGATTGATTTGGCCCGTGTCGGTAAAACAATATTATGCGTGACACGCAAATGAACCGCCTGTTAATTGTTTTACTGCTGACCATGCTTCCAATCCGCAGCTGGGCCATTGATGAAATGGCAGCAAGAGAAATCGCAGAGAAAGAAGCTGGGTGCAGTTCCGCCCAACCATGCCAAACACGTGCCCGTTTGGATAAAGACAGGTGGGTGATGGTTGTATGGTTTATCCATGGCTACCGTGAGAATGGAGAACCAGTCCTGAAGCCGGGTGGTTGGGTAGGTATTACAGTCAGTCAGGATGGAAAGATCACAGAAAAGGTGCCAGGAGCATGATGGTTGCGTACAACAAGGCCATCTACCCGGACGCCCTATCCGCGGCGTTGCTTTTGCGTGCCGGTCATGGCGGGTATTAACGTGCGCGAGAGCTGGCCGTGTCGAAATTAAAGAAATCCTTGATTTTGGTGTTTTGTCTTCTTGGCGGGCTCGCTAGTCTGATCGGCATAGTTGCCATTTTGAAAGGTTCGGCGTCATCAAATTGGCCATACGTTGAAGGCAGCATATTGCATGCCGAAACAACCCGTGGCGGAGGATCGTCGAGACCGCGATATTTCCACGCGGTCAGGTACGCCTACATGGTGGACAACGAATATTTTACCGGCGACCGTATAGCTTTCATGTTTGATCGTGGAACAACCAGTAACATCCTGCAATTCTCCACCGGTCAACGAGTGCCGGTCTATTACGACCCTTTAAACCCTTCGAACTCTGTCCTGCTTAGAGGTATACAACCATACTATTTGTTCGTGACCGGACTGGGGTTTGTATTTGTCACTATCGGATGGCTGGTCTACCGCTATCTCCACCGCCGAAACTTCAGTTGACGCGGTGACACTGATTTAAGGGGCCGTTTTCACGGAAGTGTTTGTCGGCGGCAGCGTTGTCGGGGTCGCGAAAGGCGTGTGGGGCTGACAGCGCCCTAAAACCCGATTGAATCCCATCTCTCTACCCAGCAGCACACGTGATCGAAATCCGGGAGCGTGACCACTTCCGGTCGCCGGTCCGGCGGGAAGCGCGCGAGGTAACTCTCGGTGACGCGGCGACCGACGGTGTTGTCGCGACCGCCGACGAAGTGGCGCTGCGGCAGTGCCTGCAGGGCGCGCCACTCGTCCGCCGGGTTCAGCGACTCCGCGAGCGCGGGGAGGCCTTGCATTTCCGTCCAGGCGCGATGATCGAGATTGCCCGCCACCGTGACGAGCCGGTCCACATCGCCGCGCCGCGCCGCCACCAGCGCGGCCACTGTGCCGCCGCCCGAGTAACCCACCAGCACCAGCCGGCTGGCGCCGGCACGCTGTTTCAGGGCATCGATCGCCTGACTGCTGGCCTCGATCACCGGCGCGGCGAACCGGCCCGCGGTCCAGTATGTCTCCCGGCAATTTTTCGCGTCAGCGGCTTCGACGTACTGGCAGGGGCGCGCCAGGTACGCCGCCGCTCCCCGCGGGTGGCGCAGCGCCAGCTCCAGCGCCACCGGGTTGCGCGGCGTCGGGTCACGGGCCGGCTGGGAACGATTCAGCCAGGCCAGGCCGTCGCCCTCGATGTAGACGGTCAGGGTGTCTGTCGGGACGGTCTGCTTCGGAACGTAAGCGGACAGGATGAAGGTATCGGTTGGCAGGCGCAGCTTGTGCCAGTCCGCGCGGGCGGCCAATTGCTCGGCATGGTGCCAGCGCGCCTGTAGGGAAAGACCGGCGCAGCCGGTGAGTGCCAGCAGCAGTACGGCGAGCACGCGGCCCAAGCTCAGCCCCGTACCGGGACCAGGTCGCCCAGCGCATCCAGCAAGGGACCCAGATATTTCTCGTAATGCCGCCAGCGTTCCACCGATGTCCTGTAAATCGGCTGGCGCACCTGCGTCACGCTGGCGGTGCGGATCGAGCGCTGGTGCTTGTGGAAATCGAGGCAGGCGGCGTTCCATTCGAGCCCGCAATAATCGAGCAGGCGGCGCGCCTGCGCTTCCGGCTCCGCCACGATGTCCTCGTATTGCACGTCGAGGAACGCGCCCGCCGGCAGCAGCGTGCGCCAGTGGTTCATCAACCGCACGTAGTCCACGTAGTAGCGTCCCAGTTCGGCCAGGTCGTAGGTCTGGTTCTGCTTGCGGTTGAACAGGCGGGTGAAACAGGACAGGCAGGTGTCCACCGGGTTGCGCTTGACGTGGATGATCTTCGCGTGCGGCAGCATCACGTGGATCAGGCCGACGGCGAAGAAGTTCGCCGGCATCTTGTCGGTGATGTGCCTGGCCTCCGGTGCATGCCGGCGCAGTCCGGTCACGTAGTCCGCGCCCCAGGCCGTGAGCTGCGCGCGGTCGATGGCAAGGATGTTTTCGGGAAAGCCGGCCCCGTTCACCGTGCGCTGCGCGATGGCCAGCAGATCGGGCAGTTCGCCGGCGCCGTGCACCGCGGGATGGCTGGCGAGGATCTGCTCGGTCAGTGTCGTACCCGAGCGCGGCATGCCCAGCACGAAAACCGGAAGCGTCGAAGCGTCGCCGGCCCCGCGCAGGCGTTCGAGAGTAGTTTGATCGAACGTCCGCATGATGGCATCGAAGTGTTGCGTCACCGCGTCGGCGTCGTATTTGAAAGTGGCGCGCTTCAGGCGGCAGCCTTCGAGGAAATGCGGAAACGCCTGGTCGTACTGCTGGCTGTCGTCGTAGCACTTGCCGAGCGCGAAGTGCAGGGTGATCCATTTCTTCGGGGACAGCGGGTGCGCCGGGTCGCGCGCGGCCTGTTCCGCCGCCTCCAGCGCTGTCAGGTTTTCATCGCCGGTTTTGGCTTTTTTTACCTGCGCCAGGTGGAAGCGCGCCGGCAGGCTGTCCGGCTTCAGCGCCAGCGCCTGGCGGAACAGCGCTTCCGCCTGCGCCAGGTCGCCGCGCTCCATGCACAGATGACCGAGCCCGAGCAGCGCCTCGTGGTACCCGGGGTCGATGGCCAGCGCCTTCTCGAACATGGCGCGCGCCTCGTCGCTGCGCGCCATCTCGGTGTAGATGTTGCCCAGCTGGCTGCACATCTCGGCCTTCTGCGGGGCCAGCTCGACGGCGCGGCGCGCGCAGCGCTCGGCCTCGGCCAGTTGTTCCTTTTCGTGATGGAAGCGCGCCAGCCCGATATAGGCCTCGGCGTAATCGGGACGGAGCTGCAGGGCCCGGCGAAACAGGGGCAGGGCCGCGTCGTACTGATCCAGTACGTTGCGCACCATGCCGAGATTGCACAGCGCCTCGGCGTGGTTCGGGTCGATGCGCAAGGCCTGTTGCAGCGGTTCGACCGCCTCGTCGGCGCGTTCTTCTTCCAGCAGCACCGCGCCGAGATTGCTCAGGGATTCCGCGTGCCGCGGACTGGCGGCGATGGCCTGGCGATACCATTTCATGGCCTCATCCGGCTGCTTGCGCGCGCGACAGATGCTGCCCAGGTTGTTCAGCGCCGGCGCGAAGCGCGGGTCGAGCGCCAGCGCCCGGCGCTGACAGGCCTCGGCGCGTTCGTAATCCTTGCGGTCGTAGCAGGCGATGCCCAGATTGCCGTGCGCCGCCACCAGGTCCGGATCGAGCGCTACCGCCCGTTCGCCATGCCGGATCGCTTCGTCGAGTCGTCCCGCCTGGCGGTACATCTCGCCGAGGTTGGCGTGGAACAGCGCGATGTCGCCGTTGTGCCGGATGGCCTCCTCGATCAGCTTGATGGCGAGGTCCGGCTTGCCGGCCTGATGCGCGATGACGCCCAGCAGGTGCAGGGCGAGCGCGTGTTGCGGATGTACCTGCAATATCTGGCGCAACACGCGCTCCGCCTCCGCCAGCCGGCCCTGCGATTGATGCTGTGTCGCCAGCGCCATTGCCTGCTCGACGGAGAGCGTCTGCGCCCGGGGCCGCGCGCCGGGCACGATGGGCTCGGCGAGTAGATCGGAAGGTGAGGGCGGTTTTTTCATCCGGTCATTCCCGGCAGCCCTGCACGATGGCGAGCAGGGGCTGCAACTGTTTCTCGAAATGGCGCCATCGCGCCACCGAGGATTTATAGATCGGTTTGCGCACTTGCGCCACGCTCGCGGTTTTCACCTGCCGCCGGTTCTCGTGGAAGGCGAGACAGCGGTCGTCCCAGGGCAGTCCCAGATAGTCCAGAAGGCGCCGCGCCTGTCCTTCCGTGTCGGCCACCAGGTCCTCGTAGCGCAGGTCGAGGATCGATCCCGCCGGCAGCACCGCCTGCCAGTGCCGCATCAGTCTGATGTAGCGCAGGTAGTAACGTCCGAGCGTGCCGAGGTCGTAGGCGAATTCCATGGTGTCGTTGAACAGGCGCGCGTAGTTCGAGAAGCACGAGTCCATCGGGTCGCGCATGGCGTGGATGATCTTCGCCTGCGGCAGCATCAGGCGGATCATGCCGAGGTAGAAAAAATTGGCCGGCATCTTGTCGGTGATGTAGCGGGCGCCGGGCGCCCGCCGCCACACGCGTTCCGCATAGGCTTCGCCCAGGCGCCGGTAATCCTCCGGCCGCAAGTCCGGCACGAAGTCGGGAAAACGCCGGCCCGCGCGCGCCGGTGCCTCCATGATCACCTGGTTCAGGTCCGGCAATTCGCCCGCGCCATGCACCGCCGGGTGGCTGGCGAGAATCTGCTCCAGCAGCGTCGTGCCCGAGCGCGGCATGCCGACGATGAAGACCGGCTTCTTGTCGCTGCCGGGCACGTCGCGATGCGCGGCGAAGAAGTCGCGGTCGAACACCGTGGTCAGCCGCTCCAGCATGGCGTCGGCGCGTGCCTCGTCGCAAGGCAGAAGTGCATGCTGCAGGCGGTTGCCTTCGGCGTAGGCGGCGAAGGCGTCGTCATAGTGCCCGGCGTCCTCGCGCGCCTTGCCGAGCGCGAACCAGTAGCGGATGCGCGCCATCAGCGGCATGTCGCCGGCGCGCGCGAGCTGGCGCTCCAGCTGCCGCAGATGCGGGTCGTCGGCAGCATAGGTCTTGAGCGACGACAGGTTGAAATGAGGTTCGATGAAATCCGGGTTGGCCTTGATCGACGCCTCGAAGCAACGGATGGCGTCCTCCAGCCGTCCCTGCTGACTGTAGATCGCCCCCAGATTGTTCTGCGCCTCGTGATGCGCCGGGTTCAGCGCCACCGCCCGGGCGTAAGCGGCTTCGGCGCCGGCCAGATCCCCCTGCTTTTCCAGCGCCGCGCCGAGATTGTTCCACGACAAGCCGTGATCCGGATTCAGTTCCAGCGCGCGCCGGTAGGCGCGGATGGCGGCCTCCCATTCGCCCTTGTCGGTGAGCGCGAGACCGAGGTTGTAATGCGCATCGATGTCATTCGGCGCCAGTGCGGTCGCGCGCCGGCCCGCGGCCACGGCCTCGTCCAGTCTCCCCTGGCGGCGGCACAACTCGCCCAGGTTGCGATGATAGAGCGGGACTGCGTCATTCAGTCGCACGGCGTGCGCGATAAGTTCTACTGATAGCGGCAGCTTTCCGACCTCGAACGCGATGAGCCCCAGCAGATGCCAGGCGGGATGGTGATCCGGTGTCGAATCAACGATCTGGCGCAGCACGGCCTCGGCCTCGGCGAGCTTTCCGTTGCGCTTGTGGTGCTCGGCCAGAAGCATGGCTTCATCCGTCTTGGGTGCAGATCGCTTCACAGACGTCAGCATGCTCCTGTTCAGATCAAATCACTCAACCATTGTGTCACGCACGCCCTTTTTCAGTTCATCACCAAATCACTCAACAATTCACACATTAATTCTAAGGCTATACTCCTTGGTATAGCAGGAACAGCAGGGATGCAGATTCGGCATGCCGACGTGCGCTGTTTCTTAGGGGGGTGTTGTATGAACCGCGTGTACCGTGTCCTCTGGAGCCAATCCCGCCAGGCATTCGTTGTTACCCACGAAAAGGCAAAAACCCGGGGCAAGCCATGTTCCACCCGCAAGGCGGTCGCGCTGGCGGTGGTCCTGGCGCTGGGCGCGATGGTGACGGTGCCCGCATCGGCGGCGACGAGCTGCCTCGGAGGCGGTTCACCAATCTCCATCACGGGGCCTGAAACCTCAACCTGCAGTCTTGCGACCGGCGACGCGCTGACGGTCACCAGCACCGGGACGATCAGCGGGGCCGATCCGGCGGTGGCGGTGGACGGCACCGACGCCACCAGCATCGACAACAGCGGCACGCTTTCCGGCAACACCTGGGGCATCGACGTTTACCATGGCGGCAGCGTGACCGGCGCCATCACCAACAGCAATGCCATCTCCGGCGGCAATTTCGGCATCCACATCGTTACCGGCAGCAGCGTCGGCAGCATCGCCAACAACGCCGGCGGCAGCATCGCCGGCGTCGGCGGCATCGGCCTCTTTACCAGCAGCAGCGTAACCGGCGGCATCAGCAACAGCGGCGCCATCTCCGGCCTCAGTTATGGCATCGGCCTCAACAGCAGCAGCCTGACCGGCGGCATCGTCAACAGCGGCACGATCTCCGGCGGTCGCGGCATTTATCTCGTCAACGGCAGCAGCGTCGATGACATCAACAACGCCGGCGGCAGTATCAGCGCGGCGGTCGGCGTCCACCTTGTCGGCAGCAGCAGCGTTACCGGCGGCATCGTCAACAGTGGCTTGATCACGGCCAGCACCGGCATCCGACTTTCGTCGGCCAGCACCGCCGGCAGCATCAGCAACAGCGGCACCATCACCGCCAGCAGTGCCGGCATCCGCCTGTCTTCCGGATCCACCGTCGGCAGTATCACCAACAGCGGCACCATCTTCGGCGCCTACTACGGCCTCCATCTGAGCCGCAGCAGCTCCGTGACCGGCGCCATCACCAACGAAGCGACCGGCACGATCTCGAACTCGGGCGGCAGCGGCGCGGTCATCCTGCTCAGCTCCGGCAGCAGCGTCGGCAGCATCGTCAACGACGGCACCATTTCCGGCGGCCGTGCCGGCATCCAGCTGCAGGCCAATTCCGGCGGTTCGCCCACCGGCGGGTCGGGCCCCAGCAGCGTGACCGGGGACATCACCAACACCGGCACGATCTCGGGCAGTTCCGCCGGCATCGCGCTCGACTCCGGCAGCAGCGTCGGCGGCAGCATCGTCAACAGCGGCACCATCGCCGGCAACAATGCCGCCATCAGCATCCGCGATGGCAGTTCCATCGACGGCAGCATCACCAACGAGGTCAGCGGCAGCATCATCGGCCGCACAGCCTCCGCTTCCTGGACAGGCTCCGGGATTTATGTTTCCAGCAGCAGCATCGACGGCAGCATCGTCAACAGCGGCACCATCGCCGGCGGCGTGTATCTCAATAACGGCAGCAGTGTCGCCGGTGACATCACCAACAACGCCGGCGGTTCGATCTCGCGCAGCAGCAGCGCCGCTTTATGGTTGTACGCCAGCACGGTGGGTTCGATTACCAATGACGGTACCATTTCAAGCAGCAACGGCCATGGCATCTGGCTGGCGGGCGCCACGACCCCCGGCCTTGGCGTCGTCCCCAGCAGCGTGACCGGCAGCATCAGCAACAGCGGTACCATCGCCGGCGGTGAAAACGGCATTTGTCTTTCCAACAGCACTGCCGGCGGCATCGTCAACAGCGGCAACATCACCGGTTGGAACGGCGCGGTGTTGATCTCGAACAGCTCCGTTGGCTCCATTACCAACGATGTCGGCGGCACCATCTCCAGCTCCGGTCAGACCGGTCTGCGGCTTCAGAACGGCAGCACGGTCAGCGGCGACATCACCAACAACGGCACGATCGCCGGCGCCAACACCGGCCTGTTCATCTCGGACAGCAGCAGCGTGACCGGCAACGTCGTCAACAGCGGCACCATTAACGGTGGGTCGTATGCAATTTATGTCAGCAGCTCCAGCACGGTCGGCGGCATCGCCAACACCGGCACGATCAACGGCGCGGTGGAACTGGGCGGCACGACGCTCAACCTGAACGGCGCCGCCGGCAGCATCAGCGGCCCGGTCACGGGCGGCGCCGGTTCCGTCGTCAACGTGAACGGCACGTTCACCACGGCCGACACCTTTGCCGTGGATACGTTCAGCATCGCCGGCACCGGGCGCCTGAACATGGGACATGACATCACCCCGGACACATCATTTAACAATGCGGGTACCCTGGCCGTGGCGGCCGCGACCACCGTGACCATCACCGGCGACTACACGCAAACCTCGACCGGTACGTTCCAGACCGGCGTCACCGACGACACCAACTACGGCAAGCTGGTGGTGACCGGCACGGCCACCCTGCCCACCGGTGCGATGATCTACGTGAATGTGGCCGACCCCGATTTTGCCTTCACTGCCACCAGCCTGTCCGACGTCATCAGCGCAGGCACGCTCGTCAGTGATGGCACTTTCGCGGTCGACGACAACTCCGCGCTGTTCGACTTTACTGCCAGCAAGAACGGCAACGCGGTCGATCTGGCACTGGCGTCTCCCGGCGCGGGTGGCAGCACCGTCCTCGTGAACGCCGTGAACAGCACCGGCAACACCTCGGGCCTGGGCGCCGCCACCGTGCTGGATGGTCTGGCGGCCGCCTACGCGGGCGGCGGCACCGGCAACGCCGACATGGACAGAGTAATGGCCGCCCTGGCCACGTTGACCACGAATCAACAGCTCTCTGATGCCGTCACCCGGATGCTGCCGCTGATGACCGGCGCCTTGACCCGGTTCACTTTTGCCAACCTGCGCGAGGTCAATCGCGTGGTGCGGGCGCGGCTGGAGACGAACCGGGGCCTGTCCTCCGGCGATGATTTTGCCGGCAACCGCATGGTCTGGCTCAAGCCACTGGGATCGTGGGCCGAGCAGGAGGACAGAAACGGCGCGTCCGGTTACGACGCGCAGACCTATGGCATGGTGCTGGGTGCTGATGGCGAGCTCTCGGAAATTTCGCGCATCGGCGCCGCCTTCGCCTACACGCGCAGCGACGTCGACAGCAACTCGGGCGCGCAAAGCGCCGACGTGGACAGTTATCTGGCCGTGCTGTATGGCTCGCGCAGTCTGGACGAGAACACGGACCTGAACTGGCAAGCCGATTACGCCTATAACCGGAACCAGGGCGACCGCTACATCAGCCTCATGGACCGGACCGCGCGCTCGAGCTACCACAGCGACAGTTTCCACGTCGGGGCCGGCGTGGGCCGCACGCTGCCGGTGAACGCCAGGACCAGCTTCACGCCATCGTTCCGCGTCGACTACACCACGATCAAGGAAAATGGCTACGCTGAAACCGGCGCCGGCGCGCTCAACCTCGCGGTCGATGCCAGGACCACCGACGAACTGATCCTGGCGGTGGACGGCAAGCTGGCGCATGCGCTGAGCGACGCCACTACCCTGAACGCGAATCTCGGCGTCGGTTACGACACCGAGGCCGAGCAGGCGTCACTGACGACCTCGTTTGCCGGTGGCGCTGCCGCCTTCACCACCGACGGCATCAAGCCCTCGTCCACGGTGTGGCGCGGCGGGCTCGGCATGGTGCTCAACGCCAGCGATGCCATGGAGTTCACCGCGCGTTACGACCTCGAGACGCGCTCCGGCTACACCGGGCAGACAGTGTCGGTGAAGTTCCGCATGCCGTTCTGAACCAGGCGGGTCGCGCAACAAAAAAGCCCGGCGCTGCCGGGCTTTTTTGTTTCATCTGTACGGAGGCGCCGGGGTCACTTCCCGTCCTCGTCCTCCGGTTCATCCATCTCCCACGCCCAGTACAGCCGGTTCGGCAGCGGCTGACCCATGCCGGGGCGGAAGCCGTGCTTGAGCGTCTCCCAGGTGTAGCGCAGGGCCTCGCCCACGGCGTTGACCGGGTCGAGGCCGTGCGCCAGCGAGGCGGCGCAGGCCGAGGCCAGGGTGCAGCCCGAGCCGTGGTAGCTGCCGGGCAGGCGCTCGAACACGTAGCTCTCGAGCAGGCGCATGTTGCCGTACAGGCGGTGAATCACCTCGGCGGTGTTCTCGTGGGTGCCGGTGATCAGCACGTATTCGCTGCCGAGCGACATCAGTCCCTGGGCGCAGGCGTCGAGCGTGTCGGCGTCGGGCGCGAGCGCGCGCGCCTCCAGGCTGTTGGGCGTGATCAGGGTGCTCTGCGGGATCAGCAGGCTGCGCAGGGCGTCGTCGAGCATGTGATCGGCCAGCGCATCGCCGCGGCCGGAGCGCTGCACCGGGTCCAGCACCAGCGGCACGTCGGGATAATCCTCGACGATGCCGGCGACCGCGGTGGCCACCGCGCTGTTGCCGAGCATGCCGATCTTGAACGCCGCCACCGGCATGTCCTCCAGCACCGCGCGCGCCTGCGCGATCACCAGCTCGGTCTCGGTGCAGGTGAACTGCTTGATGCCGGTGGTGTCCTGCGCGGTCACGGCGGTGACGACCACCGCCGGGTGGCAGCCGAGGCTCGCCAGCGTCAGCACGTCGGCGGTGATGCCGGCGCCGCCGGTGGGATCGGAACCAGCGAACACCAGCACCACGGGCGGGGTGGTATCGCTCATGGCGCCGGCACCGCGTTGAGCACCAATGACTTCAGCGCCGCGATGAAGCGCGGATGGCTGTTGAGCGCTGGGCACACCCGGTAGTGCGCGATGCCCTGCGCGCGCGCCAGCTCGGCATAGGTGATGCCGAGTTCGAACAGGGTCTCGACATGATCCGACACGAAGGCGATGGGATAGACCAGCATCTGTTTCACTCCCGCCGCGGCCTTCTCGCGGATGACATCCTCGGTGTAGGGCCGCAGCCACTCGAGCGGGCCGACGCGGCTCTGGTAGCACAGCGTGGTATTCGGCCAGCCCAGCTGCTCGCGCAGCGCTTCATAGGTGGCACGGATCTGGCGCTCGTAGGGATCGCCGGCGTTCACCACTTTCTGCGGCAGCCCGTGGGCCGAGAACAAAACCTCCACGCGCGCCGGGTCGGGGTCGGGGAATTTTTTCAGTTCGGCGCGCAGCATCTCCACGATCGCCGCCTGGTAGTCCGGCTGGTCGTACCACTGCCGCACCAGCGTGACGGAAGGCTGATAGCCCTGCTTCCGGCACTGGCGCTGGAACTCGTTGTAGGCGCTGCCGGTGGTGGTGATGGAGTACTGCGGGTACAGCGGTAGCAGGATCACGCGCGCGTAATTTTTTTCCTTGAGCCGCGCGACGACTTCATCGGTGAGCGGATGCCAGTAGCGCATGCAGATGTGCACGTCGCAGGGGCCGCGCGCGAGCGCCAGTTGCAGGGCGTCGGCCTGGGCGCGGGTGTAGTCGAGGATCGGCGACTTGCCGCCGATGGCGGCGTAGCCGTGGGCGGCCTCGGGGGCGCGACGCCAGGCGATCAGGCTGGCGAACGGCTTCTGCGTGAGCCAGCCGAGCGGCAGGCGGAAAATATCCGGATCGGAAAAGAGATTGAACAGGAACGGCCGCACCGCCTCCAGCGAATCCGGCCCGCCCAGGTTGCACAGCACCACCGCCGTACGGTCTGACATCGCGCGGATTCTACCGCCGCCCCCGTGGTTTCACCATGAAGGTGAAAATGCGATTATGGCCCCTTTACGACCAGTCCGGCGGCCCGAGGTGGAAATGAAGTCTTACATGTGCGTGATCTGCGGTTTCGTTTACGAGGAAGAAAAGGGCCGGCCCGAGGACGGCATCCCGCCGGGCACGCGCTGGGAGGACGTGCCGGAGAACTGGAAATGCCCCGATTGCGGCGCGGCCAAGTCGGATTTTGAGATGATCCAGATCTGAGCTTTTGCCGGCCCGATAACCGGACCGGGTGGTGGACTACAATGGAAAGACATCCTTAAATACCCCGAAGAACAAGGAATAAGGGCAGCCAAGGCAGGCATCATGCATAGCATCGTCTGGATTGTGATGGCCGTGGTCGTGGTCTGGGGACTGGCGGCAAGCCGTGTGCCGGGCCTGGTGTGGGCCACGCTGCTGGCTTCCATCATCGCCCTGTGGGACGTGTTTCTCGATCCGCCCTCGGCCCTGTGGATCGCCGCCTGGGCGGTGTTTGCCGTCCTGGTCCTGCCGCTCGCGTTCCCCCCGTTGCGCCGCGTTCTCATCAGCGCCCCGCTGCTGCGCGCGTTCAGAAAAATCATGCCGGCCATGTCGGACACCGAGCGCGAGGCGCTCGAGGCCGGCACCGTGTGGTGGGAGGCGGAATTGTTCGGCGGCGATCCGGACTGGGACCAGCTGTTCAACCTGCCGCAGCCGGCGCTGACCGAGGAGGAGCAGGCCTTCCTCGACGGACCGGTGGAGCAGCTGTGCGCCATGCTCGACGACTGGAAGATCACGCACGAGGACCGCGACCTGCCGCCGAAGGTGTGGCGATTCATGAAGGACCAGGGCTTCTTCGGCATGATCATCCCGAAGCAGTACGGCGGCCTGGAATTTTCCGCGCAGGCGCACTCGGCGGTGGTGATGAAGGTCGCGAGCCGCTCGATCACCGCCGGCGTCACCGTCATGGTGCCGAACTCGCTCGGCCCGGCCGAGCTGCTGCTGCACTACGGCACCGACAAGCAGAAGCGGCATTATCTCCCGCGCCTGGCGCGCGGCAAGGAAGTGCCGTGCTTCGCCCTCACCGGCCCCGAGGCCGGCTCGGATGCCGCCAACATGCCGGATCGCGGCGTGGTCTGCCGCGAGACGTACAAGGGCAAAAAAAACACGCTCGGCATCCGCCTCAACTGGGACAAGCGCTACATCACGCTCGGGCCGGTGGCGACGGTGCTGGGGTTGGCGTTCCGCCTGTTCGATCCGGAGCACCTGCTGGGCGAGGAAGAAGATCTCGGTATCACGCTCGCGCTCATCCCCACCAATACTCCCGGCGTCAAAATCGGCACGCGCCACATTCCGCTCAATATTCCGTTCCAGAACGGGCCCAACTGGGGCGAGAACGTGTTCATCCCGCTCGACTGGGTTATCGGCGGGCGCGAACGCATCGGCCAGGGCTGGCGCATGCTGATGCAGTCGCTCGCCGCCGGGCGCTCGATCTCGCTGCCGGCGCTGTCCTGCGGCGCCGGCAAGGTCGCCTGCCGCGCCACCGGCGCCTACGCCCGCGTCCGCAAGCAGTTCAAGCTGCCGATCGGCCGGTTCGAGGCGGTCGAGGAGGGGCTCGGGCGCATGGCCGGCTACACCTACCTGATGGAAGCGGCGCGCACGCTCACCGCGCGCGCCGTGGACCTGGGCGAGAAACCCTCGGTGGCCTCGGCCATCGTCAAGTATCAGCTGACCGAGCACATGCGGCGCGTGGTCAACGACGCCATGGACATCCAGGGCGGTTCCGGCATCTGCCTCGGGCCGCGCAATTTCATGGGGCGCGCCTACCAGGCCCTGCCCATCAGCATCACGGTCGAGGGCGCCAACCTGCTGACGCGCGCGCTTATCATCTACGGCCAGGGCGCGGTACGCTGCCATCCTTATGTGCTGAATGAAATACGCGCGGTGGCGGAGCCAGACGCGAAGCGCGCGGTGAGGGATTTCGACGAAGCCATCTTCGGCCACGTGCGCTACACCGTCAGCAACGTGGCGCGCGCCTTCTGGCTCGGCCTGACCTCGGCGCGCCTGGTGCGCTCTCCGGTGGACGGGCCGGCGCGGCGCTATGTGCAGAAGCTCACGCGCCTGTCCACGGCGTTCGCGCTGATCTCCGACATCGCCATGCTCACGCTCGGCGGCACGCTCAAGCGCAAGGAAAAAATCTCCGGCCGCTTCGCCGACGTGCTGGGCTTCATGTACCTGGCCTCGGCGGTGCTCAAGCGCTTCGAGGACGACGGCCGCCCGGTGGAGGATATCCCGCTGCTGCAATACGCCTGCCGTTACTGCCTGCACGAGGCCGAGAAGACGCTGGTGGTGATCCTCAAGAATTTCCCGAACCGCTTCCTGGCCTGGCTGGTGGGCGGGCTGGCGTTCCCGACCGGCCGGCGCAACCACGTGCCGGACGATCGCATGAATCATGATTGCGCGGCGCTGCTGCTCGAACCCTCGCCGGCGCGCGACCGGCTGACACGCGGCATTTATCTGCCACCGACGACGCGCGCCGCGCTGGGCCGCCTGGAAGACGCGCTGCCGCGGGTGATCGCCGCCGAGCTGCTGGAACGCCGGCTGGCGAAACTGGCGGAGGAACAGCCGCTGCTGCACGGCGATCTCGAGGCGCAGCTGAAGGCGGCGCTGGAACAGAATATGCTGAGCAACGCCGAGGCCAAACTGGTGCGCGCCGCCGTCGCGGCGCGGCGGAGCGTGATCGCGGTGGATGATTTCGAGAAGATATAAAATGATTTCGAACCGCCAAGACGCCAAGGTCGCCAAGAAAGATAAAAAATGAAAAGATTTTCTGGTTCAAAACTTGGCGTTCTTGGCGTCTTGGCGGTTAATTTCTTTGGTTGTTGGTTGAGATGATCTTATGAACCGAGTCTTTATCGTCGATGGAGCCCGCACGCCGTTCCTGAAGGCGCGCACCGAGCCGGGACCGTTCGCGGCCTCGGATCTGGCCGTGGCCTGCGCCCGGCCGCTGCTGGCGCGCCAGCCGTTCGCGGCCTCCCAAATCGACGAGGTCATCGTCGGTTGCATCATCCCGGCGGCGGACGAGGCCAACATCGCGCGCCTGATCGCGCTGCGCCTCGGCTGCGGCAAGCGCGTGCCGGCGCACACGGTGCAGCGCAACTGCGCCTCGGGCCTGCAGGCGATCGCGACCGCGGCCGAGCGCATCCAACTCGGGCGTTCGCACCTGGTGCTCGCCGGCGGCACCGAGGCCATGAGCCGCGCGCCGATCCAGTGGAACAACGCCATGAGCGCCTGGCTCGGCCGGATGCTGCGCGCGCGCAATCCGCTCGCGCGCCTGCAGGCGCTGGCGCGTTTCCGGCCGTCGTTGCTGAAGCCGGTGTATTCGCTGCTGCTCGGCCTGACCGACCCGCTGGTGAAGCTGTCCATGGGACAGACCGCGGAGATTCTGGCGCACCGCTTCGGCATCTCGCGCGAAAGCCAGGACGTGTATGCCCTCAACAGCCACCGCAAACTGGCCGCGGCGTTCGATGCCGGCGGCATGCGCGCCGAGGTCGAAACGCTGTATGAGACCAACGAGCGTTTCTACACCGAGGACACCGGTCTGCGGCGCGACACCGATCTCGACCAGCTGGCGAAGCTGCGCCCGGTGTTCGACCGCAAGTACGGGCTGGTCACCTCCGGCAACAGCTCGCAGGTGACCGACGGCGCCGCCATGCTGCTGCTCGCGAGCGAAGCGGCGGTGCAGCAGCACGGGCTGCCGGTGCTGGGCGAATGGGTGGATCACGAATGGGCCGGTGTGGACCCGAGCCAGATGGGCCTCGGCCCGGTGCACGCCGTGGCGCAACTGCTGGCGCGCCAGAAACTGAAAATGCGCGACCTGCAACAGCTGGAACTCAACGAGGCCTTCGCCGCGCAGGTACTGGCCTGCCAGGCGGCGTGGGACAGCGCGCAATACGCGCGCGAGGAGCTGGGCCAGGACGCGCCGGTCGGCGCCATGGACCCGGAACGCCTGAATCCCGAGGGCGGTGCCATCGCCAATGGCCATCCGGTGGGCGCGAGCGGCGCGCGCATCGTGCTGCACCTGTTGCACGCGCTGCGCCGCCGGGGCGGCGGCCAGGGTGTCGCCACCCTGTGCATCGGCGGCGGCCAGGGCGGCGCCATGCTGCTGCGCGCCGGAGGCGACAAGTCATGACGCACTGGCACCTCGACTACCACGGCGACCACGCGCTGTTGACGCTCGACGTGCAGGGCCAGTCGGCCAACGTGCTGTCCCAGGAAGTGCTGCATGAGCTCGACAAGTGCCTGGACGAGCTTGAAGTCAAAACCCTCACGGGCCTGATCATCCGCTCGGGCAAGAGCTCCGGTTTCATCGCCGGCGCCGACGTGCGCGAGTTCGAGACCATCGACGATCCCGCGCGCGCCACCGAGCTCGCGCGCCTGGGCCAGCAGGTCTTCGCCCGGCTTTCCGGCCTGCCGTTCGCCACCGTGGCCGTGATCCACGGCTTCTGTCTCGGCGGCGGCCTGGAGCTGGCGCTGGCCTGCACCTATCGCATCGCGCGCGACGATCCCGGCACGCGCCTCGGCCTGCCCGAGGTGCGCCTCGGCATTCACCCCGGCTTCGCCGGCAGCGTGCGCCTGCCGCCGCTGGTGGGCGACCTGGCCGCGCTCGACATGATGCTCACCGGCCGCACGCTGTCGGCGCGCGAGGCGCGCCGGCGCGGGCTGGTGGACGAGACAGTCCCGGAACGGCATCTGCTGAACGCGGCCGTGGCGTTCCTGAAAAAACACCCGGCCCCGGGCAAGGCGCCGTGGTACCGGCGCGTGCCTGCCTGGAAACCGCTGCGCCAGGGGGTGGTGAAGCTCATGGCCTCGCGCGTGCGGCGCAAGGCGCATCCGGACCATTATCCCGCGCCGTGGCGCATCCTCGACCTGTGGCGCGAGCGGGCCACGGAGGAGCGCGAAGCCGAGTCGCTCGGCGAACTGCTGGTATCGCGCGCCAGCCGCAACCTGGTGCATGTGTTTCTGCTGGGCGAGTCGCTCAAGCGCCGCGGCCGGGCCCAGGGCCATGACATCGAGCATGTACACGTGGTCGGCGCCGGCGTGATGGGCGCGGACATCGCCATCTGGGCCGCCAGCAAGGGTTTCCGCGTGAGCCTGCAGGACCGCACGCCGGAGATCCTGGCACGCGCGGTGAAGCGGGCGCACGGGTTTTTCAAATCGAAACTCAAGGACGCGCGCGCGGTGCAGGAGGCCATGGATCGCTTCATGCCGGACCTCGACGGCCACGGCCTGACGCGCGCCGATCTCGTGATCGAGGCCATCGTGGAGAAGGTCGGGCCCAAGCAGGAGCTGTTCCGCGCGCTGGAGCGGAAGGTCCGCCCGCAGGCGCTGCTCGCCAGCAACACCTCGAGCATCCCGCTGGAAGTGATCGGCGAATCCCTCAAGGATCCGTCGCGCCTGGTCGGGCTGCATTTCTTCAATCCGGTGGCCAAGATGCAGCTGGTCGAGATCGTGCGCGGCGCGCAGACCTCGGAGGCGGCGCTGGCCCGCGCCCGCGCCTTCACCGGCGCCATCGAGCGCCTGCCGCTGGACGTCAAAAGCAGTCCCGGGTTTCTGGTGAATCGCATCCTCATGCCGTACCTGCTCGAGGCCATGAGGCTGGTCGAGGAAGGGGTCAGCGTGACCACCGTGGATCAGGCCGCCACCCAGTTCGGCATGCCCATGGGACCCATCGAGCTGGCGGACGCGGTCGGGCTCGATATCTGCCTGTCGGTGGCGGAGGAATTGTCCGGCCCGCTGCAGGTGGAGGTGCCGGCGCGGCTGCGCGAGATCGTGGGTCAGGGTCACCTCGGTCGCAAATCCGGGCGCGGGTTTTACCAGTACGACAAGCGCGGCCGGCGGCAGAAGCCGGCACCGGAGAAGATCGCCGTGGACGTGCCCGTGACCGAACGCCTGGTGCTGCGGCTGCTCAATGAAGCCGTGGCCTGCCTGCGCGAGGGCGTGGTGGTCGACGCCGACGCCGTCGACGCCGGCATGGTCTATGGCACCGGCTTTGCCCCCTTTCTTGGTGGGCCTATGCGCTACATCGAGAGCCTGGGCGTCACCGGCATCAGTCACAGCCTGTACCGGCTGGCGCAGGAATACGGCCCGCGCTTCAATCCCGACGTGGGCTGGAGCAAGCCGGAGCTGTTTCACCGGGGCGCGAGCGGCAGCACCTGAAGTTTTTGATCTCGTTCCGGCAGGCTTTTCTTGTTTTGAGTGTTCGGTTACGGTTAGAAGAGTCAAGCAGGGCCCCGACCCGGATCGGCTGCCTTGAGCAAAATAACAACACTTGGCCCGTCCGGCGGGCACGTCATTACTACCCGAGAGGTGTGCAATGAAAAAAGTGATTCTGTCTTTTCTGGCCAGCTCCGTTGTGGGACTTGTAGCGCATTCCAATCCGGTCTCAGCCGCCGGATTCGCCCTGATCGAGCAGGGTGTGAAGGGCCTCGGCAACGCCTACGCCGGCGGCGCCGCGAGCGCCGACGACGCCAGCACCGTCTTCTTCAACCCGGCGGGCATGACGCGCCTGTCAGGGCGGCAAGCTATCGCGGCGGGACACCTGATCGTGCCCTCCACGAAATTCTCTGATGGCGGATCGCACATGGCTGGTACGCTGGGCGGCGCCGCGATGACCGGCGGCGACGGCGGCAACGCAGGCGAAGCCGCGCTGGTTCCGAACCTGTACTACGTGCAGGAATTCGGCAATGGCTACCGGTTTGGTCTCGGCATCAATGCGCCATTCGGCCTGGCCACCGATTACGACGATGACTGGAAGGGAAGATATCAGGCAATCCGGTCGGAAATCATAACGGTAAATATCAACCCGTCTCTGGCGCTCAAGGTCAATGATCGGCTGTCGCTGGGTGGCGGAGTCAATCTGCAATATATCGACGCCGAGCTGACCTCAGCGGTTGATTATACCGTTGCATGTTTTGGTGTCCCTACTCTTGGAGCGGCAACCTGCTCGGCAAACGGCCTGGGCGTTGGCACGCTCCAGAGCACCGCCACATCCGGCATGAGCAAGAATACCGCCGACGACCTGAGCTGGGGATACAACCTCGGTCTGTTGTACGAGTTCGATCAGGATACCCGCGTCGGTCTTGCCTATCGCTCGAAGATCAGCCATAAGCTGGAAGGCACCGGCGATTTCACCATTCCCAGCGCCGTCAGCACCGCGGGTGGTGGCGTCGGCGCGACCCTGTCGGCGGTATTTGCCGACAGCAATATCATCGCGCGTGCCACGCTGCCGGAAATGATATCGGCGAGCATCTATCATCAGTTCGATCCGAAGTGGGCGGTGATGGGCGACATCACGCATACCCGCTGGAGCCGCCTCCCGGAGTTGCGCATTGATTTTGAAAATTCCCTGAAATCCGATGGCGTGGAAGCGCTCAACTGGGAAAACACCTGGCGCTACTCCGTCGGTGTGACCTATTTTCAGGATGAGCGCTGGACCTGGCGCGGCGGCGTCGCCTTCGACGAAACGCCGGTTCCGAATCCCGAATCCCGCACCGCGCGTCTTCCGGACAACGACCGCAAGTGGCTGGCCGTCGGCGGCTCTTATCACCGTTCCAAGGACATGTCCGTGGACTTCGGTTACGCCCATCTGTTTATCTCCGATCCACAAATCAATCGTACCGGTCCGTTGGGTGATGTGCTGATCGGCAGCTACGAGAACACCGTCGATATCCTGAGCGTGCAGCTTACCTGGAACTACTAGTTTTTCCGGGGCGCGTCATGGATCTGACCGACCAGTCCAACCTTTCCGACCTTTTCATCGAGCGCGTCCGGGAAACCCCGGACGCGCCGGCCTATCGCCAGTTCGACGGCAGCGCCTGGAAGGACCTGAGCTGGAGCGCGACCGGACGCGAGGTGGCGCGCTGGCAGGCGGCGTTCCGTCGGGAAGGCCTTAAGGCCGGCGACCGCGTGGCGCTGTGCCTGCACAATCGCGTGGAATGGGTGCTGTTCGACCAGGCGGCGCTGGGTCTGGGGCTGGTAACGGTGCCGCTGTATTTCGACGACCGTCCGGACAACATGGCCTGGTGCCTGAACGACGCCGGCGTGCGCCTGCTGCTGCTCGAGGACGGCAGGATGTGGGACGCGCTGCGCGATCAGGTGAAGACCATCGAGCGCGTCGTGTGCCTCGAGGCTGCCGGCAGCGGCGATAAAAAAGTGACCGGCCTGGAGGCGTGGTTGCCACCGGCGGGCAACGATGCGCCGGAACGTTCCGGCGCCGCCGCCAATGAACTCGCCACGATCGTCTATACCTCCGGCACCACCGGACGGCCCAAGGGCGTGATGCTGTCGCATCGCAACATTCTGAGCAACGTCATCGCCGCCATGCGGGCGCTGCCGGCGCATCTCGATGACCGCTTCCTGTCATTCCTGCCGCTGTCACACATGTTCGAGCGTACCTGCGGCTATTACTCCCCCATGTGGGCCGGGGCGCAGACGGTGTACGCGCGCTCCATCACCCAGCTGGCGGACGACATCCGCGAGCAGCGGCCCACCGTGCTCATCAGCGTGCCGCGCATCTTCGAGCGCATCCATTCGAGGATGCAGGAGGCCATGCCGCCCGGCTCGCCCAAGCGCCGGCTGTTCGAGAAGGCCACCGAGGTCGGCTGGCGCCGGTTTCGCGGCGAAGCCACCTTCGGCGACCGGCTGCTGTGGCCGCTGCTCAAGCTGCTGGTGGCGAAGAAGCTGTACCGGCGCCTCGGCGGGCGCATCCGCATGATCGTGGTCGGCGGCGCGGCGCTGGCGCCGCACCTGGCGCGCGTGTTCGTCGGTCTCGGTCTGCCCATCATCCACGGTTACGGCCTCACCGAAACCGCGCCGGTGCTGGCGGCCAACCGCATGGACGACAACGACCCCGCCTCCGTGGGCCGGGCGCTGGAAGGCATAGAGCTGCGCTGCGACGAAAAGGGCGAGCTGCTGGCGCGCGGGCCGTGCGTCATGCTCGGCTACTGGAACAACCCGGAGGCCACGGCCGCCATGATCGACCGGGACGGCTGGCTGCACACCGGCGACCTGGTCGCGATCCGCGGCGGCCGGGTGTACATCACCGGGCGCGTCAAGGACATCATCGTGCTGTCCAACGGCGAGAAAGTGCCGCCGACGGACGCCGAGGCCGCGATACTGCGCGACGCGGCCTTCGAGCAGGTGATGGTGATCGGCGAGGGCCGGCCCAAGCTCGGGCTGCTGGCGGTGAGCAAGCTCGCCGACGCCAAAGAGCTGTGCCGGCGCGCCAACGAACAGCTGCGCGATTTCCCCGGTTACGCGCGCATCCATTTCCTGGTGCAGGTGGCCGACCCCTGGACCGTGGAAAACGGCCTGCTCACGCCGACGCTGAAAGCGAAGCGCAACGAGATCGAGAAGCGTTATGCGCGCGAGATCGAGGCCATGTACGCCGGCCCGGACCTGTGTTTTCCCAGGGACAACACCTAGCCTGATGCGCTGAACGCCAGGCGCTGGCGCGCGAGCTCCTCCGCCGTCAGCAGGAACACGCTTTCGTCACCGGTCGAAGTCGTCAGCCACACGAACGGCACCGCCGGGAATTTCCTCTGCAGCGCTTCCGCGCTGTTGCCGACCTCGCCCACCAGGATGCCGCCGGGGTTCAGGTGTTTCCCCGCGTCCGCCAGGATGCGCGTGATCGCATCCAGCCCCTGCGGTCCGGAGACCAGCGCCAATTCCGGCTCGTGGCGGTATTCGCGCGGCAGGGTTTTCATTTCGGCGCGCGCCACGTACGGCGGGTTGGTAACGATGACATCGTATTTCCGACCCGGCAGCGCCTGGAACAGGTCGGAATGGACCGGCTTCACGCGCCGGCCGAGGCGATGACGTCTGACGTTGAGGCGCGCCACGGCCAGCGCCGCTTCGGATAAATCGGCCGCATCGACGCGCGCCTTGGGGAAGGCGTGGGCGCAGGCGATGGCCATGCAGCCGCTGCCGGTGCAAAGGTCCAGAATGCGCCGCACGCGTTTGGCGTCGATCCACGGCTGGAATTGCTCGGCGATGAATTCGCCGGTGAGCGAGCGCGGCACGATCACGCGTTCGTCCACGTAGAACTTGCGCCCCGCGAACCAGGCTTCCTTGAGCAGGTAGGCCAGCGGCCGGCGGGTGCGGATGCGTTCCCTGGCGAGGGCGTCGATTTTTTTCTGCGCGGCGGGCGGGACCGGTTTGCCCAGACGGCCGGCGAGCCGCTCCGGCACGATGTTCAGCGCATGACCCACCAGCCACGCGGCCTCGTCCTGCGCGGTTTCGGTGCCGTGAC
>JBFMBB010000002.1:0-82887 GCA_040755435.1 Pseudomonadota bacterium | reverse complement strand
TCGACATGCGGCCGGATTCGCCCACCTACAAAACCGTGTACTCGGTGCGTCTCGATCCGCTGAATCGCCAGGCCCTGTTCATCCCGGGCGGCGTGGCGCATGGTTACCAGACCCTGGCCGACAACACCGAGTTCATGTACATGACTGACCAGTTTTACGCCCCCGGCGTGGAAAAGGGCGTGCGCTTCGACGACCCCGCGCTCGCGATCGCCTGGCCCCTGCCGCCGCGCGATGTGGCCGACAGGGACCGCCGCTGGCCGCTGGTCCCGTGGGGTTGATCATGCGCCGTTCCCGCCGCGCCAGTCGTCCCGTTTTCGAGCCGGTACCGCGCCGTCGCGGCGCCCGGGCGTGGTGCCTCTGACCCATGCCGCCTGAAGTCAGCATCGGCATGCCGGTCTACAACGGCGCGCGTTTCCTGCGGGCGACGCTGGACAACCTGTTGTGCCAGACATTTTCCGACTTTGAACTCATCATCTCGGATAACGCCTCCACGGACGAGACCGAGGCGATCTGCCGGGCCTATGCCGAAAAGGACAGGCGCATCCGGTACATCCGCCAGCCGGAGAACATGGGCGCCACGTTCAACTGGAATTATGTCGCGCAGGTGGCCACCGGCCGGTTTCTCAAGTGGTCATCCTCCAATGACCTGTGCGATCCCACGCTGATCGAAAAGTGCGTGGCCGCCTTGCGGGCCGATGCCAGCGCCGTGTTGGCGTACTCCCGCACCATCCTCATGGACGATAACGGCGTACAGCAGGGAAAGTATGAAAAAGACCTGGAAATTCTCGAGCCGACGCCGAGCGAGCGCTTCGGCCGCGTGGCGACCGGCATGGCGCTCAACAACGCCATGTGCGGATTGATCCGCCTGGATGTGTTGCGCAAAACCCGCGGCGAACGCGCCTATCCCGCAGGGGACATGGTTCTGATGGCAGAACTGGCGCTGCACGGCGGCTTCAAGCTGGTTCCGGAGTTTCTGTTCTTCAGGCGCGTTGACCAGGCTTCCACCGCGCGGTATCTGTCGAAAGAAAAGCTGGCGCATTTTATCAAGCCCAAGGGCGGCGGCATGGGCATGCCCAATTGGCGCAAGTATGGCGACTATTACTGGTCGCTCATGCTTACGCCGATCGGAATGCGCGAGAGGTTGCGCGCCATGCTCGCGGTCTCTCGCTGGATGTTCTGGGAGCGCCGGACACTGCTGGCGGAATTGGGTGAACTCTTCGGAAGCGGCCGCTAGATGCCGGCGGCGACAGGCGTGCCCGCCATGCGGCCGATGGATGCCGCGCCGGAGATGACGCGATGAGCGGGGTAGGTGTGATTCGCGTTGGCCTGTTCGGACCTTACCACAGCAACAACCTCGGCGACACCGCCACCCAGATGGCGGTGATGGCGAACCTCAGGCGGCGACATGCCGGCATCGAATTTATCGGCATCTGTTCCGATCCGCCGGACGCGGCACGTACCCACGGGATATCCGCCTTTCAGATGTCGGGCACGGAAAGGCGCATCCACGAGCCGCCCTCTGCCGTCATTGAACCGGACAAAGCCGGCACAGGCGCCAATGCATCATCCCTGCCGCGCTGGCTGCCGTACAAAATCTTCCAAGTGGTGAACCCCATCCGTCAGAGCTGGAACATCCTGCGCTTTGCCGGAAAAATCGATGCGCTGCTGATCTCGGGCGGCGGGCAGCTGTGCGACTTCTGGGGCGGGCCCTGGACGCGGCCGTTCGAACTGCTGGCCTGGACTGCCGCCTGCCGATTGCGTCGCAAACGGGTGATCGTGTTCGCCACGGCGGCCGACAACCTGACGACGCGCATCGGCCGGGCCATGTGCTTCCTGGCCATGCGCCTGTCGCATTACACGGTCTACCGCGACGAATACACCGTACAAGCGGCGCGCGCGGCGGGGCTGGCGGAACCGGGCCACGCCTGCCCGGATGCTGCTTTCAGTCTGCCGCTGCCGCCACTCGTACTGCCGGCATCGACAAAACTCGCTCCGGTTGTTCTGGCCTGTCCGATCTCCAAATCGGCTTGGTTGCGCGAGATCAACACCACCTACGAAAACTATCTTGAGGAGTTTGTCGACACCTGCGCGCAGTTGGTTGCTGACGGTATTATCGTGCAGCTTTCCAACTCACAGGTAAAGATGGATATGCCGGTGGCACAGAAAGTCGCTGAACGGTTGCGGCAGCGTCTGCAAGCGGACCCTGTCCTGTGCGAGCGCGTGCAGGTCATGCCTTCGCGCACGGTCGGCGAATTCGTCGCCCTGGCCGGCCAGGCTGACGTAGTGCTGGCTTCGCGTCTGCATGGCGTGATCCTGTCGCTGGTGGCCGGTACGCCTGTCGTGGGCATCGCCTATATTCGAAAAGTTGCGCAGGTAATGGCCGATGCCAACCTGAGCGAACATTGTCTGGAGTTGCACGGCAGCTCGGCGCAGCGGCTGACCGGCATGGTGCATGCCGCGCTCGACAATCAGGCAGCCCTGCGCGATCACATCCGCGCGATCAATGTGAAATTCAGGGCCGCGCTGGAACGCGAGTATGAGGCGATCGCGCGGGTCCTGGCGGGCGCGCCGCAGCCCCGGCCGGATTCAGGCAAACCAGACGCATGAGCACTTTGTGACGAAACCAAAGCGTCCCGCAGGAATAGCCAAGAATGCAGCCGCGAACTGGCTGGCATTCCTTTTTGTCGCGGCCGTCAGTTTTTTCCTGTCGCCGATTATCGTCCGCAGTCTCGGAAACTCCGCTTACGGCGTCTGGTCGCTGCTGGTATCCGTGGTCGGTTATCTCGGGCTGCTGGACTTCGGTGTCCGCGGGGCGGTGACCCGTTACGTCGCGCATCATCATGCGGTCGGAGACAGCGAAGGCAGCTCATTGATCGTCTCCGCCGGGATGGTGTTGTTTTTGTTCCTGGGTTTTGTCGCAATACTGCTGTCGGGTGTTGTCGCTTATTTCCTGCCTGTTCTGTTCAATGTTCCCGAGTCGCTTGTCGGCGACTCCCGCCTCGTCCTCGTCGTAGGCGGGCTGACGGTTGCCGCCACGCTGGTGGGTGCGGTATTCGCCGGCATTGTGACGGGACTGGAAAGGTTCGACGTCAGCAGCGGGACCGAGATCGTTGTCACGGCAATCCGGTCCGTTACGATCCTGCTGGCGTTGAACGCGGGATATGGCCTGGTCGCGCTGGGCTGCATTCACCTGGCGTCGTCGGTGCTGTACGGCGTCGCCGCCCGGATCGCCGTCCACAGGCTGTACCCGGAACTGCAACTCCGGTTCCGTGTCGACCTGCGTCCGCATATCCGGACGATTTTCTCGTACAGCATGTTTCTGAGCGTGATTCACGTTATGGGCATCGTGGTCTATTATAGCGATGCCCTGGTCATTGCCGCGTTCCTCCCGGTCAGCGCGGTGACTTTTTACGCCATTGCCGGCAACTTGTGCGAATACGCCTACAAGGTGGCAGGGTCGTTGTCGAAGATGATGACTCCCCGGGTAAGCGCCCTGACGTCGATGGGCAGCGAGAACGTAAGCGACGAGATTGTGAACACCGCGAGGATCGCGACTTTGGCGACCGCGCCCATCGCCGCGACATTCTGGTTTCGCGGTGAATCTTTCATCAATCTCTGGATGGGCGCCGACTACGGTCCGGCTGCAGGCGAGGTTCTCCGGGTGCTCGCGTTTGTCGTCTGGCTGGGAGGGGCACGATCTGTGGCAGCAGCAGCAATCATTGGTGTGAATAAGCATCGCAACCTTATCCCGGCTTTTGCGTTCGAGGCCGTATGCAATCTATTACTGAGTATTGCACTGGTCAGACCTTTCGGGCTAGTAGGAGTGGCGATCGGTACGCTGATTCCAAGCCTGATAGTGAGCTTGGGGTATATCCCACGTTGTCTTTACAAATCGATCGGAATTCCAGCAGGTCTGTTTTATCGCAATTCGTGGTTGCTGCCATCACTGGCGTGTTTGCCTTTTGTGCTGGCAAACGTTTTACTTGAGCATTTTCTTCCGGCCAAGAACATGGCTGTCTTCTTCGTGCAGATAGCATTGACACTGCCGTTGGTTGCGGCAGGTGCGATGGTTTTGTGTCTAAGTCCTGCGGAGAGGATGGGAGTCGTTTCAGCGATAAGAAAGGTGGTTATGATGGCCGGGGGCGGTACCAGAATCAGATGACCATCAGCGATGGTCTTGATGCGCGACCCGGTGTCCGCTATGTGGCGGTGCTGACTTTCAACAGCAAGTCCTCGCTGGATTGGTTCCTTGGGGAAAATGGCATTGACTAGCTATTTGTTCCAGACTATATGTTTTTATCTGTTGTTTTTGGCTTCGGATTCGGACTGATGGGTCACGTGGGAGTTACCAGGTGCGTGGTGCTTTCTGCTGGACTGTTTCTTTCTCAGGTCTAGCTGAGCCAGTTGTGGATTTCACGGTTTTATTTCGGAACAATAGAATGGCTGTGGCGATGGTGGACGTATGGAAAAAGAGCCATCCTGGTCAAAGGCTGAAATGGGCACGGCCAACAATAATAGGTAGAGGCCGGCTTGGTAGCAAATGGTTGGAAGCACCGCTAGGTGGAAAACCTCGCTTTCAGCGGTGCCGTGCTCCTGTGCCAATTCTCGATCAGCGGTCTGCTGATGGCGTGAGGCCGTTCCGATTTTGTGATTAAGGTGAATACCTTTTATGTCCCGTTATTATTGGGGATGCTCACGGTTTTCGTTACCCGATATGGTGTTGCCGGTGGCGCTTACGCCGCAATGGGAACGTCGGTGATCATGACCCCCGTCTTCCTGTGCGTGATGAAACACAGCGTCATCGTCCGAATCCTGATATTCCTGCATGCGATCATTCGGCCTTTACGCGCATTTTTGGTGATGGCGCTGATCCTGCGCTGGGCGCTGCCGGCCTATGAACGATCGATATCGATACAATATACTGCTTATCTTCTGATCGGCAGCGTTTTAGTCGGGGTCCTGGTGTATGCAGGTACAGTAGCGCTGCTTGGGCTGTTAGCTGGACGCCCCGTCAGTACCGAGCGGCACGTACTCGAACGCATCCGCATCACGGTTTAAGTCATTTTTTCGTTTTCCCGGGAGATTCCATGCTGAGAGTGATAAATGTGGTGGGGGCGCGCCCTAACTTCATAAAAATGGCGCCCATCGTTGAAGCAATGAACGAGCATCCGGAACGAATTCAGCATTTACTCGTTCACACAGGGCAACACTACGATGAAAGGATGAGCAAATCGTTTTTTGTGGATCTCGGCATGCCGAAGCCTGACATCAATCTTGAAGTGGGTTCAGGTTCCCATGCCGAGCAGACCGCGCGGATCATGGTGGAATTCGAGAAGGTCTGTTTGCGTGAATCGCCGGACTTGGTCATCGTCGTCGGGGACGTCAATTCCACCATGGCGTGCGCGATCACAGCCAAGAAACTCGGCATTAAGGTGGCGCACGTGGAGGCAGGGCTGCGATCGCGCGACATGTCGATGCCAGAGGAGATTAATCGGCTTTGTACCGATATCTTGTGTGATTACCTGTTCACCACCGACCACTTTGCCGATGAAAATCTTCTGGCGGAAGGTATCCCCCGGGAGAAAATTTTTTTCGTGGGTAACGTGATGATCGACGCACTGTTGAAACATCGGGACCTCGCGCGTGGGCTGGGTCTGATCAAGCGATGGGGATTGAAGCCGCATGGCTTTGCCACGCTGACACTGCATCGGCCATCGAATGTGGATGATCCGGTAATCTTCCGGGGAATCGTGGAGGCGTTGAGCGAGATTGGGCAGGAGATTCCGATCGTTTTTCCCATACATCCTCGAACGAAAAAGATGGTCGAGCGGTTCGGCTTGGGCGAGTATTTTTCGACCGCCGAAAAACCTGAAGGACTTTGGATGACTGAACCACTCGGTTACCTGGAATTTCTTCACCTGAACATGCACGCAAAGATGGTTTTCACGGATAGTGGAGGGTTGCAGGAAGAGACCACCGTTCTGGGCGTCCCGTGTATAACACTTCGTAATAATACCGAACGGCCGATCACCTGCGAGGTCGGAACAAATTTTATCGTGGGCAACGCCCCGGAACGCATAACCGAACGCGCATCGAGAGTGTTGAAAGGAGATGTGCCGCGCGGCAGCATACCTGAAATGTGGGATGGCAAGGCGGCGCAACGAATCGTGGAAGTCCTGCGGAATCTCGGCAGGGACGCGTGAAAGTTCAGGCACGACTTCGTGTTAAAATTCGGAATTTGACATAGCAGATCCTCACCGGGGTTCGTGGTATGGCGTACCGCTGGTGGAACGACCTCTGCAGTGATTTATTACAAATGGTTGTTTGTGCCGGAGCTCAGTGACGCCGTATCGGAACGAGCATGAATGCGAATAGGGTTATGACACCGAATGGTATTCGGCTCTTGTTACGGCAAACGGTGGACGTGCCTGTGCGTCCGTATAGTGACCGCAAGCAGAACTCTGTTTGGGCGCCTAAAGCTGTTCCACGGGGAAAAAATAAGTTATGCCCGTAATTGAGTTCAAACACCCAAAAGGAAACAGGTCAATCCTCTTCGTTTCATATTATTTTCCTCCCAGTACATCTGTTGGCGGAAAACGCATCATGAAAATGGAAAGCTTTTTCAGAGGAAACGGTTTTACGACCGCAGTTGTGGCGGAAAATCCCGAAAATATCCACAAAAATAGAAATACACCGTCATCTGATCCCACGTTTCCGAAAGATCTCGTTTTCACGAATAGCGCAAGAAACCCAATTAAAGGTTCTGCGCCTCTTCCGCTAACCGATTGTAATTCGCGGATTGAGAGGGAAGCGGACAGGAATCGCACGTTAATTGACAAAACAGTAACTCGACTACGTGACTTGGCCAAGCAACTGAGGGATATATTCATATTCCCTGACGACAAAAACCTGTGGATACCTTCCGTTGTCTATGCCGCGTACAAGATTCTCAGGAAACAGAAGTGTGAGCATCTCTTGACATCATCTCCTCCGGTCAGCTGCCACGCAGCCGGATTGATCCTGAAAGGACTATTTCCCTCTTTGCGCTGGATAGCGGATTTCCGGGATCCCTGGATTTATCAGACAGGATCCGGAAGCGTCAATCTCCACTATTCGCGATCCAGCCGCCTTTCTCAATGGGCAAGCAAAAAGATGTTTTCGAAAGTATTAAGCAAGGCCGACATTATTACAGTTACAACCAAACCGATGATTAAACTGTTTGAGACGGTCTCCGGCGCCACGTTGGGCGAGAAGTGTTTGCTTCTGCCCAATGGCGTAGACAGGCATATTTTCGACAATATCGAACCGGTGAGGATTTCAGAAAACAAGATGGTCTTCGGGCATCTTGGCGATCTCGATTATGCGCACAGAAATCCCGAGCCGTTGCTCAAGGCGTTTTCCGATTTGGTTGGCAATGGGTCCTTGTCTCGAGACGAATTCGAAGTGCATTTCTGGGGACGCTTGGGCAGTTGGGAAGGCAGATCATTGAACGACATGGTTCGTGATTACGAGCTGGATGGAGTAGTTTTCGAGCACGGCCAGGTACCGTACAGGGAGTCTCTGGCGATCATGAAAAGCGTAGACGTGTTGTTGCTGTTTGCGGAAGACCAGCCTCTTCAGATCCCGGCAAAAACCTATGAATATCTGTTTGCGGGAACACCGGTGCTGGCTTTTGTTGAGGAAGGAAGCGCGACGCAGTCGCTGATCAAGTCATTCAAGCAGGTGCATACGACTTCCAGGAAAAACGAAAAGGAAACCAAATCATTGCTCGCTTCTTTGTTTGCGAAACGCCGCATCGAGGCTCGCGTAGATGAGTCAGCCCATGATGACAAACGGAATATATCCACGTTAATCTTCGATTATCACCTGGAGAAGCTTCAGCAAAGGATGGAATCGTGCAGCGGAGAAGAAGTTATTGCTACCATTCCTGAAGACAAGTAAGAAGAGTTCCATAGCAGGCAGCGATTTCTCCCGCGATACAATTGTGCCCGTTGAAACGTGGCATACAAAACGGATGAGGAAGAACGATGCGCGGGACGAAGGAACAGACCAGCAATGATTGCATATAGACGTTCTGTCTGACCGGGCCGCGCCCGAAGATCGCGATTCGCGAGAGCGCTCGTTATCGCAAAATTAGACGCGTAATATCCCTTCGACGTGGCCCAACGTGCCAAGCATGTGCGACGCGCTCAGGCACTTTCCCGGAAGAAATCGTTCATGCCCAACAATGTGTCACCGGGTATCTGGAGAAAATCCCGTTCATTTTGCCGAATTGGCTGAGTAATCTAGGATATTTGACAGTGTGCCCTATGAATGAGGACGGAGCAGAAAGCAGCAACGTTGGGGCGGGACTGTTCAAGTTCTTTCTGACGATTCCTGACAGGGCTTCTATATTCGTTTATGACGCACATGAAAGCGTCACCCTGTCAATGTCTGTTCAGGCAAAGCAGGTGATTAGCTGTTGTAACAGTCTGGAAAAAGCGCGAACAGTGAAAAACCGGCTGGAGAATGGCGTCAACTCGAATGTTCACGTGATCGTTGGCGACCCGCTGCGCCTTCCGTTCCGTTCCGAGAGCTTCGATATTGCCTGTTTTTTCCACCAACTTCCCGACGACGTACCGCAACGCGGAAAGACGCAGGGTTTGAGTTATCCGGAGATCGCGAGAACACTCAAGACGGACGGTGAATGCTATATCAGTTTCGAGGATACTCAGAAGGGAAGCCTTGGAAAGAGAATGCTGCGAAACGTGCTTGGACGCACTTTCAGCGGATTGAAAAGCGCCGGATTGGAGAGGAAATCGATTATTGATCACTACCCGGAACTTACCAAAATACATTTCGTGAAGGTGATCGAGGCGGAAAATGCGTGGCAGGTATTCGCTAACCTGAAGAGCCTGGTGAAAATCTGTCTCGTCAGAAACAATCTTGCGGTGGTGTTGAGAAGGAAGCCCGCGCCAAAGATCACGAATGGATTATCGTTGCTTGCCGGAATCGGGCGAGAGTTGGGCGACAAAGGCATAGCAAAGCCGAGAATGCCGAAAATGGTTAGATTGGGAAGTGGCGGTAGTGTTGTTGCAGACTATGGCTCCGTGATCGTGAGATTGCCGCAGACGGATGTTGGCCGTAAGAGATGCATCAATGGCTATGACGCGCTTTCGAAGCTTGATAAAGCGGAGTTGTCCTTCAAGGCCCCTAAGCCAATGGCGACTGGATGCTATAAGCACCAGGACTATTATGCAGAGTCAAAGCTCGAAGGCATATCGCTGGATCTGGAGGCTCCCAATCAGGCGAATTCGGAACTTATTTACCGTCGCGCCATGGAAATGCTGAAGTCTGATTCAATAAAGCTGGGGGCGATCAGTCCGACGTTGTTTTCGGTCCTGGTCCAAGAAGAGGCGAATTCCCTGATTGGCGTCCTGGAGCAGGACGATGCGCTTTTTCTGGAAGAGCTCGCAGGAAAGATGAAAGCAGCGTTTCTTGATGACGAATTACCGGTTGTAATTCATCATGGCGATTTCAAGTTCTCGAATTTCTTGTGCAGCAATAAAGGTGAGATACGCGGTGTAATCGATTGGGATTTGGCGAGAATCCCGGGATTGCCGTTGTATGACGTGTTGACCTTGTATTTTTCCAGCAAGATGGCATCCGGCCGTAGCTTGCTGGAAAGCCTTTCAAGGATGGTTAGCGTAACTGAGACACATGATGATATCGACTGCTATGTGGACAAACTGGGGATTTCCCGGCGCGGTGTCCGTTATTTGGCCATCATGGCTATCGTGAAACATATCAATGATCACTATTACAGCGGACAAATGCGGAAATCGCGGTACTTCTACAACAACGTCATTCGAAAACATTTGATCGCACCATGCCGTCATGTTCTTGATAACTGGCCATAGGCCCCGCGCAATCTGCCACAATGCGGCAAAGAAACATGATCGTGTGGCCATGTCTGCGCGCGGAAGCGACGGAGTCTTGAATCCGCGAGGCCGTGAAACAACCGTTCACCGGGCACCCAAAGGAACAACCTGACATGAGATCCGCCCTTAAAGCGTTCGCCTTCTCTCTCCTGCCGCGCGAAGCGGTCGTCCAGAGGAGGAGCGGGAATCGGGTCTATTTGACGTTCGACGACGGCCCGCATCCGGAAAACACCCCGCAACTGCTGGACGCCCTGAAAGCCCATGGCGTCAAGGCCACATTTTTCGTTCAGGGCGGACTGGTGGCGCGCTACCCGGAGATTGCGCGGAAAATCACCCAACAAGGACATACCATCGCCGGCCACAGCTGGTCGCACCGGCGACTGCCTCAATGGGCTTTTCGCGACGCGTGGATCGAGTTTGATCGAACCCGGGAGATCATCCGGAACGTTACGGGCGTGGAGACGATCCTGTACCGGCCGCCTTACGGCTGGGTAACGCTGCCTATGCTCGTGCATGCGGCGCTGGGCCGGACAAGGCTCGTTCTCTGGTCCGTGGATTCGGACGACGACAGGACACGTTCCGTGGCGGCGATCCTGTCGAGGGGCCGGCAGGTTCAGGGCGGCGACATCTTTCTCTGTCATGACGATAACGATGCCATTCGTGAGGCGCTGCCGGCGCTGCTGAACGAATGGCGCGCGCGCGGGCTTGAGCCCGGCGCCTTGGGAGACGATGACGGCGCCAAAGGGAAGTGAAGTCCGCATTCTTCACGTCATCGAAACGCTGGACGTGGGCGGCGCCGAAGCCGTCGTGGCCAACATGGTGAACCATGCCTCCCCGGGGTTCCACGCGGATATCTGCTGCCTGATGCGCTCGGGTCCAATCGCCGCGCGTATCCGTCCGGGCGTGGAAATCATCGAAATGGGCAAGGCCATGGAGGGGAACGATTACCGGATTCCTTTTCGCCTGGCGCGTCTCCTGCGATCGAGGAACATCGATATCGTGCAGTCGCATGACTGGGGGACCCTGCTCGAGACCGCGGCGGCCGCCATGCTCGCCGGGACGACCGCCATGCACATGGCTCACGGACCGCTCAACCAGTATCCGCCGGCGGATCGCCGGGCGTCGCTGAAGCGACGCATCCGCCGCCAGGCGGAGCGGCTGGCGTCCCTGAAGCTGTCCCGTGTCATTGCTGTGTCCGATATTGTGAGGCGCGGACTGATCGAGGATGTCGGAATTCCGGCGGCAAAGATCTCCCTGATCCACAACGGCATCGATCTGTCGGCCACCCCGCCCCGCGGTCTGGAAGCCAGGCGCAAGGAGCTGGGCCTGTCGCCGGACGATGTCGTTCTCGTTTCTGTCGGACGGCTCGCCGGGATAAAGAACTACGGCCTGTTGCTGGAGGCGCTGGCACGCGCGGCAGGAGCGGCGCCGGCGCTCAGGCTGGTCATGGTGGGCGACGGTTCCGAGCGCTCCGGGCTGGAGGCGACCGCCGCACGTCTCGGACTTTCGGGACGGGTGCATTTCCTCGGTGCGCGCGATGACGTGCGTGACTGGCTCGCGCTCGGCCAGGTTTTTGTGCTGTCCTCGTTGTACGAAGGGGTTTCCCTGGCCCTGCTGGAGGCCATGGCGGCGGGGCTTCCGGCGGTGGTCACGCGGGTCGGGGGGAATCCGGAGGTGGTGGTGGACGGGGAGTGCGGTTTCCTGGTCGAGTCCGGCGACGCGGAAGGCCTCGCCCGGGCGCTGGTCAGGCTGGCCCGCGAAGGAGATTTGCGCGCAAAAATGGGGCGGGCGGCCCGCGCTCGCATGGAAGCGGAGTTCGACCTGAAGCAGGCCATCAAACAGTACGAGGAGATTTATTTGCAATCGCTCCGAAGGGCGGGTGACTGAGCATGTGCGGCATCGCCGGTATCGTCGCCCCGCAGGGTTGCGCCGTCGACAAGGCGCTGCTCGAGCGCATGACGCGATCCATGGCGCATCGCGGCCCCGATGACCAGGGGATTTTCGTGCATGAGAATGTGGGACTCGGTCACCGTCGCCTCAGCATCATCGACCTGTCCAGCGGACACCAGCCCCTGTTCAACGAAGACGGCACGGTGGTCGTGGTTTACAACGGCGAAATCTACAACTTCATGGAAATCAAGGCCGAGCTCGAGGCGCGCGGGCATGTCTTCCGGACCCATTGCGACACCGAGGTCATCGTCCACGCCTATGAACAGTGGGGAGCGGACTGCCCGAACAGGTTCCGCGGCATGTTCGCTTTCGCCGTGTTCGACCGGAAGAGCGGCGAGGTCTTTCTCTGCCGCGACCGCGTCGGCGTAAAGCCCCTTTACTACGCCGTGGAGGAGGGTCGCCTGTTGTTCGCCTCCGAGATCAAGGCCATCCTGCCGGCCCTCGCGCGCAAGCCGGGCATCAACCTCTCGCGCCTGGACTTCTACGTGTCGCTCGGTTACGTGCCGGGCGACGAGACGCTGTTCGCGGGCATTCGCAAGCTGCTGCCCGGGCACAGCCTGACGTGGAAGAACGGCGCGATGCGCATCGAGCGCTACTGGGATCTTGCGAATATTGAGCCGCTGAAAATCTCCTTCGACGAGGCCAGGCAGCGTTTCGAGGAAATGCTGCTCGATTGCGTGCGCATGCGCCTCATGAGCGACGTGCCGCTGGGCGCATTTCTCTCCGGCGGACTGGATTCCAGCGCCATCGTCGCCTGCATGAGCCGGATCAGCCCCGATCCGGTCAAGACCTTTACCGTCGGCTATTCGGATGATCCGGATTCGAGCGAGTTCGAATACGCGCGAATCGTCGCCAGGCATTTCAAGACCGAGCACCACGAGTTCAATCTGGGCGCGGGCGACTTCTTCGAGTCGCTGGACCTGCTGCTGACGCATGCGGAGGAACCGGTGGTGGAGAGCGCCGCTGTGGCGCTTTACCGCATATCGAAGCTCGCGCGCGAACACGCGATCGTGCTGCTCTCCGGCGAAGGCGGCGACGAGATCCTCGCCGGCTATCCGCTGCACCGCCTTACACGCCCGGTGAACCGCGCCCATGGGATTCTGCGCATGTTCCCGCGTTCCCTGCTGAAGCGGATCGGGCCGGTCCTGGCCGCCGGCAACGAGAAGAGGATGAAATACTGGGACTGGGCCGGCCTGCCCCTGAGGGAGCGCTACCAGTCCATTTCCAACGACGTCACCGGTTCGATCAAGCGGGAAATGTATCACGACGCGCTGGCTCCGCATCTCGGCTCCGCCCTGCATGATTATTTTGCCGGTCTTTTCGACCGCATGCCCGCCGGGCATTCGGACATGGCACGCATGGCCTACGCCGACATCAACTCCTGGCTGCCCGAGGATCTCCTGCTCAAGGCCGACAAGATGACCATGGCCACCTCCGTCGAGTTGCGCGTCCCGCTGCTGGATTACCGGCTGATGGAGTTTTGCGTGGCGTTGCCGGACGAATACCGCTTGAACGGCGACCAGGGCAAGTATCTTATGAAGAAAGTCATGGAGAAATACCTGCCCCATGAGATCATCTACCGCAAGAAGCGGGGATTCCCGGTGCCGATCGCCAGATGGTTCCGCACCGACCTGCGCGACAAGGCCCGGGAAATCCTTCTGGACCCGAAGAGCGTCGGACGCCACTACTTCAAAAAATCCTATGTCGAGAACGTGTTGGACAAGCACGCGAACGGCCGCGAGGACCTGAGCCGGCGCATCTTTTCACTGCTGACCCTCGAGCTCTGGCATCGCAAATACATCGACGCGTGAACCATGACGCACCGGCTGAACGTCCTGCTCATTTCCAACCTGTTTCCGACGCCCGTGGATCCGATTCGCGGGGTTTTCACCTGGCAGCTCGCCAAGCGCCTGCGCGCGATCTGTGACGTCACGATCGTCTGCCCCTTGCCGTGGTTTCCGCGCTGGGCCAGGGGCAAGCTGTTCGAAAAATGGGCGGAATACTCGCGCGTGCCCGCTCGCTACGAGTGGCAGGGTTTTACCGTTCACAGTCCGAAGTATCTTATGATTCCCAGGCTGTCGGAGGCGGCCCATGCCGCGCTCATGTTCCCCTCCCTGTATCGGACCGTGAAGCGCTTGCACCGTTCGCGCCCGTTCGACGCGGTGAACACCCAATGGCTCTATCCGGATGGCGTGGCCGCGGCCTGGTGCTGCCGCCGTCTGGGCTTGCCGCATGTGGTCACGGCGCTGGGATGCGATGCCAATCTTTTCATGACCCAGGGTCACAAGCGGTTTCAGATCGAGCGCGCCATCCGGTCGGTGGAAGGAGTGACGGTGGTGTCCGAGGCGCTGCGGCAGTTCCTCGTGGGGCAGGGTTTCGGGGACAAGACGATCGACGTCATCCCCAACGGCGTGGACGCCGAGCTGTTCCATCCGCGCGACAAGGCCGAATGCGCCCGGCAGCTGGGCATCGCATCCCGGAACAACACCGTGGTGTTTGTGGGACAACTGCTCGAGGTGAAGGGCGTGATTTATCTGATCGAGGCGGTGCAGCGTCTGGTCGCCGCCGGCAAGGATGTCTTCGTGTACCTGGTGGGAGAAGGTTCCGGCCGCGCTGTCTACGAAGCCGAGGTGGCGCGTCGCGGCCTGTCCGGTCGCATACAGTTCGCGGGTAACCGGCCGCATTCCGAGATCGCGGTGTGGATGGGCGCGGGCGATGTATTCTGCCTGCCAAGCATCCGGGAAGGTTTCCCGAACGTGGTGCTCGAGGCATTGTTCTCCGGCCGGCCGGTGGTGGCCAGCCGGGTCGGAGGCATCCCCGAGATGGTGAACGCGAACAACGGTTATCTCGTCGAAGCCGGCGATGCGGCGGCCCTGGCCGAGGCGCTGGGGAAGGCGCTCGAAAAAACCTGGGACGCCAAGGCCATCCTCGCCACCGTGTCTCATTTGTCCTGGGAGCGGGCAGGACAACATTACCTGCAGTCACTGGAAACAGCCATGAAGAAGCGGGGCGGTAACTCATGATCATGCTGGGCAGTTACCTGTTCTTTCTCATGATCGCACCGCAGTTGTGGGTGCCCGGAATCCTGGGCCTGCCGGTGGATTTCATCATTTACCCCCTGTGGTATCTGGCGCTGATAATTCGCGGCCGCGGCCATTTGTTGTTCAAATTCGAGCTTGCCGAAAAGATTTTTGCGGCATTTTTCGTATGGATAATTGTCGGCGCGCTGGTCAACGGGCTGAACGACGCCGTCAAAGAACATATTTATGTCTATATCCGGATTTTCGTCCTGTACAAGGCGGTCTCGGCTTCCGTGGAAACCCCTGCCGAAGTCAAAAGCGCGTTGTCGATATTCGTGCTGCTGGCGGTGATCCTGGCGGTTGAGGCCATCCAGCACAAGAACAGTCCGGACCTGCTCGGGTGGGCGGGGCAGAAACTGGGCTGGGTTGACCCGTCCGTTCTCGAGGCCGGCGGCACCGGACGCGCGCGATGGGTCGGGATATTCGACGGTCCCGGCGTATTCTGCGTCATCTTCACGGTCGCCATCGGCATATGCCTGCCTCGGCTCACGGGTGGAGTCGACCAGTCCATGCGCCTGATGACCGTTGCGCTGGTCGCCCTGCTGGGCGTGGCGACTTACCTGACGGGATCGCGCGGCGGGTTTCTCGCGACCCTTGCCATTCTCGCCCTGTATATCGCGATACGGCGAAAAATCCGCATGCGCAGCATACTCGCCGCCGGCCTGCTCGGGACGCTGCTGTTTTTCCTGGCGCCGGAGTCGTTGACCGAGATGCAGGACGAGAGCCGGTCGGCCCAGCACCGCGTCGAGATGTGGTCGGAAGGCGTGGAGATGGTCAAGCAAAATCCGGTGTTCGGCATCGGGCGCGGAAACTTCAGGGGCTATACCGGTCGCCTTATCGCCCATAACTCCGCGATCGAGATCGGCGGCGAAACCGGGCTCGTCGGCTTTATTCTCTGGTGCACGCTGATTTACATCAGTCTTAAAGCGGCTTATCTCACATGGAAGAACGAGCCGGACAGCGAGGATTCCAAGATCGGGTTCGGGCTGATGCTGGCATTGATAGGTTACCTGGTCAGCTCGATGTTTGTTACCCTGGAGTACGAAACGTTCTATTTCCTGCTGGCGCTGTGCGTGGGGCTGATTCGTCATCAGCCGGCAGCGCAGACTCTCGAAATGCATGAAGTCGTGAAGATCGTCGGGGTTATTGGCGTCTGGCTGATGTTTTTGCAAATCTTCGTCATCATGTATTTGTCATGACTGCGCACGCCGCCGCGCCGCCCGCGATCCGTCCCGGGGCAATCCCTTGATCGCAACCTTGACCGATGCGCTCGCCGTGACCTGCATCGCGGTCGCGGTTTACCATTATCTGGTTTACCCGCTCGCTGTCATGGTCGGTTCGAAATTGACGGCCAACGACGCCCCTGCCGCGGATTACGAGCCGAGCGTCAGCTTCGTGATTGCCGCCTACAACGAGGCGAAAGTCATCCGGCAGAAACTCGTGAATACGCTGGCGCTGGATTACCCACGCGAAAAGCTGGAAATCATCGTCGTCGCCGACGGGTCTTCCGATGCGACCCCCGCGATCGTCGCGGAGTTCGCCGACCGCAATGTGATCTGTCTCTTCGACCCGGAGCGCCGCGGAAAGTCGCACGCCCTCAACCGGGCCGTGGCCGCGTCCCGGGGCGAGGTCACGGTATTGTCGGACGCCAATAACGAGTTCTCCCGCGACGCGTTGCGCTGGCTGGTGCGCACGCTGTCCCGGCCCTTGGCCGGCGGGGTTTCCGGAGCCAAGCGCATCATTGAAAACCGGGAGCGTGCGGCCAGCATCGGCGACAGTCTCTACTGGCGCTACGAGTCAATGATCAAGCTCGCCGAAAGCAGGCTGGGGGGGACGGTGGCGGCCGATGGCGAGATTTTCGCCATCCGGCGGGAGCTGTATCGTCCCATACCGCCGGAAGTGATCAACGATGATGCGTTCCTCACCATGGCGGTCGTCTTGCAGGGTTACAGGGTCGGCTACGAACCGCGCGCCACGGCCACGGAGGAGGCATCGATTTCGATTGCCGAGGATTTCAGGGTCAAGGTTCGCATGGTCGCGGGCGGCTACCAGTTTCTCGTCCTGCACGGGCTGGCGCTGGCCGGCACCGGCTGGTTCGCGTTCAAGTTTGTCAGTCACAAGATCCTGCGCTGGCTCATGCCGTTGTTCCTGATCACCCTGCTGCTGATCAGCGTGCTGCGCGCCGGTGAATTGCCTTATGCGTTGTTACTGCTTGCCCAGGGCCTGTTTTACGGGCTGGCGGCACTGGGCGGGCTGATGCCGGCGGCGCGCCAGGCCTCCCGGCTGGTATACGTGCCATTCTATTTCACGACCATGAATCTGGCGGCATTCGCGGGGTTGGTGAAGTTCCTGCGCGGCCGGCAGAACGTGCTATGGTCCAAGGCCGCGCGCTAGGAGGGCGGACATGATGTGGGTTCTGGTTGTCCTGTTCCTGGGCGTCGCCGTCGCGCTGGGGATCGTTGGGGTGATCCGCGCGCGCAATCTGCAGTATTGGTTGCCGAGCTATCTCCGGCAGCGCATGGCGCGCCCGGCCGCGGACGGGGGAGGCAACATAACCGTCTATGTCTGTTTCGCGGATCATTTTGAGCCGTTCGGGGGAGGCAAGGATACGGAGCGCGCGCGTGAAAAAGTGGCGCGCTGGGCGGAAAGGTATCCAGTGCTGGCGTCACGCCATGTCGACAGTTTTGGCGGCCATCCGAAGCACACGTTCTTCTATCCGATCGAGGAATACGACGCGCAGATTCTCGACCGGCTGGGCGATCTGGAGCGTCGCGGCTTTGCCGGCGTCGAGGTGCATTATCACCACCACGACGACACCGCCGAGAAGCTGCGGGCGGCCCTGGTCGGTTTCTGCAGCACGCTGCGGCAGCGCCACGGGCTTCTGCGCGCCGACGGCGACATCGATCCGGCCTACTGCTTCATTCACGGCAACTGGGCGCTGGACAACTCGAGGCCGGATGGAAAGTGGTGCGGCGTGGATAACGAGCTGGGGGTGCTGGTGGCGACCGGTTGCCGCGCCGACCTTACCATGCCATCGGCGCCCAGCGACACGCAGACCCGCAAGATCAACTCGATCTACGCCGCCCGCGGCGTGGACGGGAAACGGAAGTCCCATGACACCGGCCGGGACATACGCGTCGGGGAATGGCTGCAGCCCGGCGAGCTGCTGTTGATCCAGGGACCGCTCGCTTTCAACTGGCGGCGACGCAAGGCCGGGCTCCTGCCGAAAATTGAAAACGGCGAGATCTCCCATGACGCGCCGCCTTCTCAGGATCGTGTGCCCCTGTGGTTCAAGCATGCCCCGCGGGTCGCCGGCGCTGAACAGCATGTCTTCATCAAGCTGCATACGCACGGCGCGGAAGACGAAACCATGAATATGCTGCTCGATGAAGGTTTCGAGACATTGTGGACCGGCCTGGAGACGGAATTCCGCGATCGTCCGGGGATGTCGCTGCGCTACGTCTCGGCGTGGGAGATGTTCTGCAGGATTCGCGATCTGGCCGCGGCCGGAGGCGGCGCCCGGTAAAAATCGGGCGGTCAAAAACAACGCGAACGGAAAACACGACTGTGGGCGCAAATTTCAGGCTGCCGGACCGGCCGCTGCAGATTCTCTACCATCATCGCACCCAGGGAAGAGGCGCCGAGGGCAACCACATCGTCAGCGTGGTGAGTGCGCTGCGCAAGCTGGGCCACCAGGTCAGGGTGATCTCTCCCGGCGGCGTTGATCCGTTCTCGAAGGATACGGCGCCGGTGGACAAGGCCAGCACGAAGGTGCGGGGGATCGGCCGGGTGTGGCGGTTCGTCAGTCGGCACTTCCCCAACTGGCTGTTTGAGATCGCCGAGATCGTGTACAACATTCCCGCCTATTTGAGGTTGTCCCGGGCGTTGCGTGCGGAGCGCTACGATCTGGTCTACGAGCGCTATGCATTTTTTCTTGTCGCCGGCGCACTTGCCGCCGCGAGGCACGCCGTGCCGTTCGTGTTGGAAGTCAACGAAGTCTCCGGAGTCCCCGAGCGCGCGAGGAAGCAGTCATTCCTGCGCCTGTGCAATGCATTCGAGAGACTGCTGTTCCGCCGCTGCTCCCGGATCCATGCCGTCTCGTCCTACCTGGCGCAACGGGCGCGCGCCGCGGGCGCCTCGCCCGCTCAGCTGGTTATCGTCCCCAACGGCTTCGACATGAAGCGGATCCCGGCCGTTCCCCGTCGCGACGAGCTGCGGCGGCGATTCGGCCTCGACGGGGCGTTCGTGCTGGGATTCGCCGGCTGGTTCGACGACTGGGATCGCCTGTCCAACCTGGTGGAGGTCATGGCGAGGATTCTCAAGGTCAGTCCCGATTTCCGGTTGTGTCTGATAGGCGACGGGCGCGGTCGTGTCGCCGCCGCGGCCCGCGCCGCCGAGCTGGGGATTGCGGACAAGGTCATATTTACGGGCGCCGTCGCCCGCGCGGAAGTGTACGATTATCTCAGCATGCTGGATGTAGGCGTGCTTCCGAACTCCAACATGTTCGGATCGCCCATGATCATGTTCGAGATGATGGGGCTGGGAATCCCGCTGGTGCTGCCGCGCCTGCCGCCCATCGAGGACGTGCACCGGCACGGTCAAACGGCGCTTTTGTTCGAACCTCTCAACGTCGGGGAGTGTAGCGAGTGCGTGCTGTCCCTGTTTGGCAACGCGCCATTGCGCGAGCGGATTGCCGCAGCCGCGAAAACCCTGCTATTGGAAGAGCATTCGTGGATCCGGACCGTTGAAAAAATCCTCGGTCTTGGGCCTCGGCATGAGCCCGGCTGACCGGCGCTGCAGGTCGAAAGCCGGGCAACAGTCCTTCGAGACAACCCGGTGTTGGCCCGGAAGGGACTGCCTGACGTTCCCGGCGGGTTATTGCACCCGCAGGTTGCCCGGCGGCGAGAGCGATATCACGCTGCCATAGGGATTCGGATTGCCGAGATAGCCGAAGACATAGGCCGTCAGCGAGGCGGACGAGCAGAAACCCCGCGTGACACCCGCATCGGTGCACATTTCCTTCTTGATCCGGGCCTCATTGGGCCATGGCCAGAGATCCGTGGCGGTCGTGGTCGAATAACCCGATTCCCCGTAAAGAGTTCCGGGCGTGCCAATGCGTTTGACGATCTGGGCGCCGCGCTGACCCGCGGTTCCGCCGGCAGCAAGCACGGATGCGGCCTCGATTCTCGGCAGATAAAGCAGGCCGCTGGTAAACGGGTTCAGCACGATCCCACCCGAATTCCCCCCGCTGTTGTTGTAGGCAACCGAAGTTAGCGGGGTTACCCCGTTGTACGCCTGGCCGGACTGATTCGCCACGATTGAATCCTGAACCTTGGCGCTGCCGCCGAAGATGCCAAAACCATCACCCTTGGATCCGATGAGCGTTATGCGGGTGTACTGGGTACCGCTGCCTTTGAGCTGGGAAATACCATAAGTGCCTCCCGCGCCAGCAATATCCGTAATCACCTGATTGGTAATGGTGCATTGTCCCTCGGACCCCATGGTAAAGCGCGTCGGGTTAATCGCGATGTTGCCGCGATGAGTGTAATTCCTCACCGGCACAGAACCGGTGCCGTTGCAGATGTTGTAAAAGGCCGCGACAAACTCCTCCGCGCCCGCGCCGGTAATACCGTCAATGGCGATGGAATTCTGGACTTCCACGCTGTCAGAATCGTAAACGGTAATATTGGCTTGCGGTTCACCTATCGCCGTGACGGTGCCGTCGTATCTTGTGACGGCCCGGCGAATGACCACCCGCGTCGAGTTGTATACGAGAATCTTGTAGCGGCCGCCGAATCCGTGCACCCAGACATCCTCCAGCAGGATATCGGCCGTCGTGCCGACATCGTTCGTTCCCACCACCACCGCCATGGTGTTGCCGCCAGATGGCCCGCCCTTGAATTCAGTCCTGAACCACTTGATATGATTCCCGAGGATGCTTTTTTGGCCGGTATCCTGAAGGCGAAGGCCCTGAAAGATCAGATACTGGTTTGAGTTGGACATTCCCAGCCCGCCGGTGATGATGACGCTGCCTTCGTTTTCGGCCATGATCGTAATGTAATTCCCGGCGGAGCCGCTCGGGAGATTCGCCAGGCTGTTCGAAGAGCCGCTGTAGGTGCCGTTACGGATCACCAGGGTGTCGCCCGCCGAAAGTACCGAGAGGCCTTTCTGGATGGTCTGAAACGGAGCCGCGGAGCTTCCCGCGCTGGTGTTGCTGCCGTTGGTTGCGACATAGTACGTCGCGGCCCAGGCCGGTGAGGCGATCAAGGCCTGTCCCGTCATGATGGCAACCGCCATGATGAGCCCCTGGATGACGGGCAGTCGCCAAAATGAAGCTTTGATTGTCATATATGAACCTCGGGTTTCTGTTGCATGCCCTGGCCGGGCAGTGCGCTGGATTTTAGTGTCGGAAAAGCCGTGTTTGTCGCGGTCAACCGGATACATGGGCGTAATAATATTGTAGTTTACCGGCAGAGTAGAAGACATTTCTTGCTCCGGTTGTTGGCACCGTGTCAGGGAATGTCCTTGAAAACTTCGTTCGAGTAACCGCTTTCATTGCCCGCCGTGTCGAAGGCGGTCACGGCGAAATAGTATCTGGTGCCGTTGCTCAGCCCCGTGAGCGTATAGGCGGTGATATTACCGACGCTCAATCCTTGCCCGGGGGCCTGCTGGTAGCTTCCCGGCGACGTGCCGTAATAAACACGATAGCCCGAGAGATTGGTGGCGGCGACGGCATCCCACGTCAGGATGGCAGAGTTCGATATCACCGGAGCGTTATACGTCACCGTCAGCGTGTCGGTGTTCTGGTTTCCCGCCGCGTCGCGCGCCGTCACCGTGAGGGTGTTGCTGCCGTCCTGCAGGGTGATGCCGGCGACGCTCCAGGAGGTCGTGCCGCTGGCGCTGCCGCTGCCACCCCGGCTGTTCGACCAGGTCACCTGCGTCACGCCGACGTTGTCCGAGGCCGTGCCGCCCAGGCTCAGGGTGCTGCTGCTCGTGGTGTAGGTGGCGCTGCTGGTGGGCAGGCTGATGGTCACCGTCGGCCGGGTGGTATCCGGCGCGTTATACGTCACCGTCAGCGTGTCGGTGTTCTGGTTTCCCGCCGCGTCGCGCGCCGTCACCGTGAGGGTGTTGCTGCCGCTTTGCAAGGGAATGCTCGCCACCGACCAGTTGTTCAACCCCGCCGCGGTGCCGGAGGCGTTCGTGGTGGTGTTACGCCATGTCACCTGCGTCACACCGACGTTGTCGCTTGCGGTGCCGGACAAAGCGATGCTGCTCGTCGTCACGGTAACGTTGCCTGACGGATTGTTGATCTGCACGCTGGGTGCCGTGGTGTCCGGCGTCGGAGGCGGAGGTGGCGGATTATAAGTCACGGTCCGCGAAGCGCTGCTCTGGTTGCCGGTCGCGTCACGTGCCGTCACCGTGAGGGTGTTGCTGCCGCTTTGCAGCGGTATATTCAGTGCCGACCAGTTGTTCAACCCCGCCGCGGTGCCGGAGGCGTTCGTGGTGGTGTTACGCCATGTCACCTGCGTCACGCCGACGTTGTCGCTTGCGGTGCCGGACAGCGTGATAGTGCTGGTGGACACGGTGGTATTGCCGGAAGGACTGGTGATCTGGACGCTGGGCGAGGTGGTGTCCGGGCTCGTGGTGCCGGCCGGGATCGCACTCGCCTGAGTTTCCGCTTCGGCGCCACCGCCGCAGGCGGCAAGCAGCACCGGGAGCATCAGAACAAAAACAACAGCTTTAAACGAATTGACGATTCGCGTGCAACCGGGGTGAAACAGTTCCATTCTACTTCCTTGTTTCCATCCCCCGCCCGAAGACCGCCTCCCTCGATTGTTAAAAAACATCCGCCGCGATTTTTCGGTTTTTCAGCAGCGCAGAATCTTGTTGACGTAAAGATAATCGATATTTGCCTTGCACCTAAGCAAAAACCGACTTTCGGGAGGTGAGCGCAGATTGACGGCGCGCGATGTGTTGCTTCAGATGACCGTGCGTCTGGCGAAAATGATCGCTCGATCTGACATCATTGGGAGACCGCACGGAGGCTTATCAGGAGGCCGGGACCCGCGATCTTTTCCCGGGAGCAGGCAGTTGCAGCGCGGCATTGTCCAGCACAAGCACCCAGTCGCCGGAACCGGGCGGCGTGAAGGCCATTGTGCCCCGGGCGGGATAGGTGCTGATCAGCGTTGCCGCCGCCGTGCGCGGGTTGAACCACCAGGCGCGCACAGAAGCACCGGCGATTTTCGCGAGGTCAATGGTGACGGCGCGACTCGTGGGAATGTAGGCGATGATCGTCGACCCGTCGCTTGCCCGGGCCGCCGCTGCCTGGCTTGCGCCGGACTGAAAGCCGGCAGTCAGCACGGAGTGCGTCCGATCGGGCACGAGCAGATGAAAGGCCCGCGAGCGAAACAGCCGGCCCACATGCGCCAGCGTGGTCGATCCGGTGGAGTCGAGTTGCGATTTCCAGGTGGAGCCGGAGCAAAAGCTCGACGCGGAAGGCGCGTCGAAATGCCACATGGGACAATTTCCGAATATGTGTCCCACGGTGCCGCCGGATAACACGGACCAGTAGGCCTGTTGCCGCAAATTGAGCTGGGTAATGCCGGGCTGATTCTCGTAGTTGCTTTCAAGGAGAAAGAACGGTTTGGCGCCGGACCGGTGGTACTGCGTCAACGCAGCCTGGTGCTCGTTGCCCGACGTGTAGATGTTGTTGATATCCAGCCATGAATCCGTGGTCCATATATCCATGGCCGCCAGATTGCGCGCGTTATGCGCGGTTATCAGATGGACGGTGTCGGCTTCCCGCAAACCGGCAACGAATTCACGCAGTTTTGCCGCCACGCCGTGGGCCACCGGATTGGCATCGCCGCCGATGAGCCAGATGATATTCGGGAAGTTCCTGTAGCGCTTGCCCACATACCGGCCGTAATTGCGCATGGTGGCCGGGGAGCTCGATTTTACAGCGGCGCACCAGCCTTGATCGCCACAGTCGTATCCCAGATAAATCGGGGCCAGCAGGACAACGATGCCTTTTTCCGCGGCCTTCCTGATGACCCAATCGGCGTGGGCGAAATATTCCTCGGTGGGGGCGTTGAAGTTGCCGGCGCCGGCAAACGGAGCGTGACCGGCGTGATTGGCCGGGGCGTTGTCGGAGAATTTGTGCTCAATCAGATTTACGAGGACAAGATTGAATCCCTTCTTTGCGCGGTCAGACAAATAGATGTCCGCCTCCGCCCGGGAGAGCTGGGAAATCAGCGACCACGCCGTGTCGCCATTCATGAAAAAAGGCCGATTGGCCTGATCCACGAGATATTGTCCACTGGAACTCAGTTTCAGGGGGTAATCCGGCGCCGCATTGACCCGGGCGGGAGACAGCACAACGGAAACGAAGAGGCCGAGAAAAAGCAGGGAGAATATTTTTGCGCGTACGGCCAGATGGGGAGACTTCATGAAATGAAAATCCGTGCAAATGACCGCGCCTTGTTGCGCTGCGCCGGGCCGGGGTTTCCAGTCTATCTTTTCCGGGGAGATCGATACAGTGAGCGTGGGGCGGCAGCCATGAATATCTCGGGGAGTTTCCTGCCGTCGCCGATGGCGCTTCTTTAAGTCAGGGAATGTCCTTGAAAACTTCGTTCGAGTAACCGCTTTCATTGCCCGCCGTGTCGAAGGCGGTCACGGCGAAATAGTATCTGGTGCCGTTGCTCAGCCCCGTGAGCGTATAGGCGGTGATATTACCGACGCTCAATCCTTGCCCGGGGGCCTGCTGGTAGCTTCCCGGCGACGTGCCGTAATAAACACGATAGCCCGAGAGATTGGTGGCGGCGACGGCATCCCACGTCAGGATGGCGGCGTTTGGCAGGGAATTCGCGGATGGGGGGCTTTCTGCGCCGCCGCCACAGGCGGAAAGCAGCACCGGCAGTGCCAGGCACAGAACCGCAGTTTTAAACCAACCGACGATTCGCATGCAGCTGTGGTAAACTTTTTTCCATTATCGCTTTCCCTGCCACGCTTGCCTCTGCTTGAATTATCGTTGCTCCAGGCGCCCAGCCGGTCTATCGTCGAACCCAAGCGGGGTCGGACTTCCTTATTTTTGAGTCAGTTGGAATCTGTATATCTACAAATCCTACGCATTTTTGGCTTAAAACTTAAAATATTGGGGATATTCGGAGCCAGAGGCCGGATCAACGGTAGTCAGAAAGCTGTGTGATCGGCCGAACCGTCTGCGGCGCCGGGCAAAGCGAAAAATAAATCGAGGCGACATGAAAATACTGGTTACTGGCGGAGCCGGATTTATCGGCTCGCATTTGGCGGAACGGCTGCTGGGCGCGGGCGACCGCGTGTGCGTACTGGACGATCTCTCAACCGGCAAGAGGGAGAACCTTCCGCGCCACGAGGCGCTGGAATTCATCGAGGGGGATATCCGCGATGCCGGACTGGTCGACCGCAGCGCGCGCGGGGTGGACGCCGTGGTGCATCTGGCCGCCGTGGCCTCGGTGCAGGCGAGCATGGATGATCCGGTTCGCACGCACCAGGTCAATTTCGACGGCACGCTCAATCTGCTCGAGGCCTCGCGCCGACACGGCATCGGACGGTTTGTCTATGCCTGTTCCGCCGCGGTGTATGGCGATGCCGCCGCCATTCCGGTTACGGAGGAGGCGGCGGCGCGGCCGCTGTCGCCGTATGCCGTGGACAAGCTGGCCGGCGAGCATTACCTCATGCACTATCACCGGGTCCACGGGCTCGCCGCCACGTCATTCCGGTTTTTCAACATCTACGGTCCGCGCCAGGATCCGTCTTCGCCCTATTCGGGCGTCATCAGTATTTTCGTCGAGCGTCTGAGGCGGAATCTGCCGGTAACGGTGTACGGGGACGGAAAACAGACGCGCGATTTCGTCTACGTCGCCGACCTGGCCGATCTGCTGGCGCGCGCGGCGCGCGGCAGGGAGGGCAACGGCGGTGTTTTCAACGTCGGCACCGGCCGGCAGAATGCGCTGCTGGACCTGCTGGCTTTGCTCGAGAAAATTTCCGGGAAGAAAATCGAGCGGCGACACGAACCGGCGCGCGCCGGCGACATCCGGGATTCCTGCGCCGATGTCACGCGGTTGAAGGGGGTTTTTGGCAGTGCTCCGGCGACATCCTTTGAACAGGGGCTGAGAAAACTGCTCGAGTCTCTCGGCGATTGACGAGACGCGCCCCGGTCACAGGGGCATGGCCAGAGAAAGATTGAAGGCCACGTCGGGCGCCGCGCCGACCACCATGTCTTCCGAGATCGAGAACGCCAGGAACTTCCGCGGCGCGAACTCCCAGTCCAGGCCGAGCAAACCCTGCGCGGCGTATCTTCCCAGTTGTCGCAGACCACTGTCGCTGTAGAACGGACTGTGGAAGTCCAGCTGCGCGTTGACCGTCACCGCCGGAAAGAATCGCTGGCTGAGTCCCAGAGTGCCGAATGCGACAAGACCGCGCTGTTGTGACGGTATGACATCGCCTTCGCTCATCATCAGCAGCCCACCGCCACCATACAGGTTCCACTTGTCCGGCGCGCGCGTCGTGGCCGCGCTCAGCCAGCCGGCCAGATCGGTGCTGCCGCTGCCCAGCAGCTCGTCCGCGTCCCCGGTGGGAAGCTTGAGGCTCATGCGCCAGGCCGCGGTGTAAGCGCCGGATGCCGGCTCCGCAGCCAGCGGGATGGCGGCCGACAGGCGCACATCGCCGACCCCGCTGACGGCGCGGTCGAGATTGACCAGATTCACGCCTTGGCGGGCGTAACGGAAATCGATGCGGTTGCGCGGCAGGTCGGTGCGGCCGTTCTGGGGCAGGCCCAGTATGTCGTGGAATTCTTCGATGGACATGTCGAGAAACCCGCCATTGTGCGATACATACGGCAGCTCAATGCCCCATTCCCGGTTTCCGGGCAGGCCCTGACGCCAGTGCAGCGTCAGGCGCCGGGTTTCCCCGTCCAGGCTGAGGGTTTCGGAGCTGGTGCTGGTGCCGGTGAAATGATTGGCAATCTGCAGATGGACCGCCAAGGCAGATTCCCCCTGGCCCAGAACCCGCGATGCCCCCAGGGCCGGCAGGCCATAGATCTGTATCAGGGGACTCTGGTTGAAGCTGTACAGCGGTCTGGGTGGCGCGATAGCGGTTTCGGCCCGGGATATGCCGCATGACAGGGCTGTCACGCACAGAAACAGGGAGGAGGCGCGGAAGAAAGAGGCGTGGCGCAAGTGAAAAAGCAGTCAGTTTCCGGTTGGCGCTGATTTGGCCGCCAATCCTGCCATATCCTGATTAATTTTCCAGCCATTTTTTTTGCTCGCGGGTCTGGATGTGCCAGCGCCGCGGGCCGAGACGCGGTTCAGGAGGCGCAGCGTCCCTTGGTGAGGGTGGAGCAGGGCAGCGTCACGTCCGGTCTTCCAAGGTGGTAGCCCTGGGCGAAGTCCACGCCATAGGCGGCGAGCAGTCTGAGGCTCTCCTCGTTTTCCACGAACTCGGCGATGGTCTGCTTGCCGAGCGCGTGGGCGATTTCGTTCATGGCCTTGACCATCGCCTGGTCCACCGGACTGGTCGCGAGATTCTTCACGAAACGCCCGTCGATCTTGACGCTGTTGACCGGCAGATCCTTGAGATAGGCGAACGAGGCCATGCCCGAACCGAAGTCGTCCAGGGCGGTTTGGCAACCCATGGAACGCAGGCGCGACAGGAAAAGATCGGCCGCCACCATGTCGGCGATGGCCACGGTTTCCGTCACTTCGAAGGTCAGGGCGGACGGGTCCAGGCCGGTGTCCTTGAGCATGTCCTGGATCAACTCGCAGATGCCGGGCGTGGTCAGGGTGCGGCCTGACAGGTTGATGGCATAGCGCAGGCGGGGAGCGGCGACACGCTGGCGGGCCAAGCCTTCGATGGCGTGGCGAATGACCCATTTGTCGATTTCCGCTGCCAGCCCGAAACGATCGGCGGTGGCCAGGAATCCCGAGGGCATGATCAGTTCGTCACGCTCGTCGAGCATGCGTATCAGCACCTCGTAGGATTCGATTTCGCGCGTGGCGGTATTGATGATGGGCTGGCACGCCAGCACGAAGCGATCCTTTTCGATGGCTTCCTTGATGCGGCGCGACCAGCCCATGTCGATGGCCATGGCGGCGGCGCTCTCGGCATCCTCGGTATTGTACAGGTGCACGCGGTTGCGGCCGCCGCGCTTGGCCAGGTGGCAGGCGAGATCGGCCTGCGACAGGACCTCGGCGGCCGAGGCCGTGCCGGGATTGATTGCGGCCACGCCGATGGAGCAGCCGATGTCGATCTGCTCGCCGCCGTGCTTGAAGAGGTAGTCGGCCAGCCTGGCGCGGAAGGACTCGGCCACCTGCACCGACAGCATGGGCGTGGTGTCGAACAGCAGCACGGTGAACTCATCGCCGCCGATACGGGCGATGAGGTCGCTTTTGCGCGCGCGCTTGTTCAGGATGGCGGAGACCTCGATGATCAGCCGGTCGCCGGCGGCATGCCCCAGCGTGTCGTTGATGTATTTGAAATTGTCCAGGTCGATATAGAGCAGGGAACAGCAGATACCGCCGGCGCGCCTGACGCGCTCCACGACGCGCTCCAGTTCCTGCTGGAAATAGCTGCGGTTGTAAAGACCGGTGAGCCCGTCGTGCTCGGCCATGTTCTTGAGGTTCTCCACCATGGCCTTGCGTTCGCTGATGTCCGCCACCAGCCCGGTGTACAACTGTTTTCCGTCCAGCACCATGGCGCTGATCTTGAGTGCCATCGGGAAGGTGGTGCCGTCCTTGTGGCGCCCGGTGACCTCGCCCTCATGGCCGATCAGGCGCCGTATTTCCGTGCGGATGAAATGCTTCAGGTAATCCTCGCGGCTCTCGCGCGTCTGTGGCGGCAGGATGAGCCGCAGGTCCTTTCCGAGCACCTCCTCCTGGGCGTAGCCGAACAGTTTTTCGGCCGCCTTGTTGAAACTCTCGATGTGGCCGTCGGCGTCGAAGGTGATGATGCCCTCGGCGGCATTGTCCAGGATGGTTTCCAGGCGCTGCTGGCGCGCGTGCACCTGCCGCCGCATGTGATCGAAGGCGGAAACGAGATTACCCGTCTCCTCGGTCCACGTCGACGCTACCGTGACTTGGCGGGAACCTTCCGCCTCGGCCTTGAGGGCGCCGGTAATGCGCGCCACCGGCTGGCGGATGGAGTATTCGAACAGGAGCAGCCATGCGACGATGGCGATGATGCCCACCAGCGCTGCGACCCAGAGCAGGCGCAACTGGCGCTCGACGGCCTGCGACAGCCGGTGCATATCCTCGATGCTGCGGGCGCCCAGCGATTTTTCCAGCGCCAACGTCGCGTCCCGGACTTTTTCGAGATTAGGTTCAGCGTGCGCGTGCAACGCGGTCAAGGGCCCGCTGGTAGTCGTGGCCATCACCTCCTGATGCAACCGGTGAAGACCGGAGATGAACTCCTGTGTTTTCTGCTGCAGTTCCGGCAAGCGCTGTCTTTTCGCCACCTCCGCCAGAAGACCGGTTTTCGCAAGCGCGTTCTTCAGGTGCTTCTGGACGGTGGCGCCGCGTGACAGGCTTGATTCGGGGAGATGGTGCAGGCTGGATTCCGCCAGCCGGATGTCGCCGGAGACGTCACGCAGCACGCGCAGGATTTCCTGCTGGTCGATGGCATTGGAAATCCCCTGGCGCGTGACTTCGCGGACACGTGTTTCCGCCATCCACGAAGTGATCACCATGAAGCCGATGGAAAGCGCCGCGATGTACAGCATACGGCCGCGGAAACTGTCCAGCCCCAGGCTTTTCAGGATCCGTATCGAGATTGTGGGTTTCTGGGTGGGGGAGGCGGATGAATTAACGGCGTTGAGCATTCAGATTAGAGGTGCAGCCCGGTAAATGTGTTCTTTAGGCAAGCATAGATCATGCCTATGATCAGGGAGGGGGTCGCCGCGCAATCTGGACTCGTTTTAATTTTTGTAACTTCCTGTTTACAAGAGCTTATTTTCAATCCCTCCGGTGACCAGGGCGGATCGGCCTGACATCAGGGACTTCATTGGAAATCCATCGGCCATGGGGTATTTTGTGCTCTCGGCATGCGTTATATCCGCACATTTTCCGAATTGGGGATGCACGACGTCCCCGTGGTCGGTGGCAAGAACGCTTCGCTGGGCGAGATGTTCCGCAGCCTCGGCGCCGAGGGGGTGCGGGTCCCCGACGGCTTCGCCACCACCGCCGACGCCTACCGCCATTTCCTCGCACACAACCGCCTGACCGAACGCATCCAGGCGCGCCTGAAGGGTGTGGATTCGGACGACCTGGCGCAGCTGGAGCTGGCCGGCGCTGAGATTCGCGGCTGGATTCTCGACGCCGAGATGCCGCCGGACCTGGCCGGGGAAATCACGGCGGCGTACGCGAACCTGGCGCAACAATACGGGCCGGAACCGGACGTGGCGGCGCGCAGCTCGGCCACGGCCGAGGATCTGCCGAACGCCTCCTTCGCCGGCCAGCAGGACACCTTCCTCAATATCCGCGGCGCGGAAACCCTGCTGGTCGTCTGTCGCCGCGTTTTCGCCTCGCTCTTCAACGACCGGGCGATTTCCTACCGCGTGCACCAGGGATTCGATCACGCGCAGGTGGCGCTCTCTATCGGCGTGCAGAAAATGGTGCGCTCCGACATAGCGTCATCCGGCGTGATGTTCACGCTCGACACCGAGACCGGCTTCCGTGATGTCGTCTTCATCAATGCCGCTTACGGCCTCGGCGAAAACGTGGTGCAGGGCGCGGTCAACCCGGACGAGTTCTATGTCTTCAAGCCGACGTTGATGGACGGCAAACGGCCGATCCTCAAGCGCCATCTCGGCACCAAGGCGATCAAGATGATTTACGCCGACGGCGCCGCGGACGGCAATCCGACGCGCAACATCCCGGTGCCGGAGGCGGACCGGCTGCGGTTCTCCCTGACCGACGACGACGCGCTCGAGCTGGCGCGCTTCGCCGTGAAGATAGAAAAACATTATTCGAAACTTGCCGGCCAGGACCGGCCCATGGACATCGAGTGGGCCAAGGACGGCGTGGACGGCAAGCTCTACATCGTGCAGGCGCGCCCCGAGACGGTGCGCTCGCGCGAAACGCGCGACGTTTACGAGATTTACGCCCTGGAGTCGCGCGGCAGGCTGCTGACCTCCGGGAAAAGCGTCGGCCGCCGCATCGCCACGGGCGTGGCGCACGTGATCGAGAAATCGGCCGACATGGCGCGCCTGCGCGCCGGCGAAGTACTGGTGACAGACATGACCGACCCCGACTGGGAACCGGTGATGAAAACCGCCGCCGCCATCGTCACCAATCGCGGCGGGCGCACCTGCCACGCCGCCATCGTGGCGCGCGAGCTGGGCATTCCGGCCATCGTCGGCTGCGGTGACGCCACCGAAGTCATCCGCAGCGGCATGCCGGTGACGGTGAACTGTGCCGAGGGCGACACCGGGCAGGTCTACGAAGGCGAGCAGAAATTCCGCATCGACCGCATCGCGCTGGATTCCGCGCACCGCCCGCGCACGAAAATCATGATGAACGTCGGCAACCCGGATCAGGCCTTCGAAAACTCCTTCCTGCCGAACGACGGCGTGGGGCTGGCGCGCCTGGAGTTCATCATCAATCACAGCATCCAGGCGCATCCGCGCGCGCTGCTGGAGTACGACAAGCTCGGCCCGGACGACCGGCGTCACATCGACCGGCTGACGGCCGGCTACCCGGACCGGCGCGCCTATTTCATCAGCCGTCTTGCCGAAGGCATCGGCACCATCGCCGCCGCGTTCCATCCCAAGCCGGTCATCGTGCGCCTGAGCGATTTCAAATCGAACGAATATGCCTCGCTGTTCGGCGGCGCCGGCTTCGAGCCCAACGAGGAGAATCCCATGCTCGGGCTGCGTGGCGCTTCGCGCTATTACTCCGAGTCGTTCCGCGACAGCTTCGCCATGGAGTGCGCCGCGCTCAAGCGCGTGCGCGAGGACATGGGGCTGGACAACGTCATCGTGATGATTCCGTTCGTGCGCAGCGTGGACGAGGCGAAAAACGTGCTGGGCGTGATGCGCACGCACGGGCTCGAGCGCGGCAAGGCCGGGCTCAAGGTCTACCTCATGTGCGAAATCCCGGCGAATGCCCTGCTGGCGGAGGAGTTCCTGCAGCATCTCGACGGGTTTTCCATCGGTTCCAACGACCTGACCCAGCTGACCCTCGGCGTGGACCGCGACTCCGGGCTGGTGACCGGTTTCGACGAGCGCAACCCGGCGGTGCTGAAGCTCATGGAGGCTGCGATCCGGGCCGCCCGCAAGCTCGGCAAATATGTCGGCATCTGTGGACAGGCGCCGTCGGATTACCCGGAGATCACGCAATGGCTGGTGCGGCAGGGCATCGAGTCTATCTCGCTCAATCCCGACAGCGTCATTCCCATGACGCGCGTGGTGCAGCAGGCGGAACAGTCGTCGCAGTGACCCCGAACCGAATCCGTCCGGCGCCGTCTAATGCTGGCGCGGACCGCGACCGGCCAGTATGATGGCCGGCGCGATCCAGACCCGAAACTTCCTGTCAGCGAGAAACAATCCCATGTTGCGATTCTTCGTATTAAGCCTTGTCTGCCTCGTCATGCCCCTTTCCGCCTACGCCGGCGAGCAGGAAGAGCAACAGATAAAAGCGGAACTCGTCCGCGCCTTCCCCGAGCTCAAGGCGGCGTCCGTCAAACCCTCTCCCGTTTCCGGGATGTACGAGGTCGAATTCGACTCCAAGATTTTCTACACCACCAGCGACGGCAAGTATCTCTTCATGGGCGACGTCATGGACCTGCGCGCCAAGAGCAACATCACCGAGACCCGCCGCGCCGCGATCCGCAAGCGGCTGCTGGACGAGGTGGGCGAGAACAACATGCTCGTGATCGGTCCCGACAAGCCCAAGCGCACGGTCACGGTGTTCACCGACGTGGATTGCGGTTACTGCGCCAAGTTTCATCTCGACGTGCCGACGCTCAACAAGGCGGGCGTCAAGGTGCGCTACCTGTTCTATCCGCGCACCGGCATCGGTTCGGAAAGTTACAAGCGCGCCGTGGCGGTATGGTGCTCCGGCGATCGCGCCAAGGCCATCGGTGTCGCCAAGGCCGGCGGCAAGGTGGACATGAAAACCTGCGCCAATCCGGTGGAAAGCCATTTCCAGCTGGGCCAGCGCCTGGACATCGGCGGAACTCCCGCGATCTTCCTCGATGATGGTAAAGTGTTGCCGGGCTACATCCCGGCGCCGCGGTTGCTCGCTATACTTGACCTGAAGAGCTGATCGCCGGCCCTGCCGGCACAGCGACCGCGAGACGGAGGCATGGACCAGGGAATCACGACGCAGGAACGGGAATGGCTCAGGCTCAGCAAGCAACTGCGCGATAACGAGCGCATCTGGTCCGGCTTTCGCCAGATCGAAGTGCGCATGATCGGCTCTCCCTCGCTTCCCGACCTGATCGACGTCATCACCCGCGGCATCCCTGAAACCTTTCCCGGCATCGACTGCGTTACGGTCGCCTGCGCCGATCCCGAATACGAGATGACGCGGCTGATCGAAGCCGGTAGCGAGCCGGATTCCGGGGCGCACAGTTTCGTCGCCATTCCTCGCGACACGCTGGACGGGCTCTTTACCAGGCCTTGGCGTCCACGCCTCGGGCCGGTCGATGAGCGCCTGCATGCGCTGTTGTTCTCCGGCCATCCCTGCGCCTCGGGTTCGGTGGCGATCGCGCCGCTGGTCCGACGCGGCGAACTCATCGGCAGCCTCAACCAGGGCAGCCGCGATCCGCGTCATTTCATTCCGGGCATCGCCACGGATCTGCTCGAACACCTGGCGGCGGTGGCGGCCATGTGCATCGACAACTCCATCAATCACGAACGACTGAAACTCGATGGCCTTACCGATCCCCTGACCGGGATTTCCAACCGGCGCTTCTTCGAGCGCCGCCTGGCGGAGGAGGTGGAGCGCTGGGCGCGCCAGGCCGGGCCGCTGGTGTGCATGCTGGTGGACGTGGATTTTTTCAAGCAGGTAAACGACCAGTACGGCCACCAGGTCGGCGACCGCGTGCTGCGCCAGATCGCCAGCCTGCTCGGCCAGGACCTGCGCGGCAGCGACGTGCTGGCGCGTTATGGCGGCGAGGAGTTCGTGCTGTTGTTGCCGGGCACCACGCCCGTCCAGGGCGCGGCCATCGCCGAGCGCCTGCGCTCGCGCGTCGAGCACAGCGCTTTCGTGATTCCCGAAGGAATCGATCTCGATGTCACTGTCAGCATCGGCATGGCCTGTCTCCAGCCAGGCGTGGATTCCTACGGGCCCGATCCGGCCGTGTGGCTGTTCAAGCAGGTGGACGCCGCGCTTTACCAGGCCAAGGAAGCGGGGCGCAACCGCGTGATTCAGGCCCAACAAGGGTAATTTCCGATTTCTAATTCCTGATTTCTGATTTTCAGGGTGTCCAAATCGCCAACTCCTGAATTCTGGAAATCAGAAACTAGAAACCAGGAATCAGAAATCATAAATCACGGTGTCAGTTCCACCGCGCCGCCGCAGGCGGTGAACAGCAATACCAGCCTCAATTTTTTACCCGGCCACAGCCGCCGCGCGCCTTCGCCGTACTGGCGCATCTGTTCCCGGAAATCCTCCGCCAGCTGCGCGACGTTTTCCCGGCTGGCGCGCGCATGGGTCTTGTAGTCGATGAGAACGATTTCCTGCTCGCGAATCACGAGCCGGTCGATGACGCCGTAGACGTCACGCCCGCCTTCCTGATAGAGAATCGGCATTTCGTTGCGCGCCTCCTGGTAGCGGGCGGGGTCGAAAAACCCGCGGAAATCCTCGTGATCCACCACGGCACAGGCCTCGCGCCACCACTGGCTGAAATGTTTTTCCTCCAGCCACTCGCCGAATTCCTGCCATATCATTTTTTCGACCGCCGCACGTCCCTCGCCGCCAGCCAGCCGTTCCAGCATGCGATGAATCACCTCGCCCCGGCGCTGTCTCTCCGTGCGTGCCGGTGTAAAACCGGCGGTCTCGCCAGGATAATCGTCTTCCACGTGCGATGAGCGGCTTGGGTTGACCATTCCGGTTTGCGGCATCGCGGGCAGCGGTTGCGTCAGGCGCGCATCGAGGCTGAAGGCGGCGGCGGGTGCCGGCGGTTGCAGCGGCGGTAACGGCGGCGGCGCGCCGAATTCCAGCCAGGCGCGGGTATTGAACACGCTAGCGTCGTCGTCCAGGGAAATGCTGTCGAGTTCGAGGCCGGCGCGCGCCGCCTCGCCGGAAACGCCGGCGTGGCGCAGACGTTTCTCGATGAAGCCGTACCAGCCGCGACCGTCTTTTCCGGGTTCGCAACCCGAGACGTAGAGCATCTGGCGCGCGCGCGTGAGCGCGACGTATAAAAGATTGGCCTCTTCGCGCCGCGCCGGCCACTGTTGTTCGGTGCGCAGCGCCAGGCTGACGTCGTCGATTTTTCTGCCGGCACCGCCGAGATGGAAATACCGCGGCCGTGGAGCCTGCGCCGGCCAGTCAACCAGCGGACGCAGGCCGCGGTCGCGGTTGTCGGTGGCGCGCGCGGCGTCGGCGAGGAACACCACCGGCGCCTCCAGGCCCTTGGCGGCGTGGATGGTCATGACGCGCACGCGCGGCGCGCGGTTCCAGGCCGGCTCCGCCGGCGACTTGTCGTCGTGCTTCGCCTGTCTTTCCAGGTAAGCGAGAAAATGCGACAGGCTAGGATAGCGTCCGCTGTCGACCTCCAGCGCCAGTTCGAGGAAGCGGTTGAGATTGGCCTCCACGCGCGGCCGCAGATGCGGCACCGCTGCGGCCAGGTAGCGCGCCACCACGTTGCCCTCGCCGTAGATGCGATCGAGCAGGTCGTGCACCGGCAGGCGGCCGACAAGACTGCTCCAGCGCGGCAGCAGCTCCCGCGCGCGTGCCAGCGCGCCTTCCGGCGCAGGATCCGCCAATCGTTCGAGGCGTTCGCGCCATGAACCTGGCGGACTCTGCGCCAGGCGCAGCAGGTCAGTTTCACCGGCGGCGAACAGCGGCGAACGCAGCGCCGAAGCCAGCGCCAGGTTGTTATAGGGCTCGACCAGCTGGCGCAACAGATGCATGAGGTCGCGCACTTCCAGCGACTGCATGAAGGCCCCGCGGCCGGTTCCTATATAAGGTATGCCGGCGCGCCGCAGGGCCTCCTCGTAGGAGCGCGCGTGGGTGCGGTCACGCAGCAGGATCATGATGTCGTCGCCGGTCAGGGGCCGTACCCGTTCTCCGTCGGCGATCGGTTGGCCCATGATTTCCCGGATTTTGCCGGCGATCAGCTCGCCTTCCTGGCGGTGCCGCTGGTCCTCGGCCGTCAGGCGCGGCTGTTCCAGCGGATTTCGCATGGCCACGGCGGTTTTTCCCGCGTTCCTGTCGGCGCGGCGTACCAGCGGCAACAGCTCGGCCCGGCCCCAGAGCTGATGATGATGCGTGTCGTGCAGCTGGAAGTCCTGCAGCGGATAGTCATCATCTTCGGCTTCCGCTGTCGTGTCGCTCGGGCGGTGAAATATCAGGTTGACGAAGCGGATCACGGCGGGCGAGGAGCGCCGCGACAGGTGCTGAGTCAACGTCTGTGCCTGCGCGTGCTGTTCCAGCCAGTGGCGCGCGGCATGAAACAGGCGCGGGTCGGCGCGGCGGAATCGGTACACCGACTGTTTCTCGTCACCGACGAGAAACACGCTGCGCCGGCGTTCCGGATCGCCGGCCACGATCTCCTGCAACAGCGGCAGCAACAGCCGCCACTGGGTCGGGTTGGTGTCCTGGAATTCGTCCACCAGCAGATGGTCGATGCGCTGGTCCAGCTTGTATTGCACCCACTCGGCGTGACGGCTGCGGTTCAGCAGACGACAGGTTTTCCATTCCAGGTCGGCGAAATCGAGCACGCCGCGCTCCAGCTTGAGCCGCTGGAATTCCGCGAGCAGCGTCGTGCCACAGACGTACCAGGCGCGCGAGACGCGATATGTCCATTGACGCTTGTGTGCGGCCATCGCCGCCAGCACGCGCGAGGCGATTTCCTGGTGCAGCTTGATGAGCTCATCAACGCGTCCGGTTCCGAGTTTCTTCTCCAGAGTGTCGGAGCGTTTCAGTTTCCGCGGTTCATCCGCATCGGTCAGCAGCACACCGCGAATCCATTCAAAGCTTCGCGACGAAGCTTCCTTGTCCGCCAGCGCCCGTGCCAGTTCCGCGGCATATTTCTGGTTCGTCGCCGTGGCATGGCCGCACAGCAGTTCGGCGTAACGCACGATATGTTGGCGGATTTCCGGATCGCGCAAAAACGCGGCAAGTGCATCGGTGTCGTCCGCCACACCCAGCATCTGCGCGAGCAGTGCGACGGCGAATTCCACCGGGTCCGCTTCGTCCTCGGTGTAGGCCCACCAGTCGCTGCGATGCGACAGAAAATCGTCCAGCGTCGTGCGCGTGCCATGAACACCGCCGCACTCGCGCAACAGCGTGTCCAGCGCCGTCGCCAGCGCGCCGTCGCTGTTGCGCGCGGCCTTCCGGTCGAGCGCGAGCCAGGCAACCTGTTCCAGTTCGGCGGTGGATTCGACCAGCTCGAATCCCGGCGGCACCTCGGCCTCGAGCGGGAAGCGTCGCAGGATTTCCTGGCAGAAGGCATGGAACGTTGTCGTGCGCAGCGGATGGATGGCGCCCAGATGTTTCTCGTAGAGTCCGCGCGCCGCCGCGCGGGTGGCGGTGTCGGTAGCGGCGCCGATCGCGGTGAGCTGCGCCGTCAGTCCATCTTCGTCGGCGGCGGCCAATGCCAGCAGGCGCTCGGTGACACGTTCGTGAATCTCGCCGGCGGCCTTGCGGGTGAAGGTGATGGCCAGGATGGCGCCGGGCTCCGTCCCCTGGAGCAGCAGGCGGACGATGCGACTGGTCAGCAGCCAGGTCTTGCCGGTCCCGGCGGCGGCCTGGACCACGACGTTATTCTCCGGGGCGGTGGCGCGCGCTATGTCCAGCACGGCTTTATCCGCCCTTGGAATGTCCGGCAATGAAAGTCTAAGTCCATGTATGGAAATGACATTTTTTCAGGCCCCGGGCCGGGATGAGCGGCTTGCATCTTCAGTGGTGACACCTATAGTTTGAAGAGGAAAGGAAGCCCGATAGGGACATATCGAAGCTGACGACATCGGACGTAAGCAGGGAAGTTTCAAGGGATGCAAGGATGCATTCCGGAAGCAAGTGATCAGTGGAAATACCGGAGGCGGCCATGAACGGCCGCCTCTTTTTTTTGGTCGATTCATGACGTTTTTGTATCCGGTTCAGCCCACATCTCCCGGCGGCACAGTCCTTCCATGTCGCACAGGCGGCAGGTTTCCATGTCGCCCCAGGCCGGCAGCGGCGCGCCGGTGTCGAGACCGCGCTTGATCTGCAGCAGTCGTGCGCGGATCGCGTCGCGCAGCATGTCCAGCGCTTCGCCCTCGAGCGCCGTTTTCTCCTTTGCCTCTTCGTCGTCCAGCGCCAGAAACGCCGCGCTCGCGACATTACCCTGTTCCAGCAGCAGGGCGTAAAACGGGAGCTGGATTTTTTCGCCACGCTCGACTGGATCGCGCGCCGGCACCGTGCCGGTCTTGTAATCGATGATGGCATAACCGTCGCGTCCGTGATCGAGACGGTCGATGCGTCCCGTCAGGGCTATTTGCGTCGCGCCTTTACGGTAGACGCGCTCCCGCTTGAGTTCGGTTGCCTCGACCTTCCAGTCGGCGGCGCGCTGCATTTCCCAATCCAGGTAGGCCGGGATGCATTGTTCCCAGCGGTATCGCCAGCCGCGTGCCAGGAAGCGCCGGCGCAGATCGCGCGCGAACACCCGTTCCGAAATCTCGCGCAACAGCGCCTCCGCTTCCGCGCGCGTGGCGTGATCGAGTTGTTCCCGCCACGGGCCGGGCAGGCCTGGCACGCCGGTGTGAAACGCCTGCAGAATGCGATGCACATGGATGCCGTAGTCCACTTTTTCGATTTCCTCGCGCACCTCGTCTTCCGGCGCCAGGCCAAGGCCGCGCGCGGCGAAGAACTGATAGGGACAGTCCAGGAGACGCTGGCAGTCCGTGGCCGTGAACATCGCCGGCAGCATGGCGGGCGGCAGATGCGCGGCCGGTGGCGTAACCGGTGCCGGCAGCGGTGCAGAGCGTTGCGCGATAACGGCAGCGGGCTGTTGCACCAGCCATTCCAGTTCGGGATCGCCCAGGGACTCATCGTAGGCGAGGGCATGAAACGCGCGTATCCGTTCCACCCATGGGCTCGGCGCCAGTCGTTCGCCATCCTGTTCACGGCGCAGGCTGACCATGACCCGCGGCGCGGCCTCGAGCAGGCGGCGGAAATCCTGGAACAGCACGGCATAGCGCCGCGCCAGCGAGGGCAATCCCAGCTCGCTGCGCGCGCCGTCGTTGAAATACGGCGGCGCGCAGATCTGTCCCGGCAGATGCTCGCGCACGGCGCCGGCGATGATGAGCGCGTCGAAGCGGTACAGCCGCGATTCCGAGAAGCTCATCAGCTCCACGCCGCTGCCCTGCATGGGCGGGTGGAAGCGCCGCTGTTCCATGCCGCGCCGCAGCCACTGGTGAAAGCCCGCCCACGCCAGGCGCAGGGGGTTGTGCGCGGAGGCGGCACGCATTTCGTCCAGCACCTGCAGCAATTCCCGGCCGGCATCGTCGTTTTCGAATCCGGCCGCCAAACCCAGTTTTTCCAGGCTGGTTTGCAGGGCGGCAAGAAATTCCAGCGCTGGCCGGGGGCGCGCCGACAGCAGGGGCAGCAGCGGCGCGGCGGCGTCCGCCAGCCGTTCCAGCAGTTGTGTCAGCGCCGGCCAGGTTTCGCCTGTCCCGTCGCCCGAATCCGCAACCGCGCGTTCGAGCCCGTGGTGATAATGCTCCAGCCCGGAAGTAATGTTTCCGGCCCGTACGACGTCGCGCTCGAACACCGGTACCAGGCGGTCGAGTTGGGTGCGGCCGATACCGGGTTGCAGGAACGGCGACTTCAGCAGATCGAGCAGGGGCGCGTGGGAGAAATTCTGCTCCACGCACTCGAGCCAGCGCGCCAGTGACGTGGCCGCGCTGGTGGTCGAGAGCGCCCAGCCGCCGGCATCCACCAGGCCGACGTTCGCGCGTTCCAGCAGGGCGCGCACGCGCCGCGCCAGCTTGCGGTCGTTAGTGACGATGCCGATGTCGTGCCGGTCCTGGGTAAGCCAGCGCCGCACCTGCAGATCGATGGCGCGCGCCTCGGATTCGGCGTCGGCGGCCTGGTGCAGCGTCAGGCGCCCGCGCGCGGGGCTGGCCGGCGCCGCTTTTGCCTGTTGTTGCGCGCGCTCATGCAAATGACCCGCGTCCGTGGCAAAGACACGATCGAGAAAATCCGCATAGGCATCGGCGGATGCGATGAAATGCGGTTTGATCGTCAAGGCGCTCAACAGACGCGTCACCGGATTTTCCACGACGTTATCGGCTGAACCATGCAGCAACAGGGTCAGACCGCCGCGCGCCATCAGCGCCCTGATCCAGGCGATCTCCGCATCCGGAAAATCCGCGAAACCGGCGAGATAGATATTCGTGCCGGCCGGCAGCCGTTCGAGACTGCGCGCCAGGCCGTCCGTGTGACGCCGCACGGGATCCTGGAGATTATTTTTCGTGAGACGTTCGCGCCACGCGTCCCACAGTTCCTGCACCAGCTGCGCCTCGTCGCTGAAGGGCGAAATCTCGTCCGTGTTCGCGCCGTGGCCTGCGAGGACATGCCGGATCGAATCGGCGTCGCCGGAAAGCCGGCCTGCGTGCAGCGCCAGCTCGTCGAACAGCGCCAGCAGGCTGTCGACCAGCGGCCAGTCGCCGTACTGGCGCAGCCAGCGCGGATAATCATGCAGCAGATCGAGCAGCAGGATCTGGCGCGCGGTGGAGCTCAGGTGGTGTTGATCGTCGCCGGCGAATCGCGCGGCCCAGGAAGTCAGCGTGCCGGTGATGGGCGGGAGCAGGGCAGGAAAACCTTTTTGTTCCGCCTGCGCTCGCAGCAGCCGGCGGAAGCGCGGCACCGCACTCGCGTGCGGCAGCAGGACAGTCTGACGGCTTAAGTCGGGGAGACGGTCTTCATGCCGTTCCAGCAGCAGCGTGGCGAGATGGCGTAGCGGATCGTCTCCGTAGGGGACCAGTATGACCGGTGCGTCAGCGCTCAAGGTACTTGAGTTTGTCGGGCTTGTTTTCCCACTCGGCGGCGTCCGCGGGCGCGGGTTTTTTCTCGGTCAGCACCGGCCATTTCTTGGCCAGCTCGGCGTTGAGGGCGGTGTATTGCTTGTGCTCATCCGGCAGGTCGTCTTCGGCGAAAATGGCGTTCACCGGGCATTCCGGTACGCACAGGGTGCAGTCGATGCATTCATCGGGGTCGATGACCAGGAAATTCGGGCCCTCATGAAAGCAATCCACCGGGCAGACTTCCACGCAATCCGTGTATTTGCAGCGGATGCAGTTTTCCGTGACCACGTACGTCATCGACCTTCTCCATGCTTTTTCAAGAACGCGCCGAATGATACACGCGCGCGCGGGTGCGGGGAATAAGCGAAACCGTTGTTTATATTCGATATAAATCGCCAAAAAACGCGGGAATCCGCTCTGACACGCGCCGCGCCTCCGGATCAGGCACGCGCGACGTGTGCTATATAATCACTTGATAGTATTCGAAAATAATCTCAAGCCGTGAACAGGGAATCGTCGTGACCGGACTCGCCCTTTCAATGCCCGTGAAGCGCGTTTCGGCCTGGATGGCCGAAACCGATCCCAAGTACGCGCAAGCGTGGCTGGCTTCGCTGCCGCTCGCCGACAGCGCCGAGACCGCGCGCGAAATCTACCAGGCGCTTTATACCCTCAATCGCCAGGAGCTGGACGCCGCGCGCCGCTTCGAGCTGATGGAGCTGTACAACTCGCCGGTGGCCTCGGTCACGGCGGCGCTGGAATCCTATTTCACCCGCGCTGCGCTGCCGCTGACGCCGAAGAAACGCCAGCTGGCAGAGTTCATCCGCCAGCTGCACATGGAAATGGCCTACGGCTACAAGGGTTGCCTGCAGGACCTGGAAAAACAGCGGCTGCGCTGGGGCCGGAAAACCCTGCGGGCGCAGGCGCTGCTGCGCGCCCTGCATTATCTCGGCGAGGTACTGCTGCATTCCTACCAGGTGTACATGCCGTATCCGCCGGAGGTGTGGCGCGAACTGCATGCGATCTATCGGTATGCCGCTGAGCATGATCTGGCGCAGGAGGTGCTCGACACGCCTGCGCCCATGGTTGCCAAAACCACGATCAACCAGGAATACATTCGCATCCTGCTGCTGGGTTTGAGCAATCCCTACCAGCTGCCGCAGAACGAATGCCGGCAGGTGCAGCGCTTCCTGCATCAATGGGGCGGCAAGGCGCTGTTGCGCGACAATCTCGACGCCACGCCGGCGCCCGGATATTTTCTCATCGATCCCGCGACCGATGCGCCGCCGGTGCCGTACGCGCGCGCCGTCGCGTTGCAGCCGGGTCAGGGGCTGCGCGTGCTGGACGCGCTGGAGCTGCTGGGTTCGATCCAGTTTTTCATCCAGCGCCTGCAAAAGGGCGACAGCGCGCGCACGCTGTCGCTCGGGTTCGAAGGCCTGGATTCCGTCTGCCTCGACATGCTGCTGCGCATGATGCGCGCCTGGGGCCAGTCGCCGCGGCGGCAATATTCGCGCCTGCGGCGCAGCGGGCCGGCCTTCGTGTGCGCCGGCATTCCCGCCATGCATTTCTTCGCCGGCGGCCAGAAGGCTTTTGTTTCACCGGTGACGGCGCATAAAGAAACATCAGACGATCGCATTACGTTGCCGTCCCACATTGAAGAGGATATTGCCAGCGAGGCCAAAGCCGACGAGGACTTCATCGCGCTCGACCAGCCGGTGGTGGGCCCGATGCCGCGACGCGAATCCAAAGAAACTCCAGTAGCGTCAGGAGAGGCCTTCCGTGTGGATCGCTGGCAGATCAAGGACACCGCACCGAAAGGTTTGCAGCTGGTGCGCTTCGGCAGCTCGCATACTTACGTGCGCGTCGGCGACGCGATCGGCATCCAGCAGCTGGATGAAATCGGCCGCTGGAACGTGGGCGTGGTGCGCTGGATGAAAAGCCCCGAGGCCAGCAGCCTCGAGATGGGCGTCGAGTTGCTGGCCTCGGGCGTGAAGCCGGTGGCGGTCGCCTTGGCGCGCGGCATCAAGGAGCCGGACTACCAGCCGGCGCTGCTGCTGCCGGCCATCGAGGCGCTCAAGCGCCCGGCGACCCTGCTGCTGCCGCGCGGCGTTTACGCGCCCGGCAGTAATTTATTGCTGGCGGAAGAATCAGAAAATGCGCGCACCGTGCGCCTGTTGCAGCGGCTGGAATATACGAATGTTTTCGAGCTACTGGTGTTTGCCGACGTCATTCCCGAGCAGATGGGATGATTAAAGACAGCAGCGAAAGTTCATATCGTAATCGTGTCTGACGCTATTGACCCTTCGTAGAATGTCAGAGCTACCTATAGCTAAATCAAGCCATGATCGAGGTTATATTTAACGGTTTTATGCTTTGTCTCTTCGTCTGGTTGTTGTGGCGCGAATTTGGAAAGCCGGTATGGGAAACAAGGACAATCTTAATTTCGTTTGTGTTTGGGTTTGCTCTACTTGCAATTGGACCAGCGTATCATTGGTTTACCGGAGGAAAAAAATCTATATGGGAACTGTATTCTTTTGGGGCGATTGAATCAGGCATGGGGCTCATAATTATTGGTTATGCCTTTATTGCTATGGCCATTTTTGGATTGGCAAAAAGACTCCGTGTTCAATAGCAGCGTAGGGCGCGCACCACGCGCCGAACCAATCTGACGATAAAACCAAGCAATGGCGCGTGATACGCGCCCTACATCTTAACGTCGTAGATCTTCCGTCAGGTGCGGCTGCAAGCGGCGCAGCATTTCGGCGTGGATTTTCGGATTGCCGGCGAGGATGTTGCCGCTTTCCAGATAACCGTGACCTCCGGCGAAGTCGGTTACCAGTCCGCCGGCCTCCTGCACCAGCAACGCACCGGCGGCGATGTCCCAGGGGCTTAAGCCGATTTCCCAGAATCCGTCGTAACGTCCGCAGGCGACATAGGCCAGGTCCAGCGAGGCCGAGCCGGGGCGGCGGATGCCGCTGCTGTTCAGCATGAGTTCCTTCAGTGTGGCCAGCCATGCATCCGTATGCGCGTGCGAGCGGAACGGGAAGCCGGCGCCGAGCAGGGCGTATTCGAGCTCGGTAACGCGGCTGACGCGGATGCGGCGGTCGTTCAGCTGCGCGCCGCTGCCGCGCGAGGCGGTGAAGAGTTCGTTGCGCGAAGGATCGAACACCACCGCCTGGTCCAGCTTGTCGCGATGCTTGAGCGCGATGGAAACGCCAAAGTGCGGGAATCCGTGCAGGAAGTTGGTGGTGCCGTCGAGCGGGTCGATGATCCAGACGAACTCGTCGCCGGCATGGGCGCCGGATTCCTCGCCGAGAAAACCGTGGTTGGGATAGGCGGCGCGCAGCACGCGGATGATTTCGTTCTCCGCCATGCGGTCCACTTCACTGACGTAATCCTTGAGGCCCTTGCTCTCCACCGTCAGGCGCTCCAGCCGGTCGGCATGGCGCATGATGATGTTACCGGCATTGCGCGCGGCTTTGACCGCCATGTTGAGCATGGGATGCATGGGATTATCCGGATGTTATCAAGGAGCGAAGTGCCGCCGATGTGGGCCGGCATTGTAATCGCCCGCCTTGCCGGTTGAAAGCACAAGGCGTGTAGAATGGGCGGCAGAACAAAACCGACCATGGCGCTTTCCAACATTCGCATCGTGCTGGTCCGCCCGACCCATCCGGGCAACGTGGGCGCGACCGCGCGGGCCATGAAGAACATGGCCCTGCGCAGTCTGTATTTGGTCGAGCCTGAAAGATTTCCCGGCCCCGAAGCCACCGACCGCGCCGCCGGTGCGGATGATGTATTGGAATCCGCGGTGATCTGCGCCTCACTCGATGAAGCGCTCAGGGATTGCCATCTCGTTATCGGCACCAGCGCGCGCCCGCGCCGCATCGAATGGCCCACGCTCGACCCGGCGGCCGGCGCCAGCCGCCTGGTGGAAGGGGCGCGGCAGGGGCCGGTGGCGCTGCTGTTCGGCCAGGAGCGCACCGGCCTGCTCAATGCCGAGCTCGACCGCTGCCATTTCGTGGTCACCATCCCGGCCGATCAGGCTTATTCATCCCTGAATCTGGCCAGCGCGGTGCAGATTCTGGCGTACGAGATCTATCGGTCGGTTCTCTCCGGAAAGCCGGCAGGGGAGCTGGAACCGCGCGAGGGCAGGTTGGCGAGCAGCGAAGACATGCAGCGCTTTTATCAGCATCTCGAAGAAGTGTTGCAGCAGGTCGGTTTCCTCGACCCGGATAACCCGCGCTACCTGATGCGCCGCCTGATGCGACTGTTCAATCGCGCCGGCATGGACGATAACGAGATGAACATAATGCGTGGCATACTAACAGCCATACAGCAGCGCCTGCCTAAAAATTGACTAAAATAATCAAGAATAGATATCATATTCAAATCAATTAATTATTTGTCATGTTTAAAAATCTGCGTGAATATCTGAACAGCATTTTCCAGCGCGATCCAGCGGCAAGATCGATGCTGGAATTGCTCACGGCCTATCCGGGCGTGCACGCGCTGGCGCTGCACCGGCTGGCGCATCGTCTGTGGGGCTGGGAGTTGCGTTGGCTGGCGCGGATGCTTTCCCAGCTGGGCCGCTGGCTGACCGGCATTGAAATCCACCCCGGGGCCAAGATCGGCAAGCGCTTTTTCATCGATCACGGCATGGGCGTGGTCATCGGTGAGACCGCCGAGATCGGCGATGACGTCACCCTGTACCACGGCGTCACTCTCGGTGGCACCACCTGGCGCAAGGAAAAGCGACATCCGACGCTGGGGAATAATGTCGTGGTCGGAGCGGGTGCCAAGATTCTCGGCCCGGTCACGGTGGGCGACAATGCCCGGGTGGGCTCGAACTCAGTCGTGGTAAAGGATGTCCCGGCCGGGGCCACCGTGGTAGGCATTCCCGGGCGGGTGATTGGTCCCAAAAAGGCCGATGCCAGATACCAGCAACGGGAGGCCATGGCGAAGAAAATCGGGTTTGATGCCTATGGTCAGAGCCCGGATATGCCGGACCCGGTGGCACATGCCATCGATCTGATCCTGGATCACATGCATGTCGTTGATAAAAAGATGAAAATTATTTCCAGTGCACTGGAAAAGACGGGGGTGAAGGTCAACCTGGACATGCCGGAACTTGAAGTCAGCAACCTCGAAGATCCGATACCCGCCGAATATCCGCAAAGAGATAAGCCCAAAGAGAATAGTTGACTGAAACTATCAAGTAAGTAGAATGGCAAGGGTATATAAACCGTGTGGGAATATATCCTATGAAACTGACTACCAAAGGTCGTTATGCCGTGACAGCCATGCTGGATCTCGCGCTGCGCTATGACAAGGGCGCGGTCACGCTGGCCGATATTGCCAAGCGCCAGGGCATCTCGCTGTCGTACCTGGAACAGCTGTTCGCCAAGCTGCGTCGCAGCGGACTGGTGGACAGCGTCCGCGGTCCCGGCGGCGGTTACACCCTCGCCATGGAACCCAATAAAATCTCGGTCGCCGAGATCGTCGTGGCGATCAACGAGAATATCGACGCCACGCGTTGCGGCGGCGAGAAGAATTGCCATGGCGACGAGACCTGCCTGACGCACCAGCTGTGGGAAGACCTGAGCACCCGCATCCATGAATTCCTGAGCGGGATCACCCTGGGCGACCTGGTCACCAAGCCGCATGTGCAGGAAGTGGCCTCGCGCCAGGAAGGCAGGATGCAGATCGCGGCACGCTAGTCCTGATCGCCGCGGAGTTTTCGATGCCGGTCTATCTGGACCATAACGCGACGTCGCCGCTCGACGCACGGGTGCTGGAAGCGATGCTGCCGTTCCTGACGGAACAGCACGGCAACCCGTCGAGCGTGCATCGCTATGGGCGCGCGGCACGCGCCGCCGTCGACCGCGCGCGCGAGCAGGTGGCAGAGCTGGTCAACGCGCATCCGACGCAGGTGATCTTCACCGGCTGCGGCACCGAAGCCAGCAATCTCGCGATCAAAGGTTTTGCGGCGCTGCATGAGCCGGGACGGATCGTTATCGGCGCGACCGAGCATCCCTCGGTGACCGAGCCTGCCGAGTCGCTGAAAAAATCCGGCTGGCATGTTTCTGTCCTTCCGGTCGACGGGCAAGGCCGCCTGATCGAAACGGAAACGCAAGCGCTGCTGAAGCTTCATCCGCAAATGGTTTCGGTGATGTGGGCCAACAACGAAACCGGCGTGATCCAGGATATCCCAGCGCTGGCGGCGCAGGTGCGCGAATACGGTGGCGTGATGCATACCGATGCGGTGCAGGCGGCGGGCAAGATCGAGGTTGATTTTTCCGCGAGCGGGGCGCATCTCATGAGCCTGTCGGCGCACAAGATCAACGGCCCGAAGGGCGTGGGCGCGCTGATCGCGGACAAGTCGGTGGAGCTGATGCCGTGGCTGCAGGGCGGCGGACAGGAAAAGGGCCGGCGTTCCGGCACCGAGAACGTTGCCGGTATCGCCGGTTTCGGCGCCGCCGCCGGTCTGGCGAAGGCGCAGCTGACGGATTACGGCGCGCGCATGCGTTTGTTGCGTGAAAAGCTGGAAGTGGAATTGCAGGCGCTCGGTGACATCGAGATTTTCGGCGCGCAGGTAAACCGCCTGCCCAACACGGTTTGTTTCGGCACCCACGGCGTGGATGGCGAGACGCTGCTGCTCAACCTGGACCGGGCCGGCATCGCGGTATCGAGCGGTTCGGCGTGTTCCAGCAGTCATCGCGAACCGAGCCCGGTGTTGCAGGCCATGGGTGTCGATCCGGCGCTGGCGCTGAGCGCGATCCGGGTCAGTTTCGGCGCCGGCAATACGGCGCAGGATGTCGATACTTTTGTTGCGGCGCTGGCCGCGCAGCTGCACCAGTTGCGGCGCATGGCGGGCCGGGCCGTCGGGTGAATACGCAAAGAATGAAACGGAGATGATGGCAACACATGAAAAAACCGATTTATCTTGATTACTCCGCCACCACGCCGGTGGACCCGCGCGTGGCGGACAAGATGTGCTCATACCTGACGCCCGATGGCGAATTCGGCAATCCGGCGTCGCGCTCGCATCCCTTCGGCTGGCACGCCGAGGAAGCGGTCGAGGAGGCGCGCGCCAACGTGGCGGCGCTGATCGGCGCCGATCCCAAGGAAATCGTCTGGACCTCGGGCGCGACCGAATCCGACAACCTCGCCATCAAGGGCGTGGCCAGTTTCTACGGCAAGAAGGGCAAGCACATCGTCACCTGCAAGACCGAACACAAGGCGGTGCTCGACACCTGCCGCCAGCTCGAACGCGAAGGTTTCGAGGTGACATATCTGGATCCGGAGCCGAACGGCCTGCTCGATCTCGGCAAGCTCGAGGCCGCCATCCGCAAGGACACGATCCTGGTTTCGGTCATGCACGTGAACAACGAGATCGGCGTGATCCAGGATATCGCCGCTATCGGCAAGCTCGCGCGCGAACGCGGCGTGCTGTTTCACTGCGATGCGGCGCAGAGCACCGGCAAGGTGCCGATCGACGTCAACGCCATGAACGTGGACCTGCTGTCGATGTCGGCGCACAAGACCTACGGACCGAAGGGCGTGGGCGCGCTGTACGTACGGCGCAAGCCGCGCGTGCGGCTGGAGGCGCAGATGCACGGCGGCGGACACGAGCGCGGCATGCGCTCCGGCACGCTGGCCACGCACCAGTGCGTCGGCATGGGCGAGGCGTTCCGTTTTGCCCGGGAGGAGATGGCCACCGAAATCGAGCGCATCCGCGGCCTGCGCGACCGGCTGCTGAACGCGCTCAAGGACATGCCCGAGGTCTATGTCAATGGTGACCTGGAAAATCGCGTGGCGCACAATCTCAACATGAGTTTCAATTTCGTGGAAGGCGAGTCGCTGATCATGGCGCTCAAGGACATCGCGGTGTCCTCGGGTTCGGCCTGCACCTCGGCGAGCCTGGAGCCTTCCTACGTGTTGCGCGCGCTGGGGCGCAACGACGAGCTGGCGCACAGCTCGATCCGTTTCACCATCGGGCGTTTCACCACGGCGGAGGAGATCGATTACGCCGCCGCGCTGGTACGGGAAAAGGTCGCGAAGCTGCGCGAACTGTCGCCGCTGTGGGAGATGCATCAGGAAGGCGTCGATCTCAGCAAGGTGCAGTGGGCCGCGCATTGAACCGGTAAACATATTATTATTTTCGGGGGTACAAACCATGGCATACAGCGACAAGGTACTGGATCATTACGAGAACCCGCGCAACGTCGGCTCGTTCGACAAGAACGACGCGCAGGTGGGCACCGGCATGGTCGGCGCGCCGGCCTGCGGCGACGTCATGAAGCTGCAGATCAAGGTCAACGAACAGGGCATCATCGAGGACGCCAAGTTCAAGACCTACGGCTGCGGCAGCGCCATCGCCTCGAGCTCGCTGCTGACCGAATGGGTCAAGGGCAAGAGCATCGAGGAGGCGGGCAAGATCAAGAACACCCAGATCGCCGAGGAACTGGCGTTGCCGCCGGTGAAGATTCACTGTTCGGTGCTGGCGGAGGACGCCATCAAGGCGGCGATCGCGGATTACCAGACCAAAACCGGCAAGGGCTCGAAGGCGGACGCCGCCTGAGCCCCGGAATTACGGAGCGAAACGGATATGGCCATTACCATGACCCAGGCCGCCGCGGAACGCGTGCGGAAATTCATCGAGAAGCGCGGCAAGGGCGAGGGCCTGCGCCTGGGCGTGCGCGCGTCCGGCTGTTCGGGCAAGGCGTATGTCATCGAGTACGCCGACAAGATCGAACCCGATGATCTCGTTTACGAGAGCCACGGCGCCAAGGTGATCGTGGATCCCAAGAGTCTGATCTATCTCGACGGCACCGAACTCGACTACACCCGTGAGGGCCTGAACGAGGGTTTCAAGTTCAACAACCCCAACGTGAAGGACTCCTGCGGCTGCGGGGAAAGCTTCAACACCTGACACGGCGGGTGCCACCGGCATGCGCGCCGCACCGGGAAAAAATCATTTCGAACTTTTCGGTTTGCCGGTGGCATTCGATATCGATGCCGGCGATCTGGCGTCGCGCTATCGCGAACTCCAGCGGCGCGTTCATCCCGACAAGTTTGCCAATGCCTCCGACCAGGAGCGGCGCCTGTCCCTGCAGATGACGGCGCAGGTCAACGAAGCGTTCCAGACGCTCAAGGATCCGGCGCGGCGCGGGCGTTACCTGCTGAGCCTGCGCGGCGTGGACATCGACGCGGAGACCGACACGGCGATGGACCCGGCGTTCCTCATGGAGCAGATGGAGTGGCGCGAAGGCCTCGAAGAGCTGCGACAGGCGGACAATCCGCGCAAGCGGCTGGTGGAACTGGCCAACCGCCTCGAGCAGGGCATGCAGGACAAGATCGCGCGGTTCCGCCAGGCCATCGCCGGAGACGGGCCGGAGGCAACCGCCAGGGCGCGTAACATCGCGCGCGAAATGCAGTTTCTGGAGAAGTTGCGGCGCGAGATCGACGATCTCGAGGAAGAATTGCTCTAAAACCCCGGCCACAGAGGGCACAGAGTTCACGGAGTGTATGATCGGTTTTTTCTCTGTGGCCCCTGTGATCTCTGTGGCAGATTTTTATTAACTATGGCACTTTTTCAGATCAGCGAACCGGGACAAGCCCCCGCTCCCCACGAGCGGCGTTACGCCGTGGGCATCGATCTCGGCACCACCAACTCGCTGGTTGCCTGCGTGCGCAGCGGCGTGGCCGAGACGTTGCCGGATGCGAAGGGACGACATCTGTTGCCGTCGGTGGTGCGCTACCTGGCGCAGGGCGAGCCGGTCGTGGGCCACGAGGCCCAGGCCGTGGCGCACGAAGACCCGCTCAACACCATCGCCTCGGTGAAGCGGCTCATGGGCCGCGGCGTCGAGGACGTGCGCAAACTCGGAAAATCCCTGCCTTATGAATTTTCCCGCGGCGATTCCGCGATGCCGCGCCTGCGCACCGCCGCCGGTGAACGTAGCCCGGTGGAAATCTCCGCGGACATACTGAAAACGCTCAAACAGCGTGCCACGGAAACGCTCGGCACGGAGATCAATGACGCCGTCATCACCGTGCCGGCCTATTTCGACGACGCCCAGCGCCAGGCCACCAAGGACGCGGCGCGCCTCGCAGGGCTGAGCGTGCTGCGGTTGCTGAATGAGCCGACCGCGGCCGCGATTGCTTATGGACTCGACAAAAATCCCCAGGGTGTTTACGCCGTCTACGACCTGGGCGGCGGCACCTTTGATATCTCGCTGCTGCGCCTGAACCGCGGCGTGTTCGAGGTCATGGCGACAGGGGGTGATTCCGCGCTCGGCGGTGACGACATGGATCACGCCATCGCCGAATGGATCATGCGCGAAGCCGGGATCCAGGATGATGCCGGTCACAAGCAGATGCGCCGGCTGTTGCGCGACGCGCGCGCCGCCAAGGAGGCGCTCACCGGCGTGGAGCGGACGCCGCTGCGCATCGATCTCGGCGGCGGCAAAGTCTGGCAGGGCGAGCTCACGCGCGACCGGATGAATTCCCTGATCGACCCCCTGATCGATCGCAGCCTGGCCCCGTGCAAGCGCGTGTTGCGCGATGCCGGCATCCGCACCGGCGAGGTCGACGGCGTGGTGCTGGTGGGCGGCGCCACGCGCATTCCGCGCGTGCGCGCGAAGGTGTCGCAATTTTTCGGGCGCGAGCCGCTGGCCGACATCGACCCCGACAAGGTGGTCGCCATCGGCGCGGCCCTGCAGGCCGACGTGCTGATCGGCAACAAGCGCGACGAGGAGATGCTGCTGCTGGACGTCATCCCGCTGTCGCTCGGTCTCGAGATCATGGGCGGCATGGTGGAAAAGGTGATTCCGCGCAACACCACTATCCCGGTCGCGAAGTCGCAGGACTTCACCACCTACAAGGACGGGCAGACCGCCTTGCTGGTTCACGTGCTGCAGGGCGAGCGCGAGCTGGTGTCCGACTGCCGCTCGCTGGCGCGTTTCGAGTTGCGCGGCATCCCGCCGATGACGGCCGGCGCGGCGCGCATCCGCGTGACTTTCCAGATCGATGCCGATGGATTGCTGAGCGTGTCGGCCCGCGAACAGACGACCGGCATCGAGAGCAGCGTGACAGTCAAGCCTTCCTACGGTCTGACGGACAACGAGATCGAGCAGATGCTGCGCGAGTCCATCGCGCATGCGCGCGAGGATGACGCGGCGCGCAAATTGCGCGAGGAGCAGGTCGAGGCCGACCGCCTGCTGGAAGCGGTGCGCGGCGCGCTGAACGCGGACGGCGCGCTGCTGAGCGCGGACGAGCGCGCCAGCATCGAAAGCGGTCTGAACGAGTTGCAGGCCGCGCGCGGCGGCGACGACGCGGCGTCCATCAAGCGCGCCGTCAAGAAACTCGATCAGGCCACCCAGACATTCGCCCAGCGTCGCATGGACGAGAACATCCGCAAGGCCCTGGCGGGACACAAGCTCGACGAGTTCGGTGCCTCGCGGGGGAAATCCCCGTCATGACGCGACTGACTTTCCTGCCGCATCCGCAAATCTGCCCCGAGGGAAAAACCATCGAGGTGGAGCCGGGCACCAGCATCTGCAACGCCGCCCTGGATGCCGGCATTCCCATCGAGCATGCCTGCGAAAAGGCCTGCGCCTGCACCACCTGTCATGTGATCGTGCGTGAAGGCTTCAACAGCCTGGAGCCGGCCGAGGAGAAGGAGGAGGACTTGCTGGACAAGGCCTGGGGGCTGGAACCCGAGTCGCGGCTGAGTTGCCAGGCCAAGGTTGCCGACCAGGACCTGGTGGTCGAGATCCCCAAATACACCATCAACCTCGTTTCTGAACAACATTAGAAGGAGCCGGCCATGGGCCTGAAATGGACCGATACTCGCGAAATCGCCATCGAGCTGAGCGAGAAGTTCCCGGACGTGGACCCGATGTCCGTGCGTTTCACGGACCTGCACAAATGGGTGATGTCACTGGCGGATTTTGACGACCTGCCCGAGCATTCCGGCGAGAAAATCCTCGAGGCCATCCAGATGGCCTGGATGGAGGAGCACGGGGGCTGAGGCCGGAACCCGGGTTTCCCCGCCAAAACAGCCCGTTTTCGTTGTCGGACCCGGCATCAGACGCTACACTATGTATCCGGGATGGCCGTAAAAATCCCGTTTTTTCCACAGGTTGCACCAATATTTTTGTGCAGCACCGGAGATGTCCCGGCTGGGGAGCGTCCGCCCGCAAGCCAGACACCGGCGCCAGTGCTTGTTGAGGATCGTCTTGTCAGCTGCTGAAAAAGTCAATTTGCTCAACCTCGATCGCGTGGCGATGCAGGAGTTTTTCACCGGCATCGGCGAGAAACCGTTTCGCGCCACCCAGGTGATCCAGTGGATCCACCAGTATGGGGTCGACGATTTCGATGCCATGACCAACCTGAGCAAGGAATTGCGCACGCGCCTGCGCGACGCCGCGGAAATTCGCGTGCCGGAAATCATCCAGGACCAGACGGCCGCGGACGGCACGCGCAAGTGGCTGTTGCGCCTCGATGACGGCAACGCCATCGAGACGGTATTCATCCCGGAAGAGGATCGCGGCACGCTGTGCGTGTCCTCGCAGGTCGGTTGCACGCTCAACTGTTCCTTCTGCTCCACCGGTCACCAGGGCTTCAACCGCAGCCTGACCACGGCCGAGATCATCTCGCAGTTGCTGGTCGCCAACCGCGCCCTGGGGCGCGATCCCAGGGGCGAGCGCATCGTCACCAACGTCGTGCTCATGGGCATGGGCGAGCCGCTGCTCAATTTCGACAATGTCCTGCCGGCCATGCGCCTGATGCTGGACGATTACGCCTACGGCCTGTCGCGCCGGCGCGTGACGCTGTCCACGGCCGGCGTGGTGCCGATGCTGGAACGCCTGCGCGCGGAATGCCCGGTGAGCCTGGCGGTGTCGCTGCACGCGCCGAACGACGCCTTGCGCGACCAGCTGGTCCCGCTGAACAAAAAATATCCGATTCGGGAGCTGCTCGAGGCCTGCCGGCGTTATTGCGCCGATTCGCCGCGCTCGCGCGTGACCTTCGAGTACGTGATGCTGGATGGAATTAATGACAGCATCGAGCACGCCCATGAGCTGGCAAGGATTCTGGCCGATGTACCGTCCAAGGTGAATCTGATCCCGTTCAATCCGTTCCCGCAGACGCATTACCGGCGCTCCCCGAAGCAGGTTATCGACCGCTTCCGCGACGTACTGATCGCGGCGGGGTTGACCACGATCACGCGCAAGACCCGCGGCGATGATATCGACGCGGCCTGCGGCCAGCTTGCCGGGCGCGTGCAGGATCGTACGCGCCGGCGCGAACGTCTGGCGCTCAGGGCGGGCCGGGCGTGAGCGCGCGTTTCCTGTCACCGGCGGCGATGCTGCTGCTGTGCGCCATGCTGGCCGGCTGCGCCTCGTCCGCGGAACGGGAGGCGGAGCAGGAAAAGCTGAACAAGCGCGCCGAGACCCATGTGCTGCTCGGCTCCGGCTACATGCAACGCGGCCAGCTGGACGTGGCCAAGCAGGAGCTGGACAAGGCCTACGATCTGGCGCCGGGCAATTCGCAGGTCAACAACATGATGGCGCTGCTGCAATGGCGGCTGAACAATCGCGATGCGGCGGCGCGGCATTTCCGCAAGGCCGTCGACGCGGAACCGCCGAACCCCGAGGCGTGGAACAATTACGGTGTATTCCTGTGCGAATACGGCAAGATCGACGAGGCGCTGGCCTGGTTTCAGAAGGCGGCCGCCAACGCGTTTTACCGGACGCCCGAAGAGGCCAATCTGAACGCCGGCGTCTGCCTGATGAAAAAGCCGGCGCCGGTCGCCGCCGAAAAGTATTTCCGCGAGGCACTGCGCATCAATCCCAGAATGCCCGGGGCGTTGTACCAGATGGCCAGAATCAGCCTGGATTCGGGCCGGGCACTGACCGCGCGCGCGTTCATTGAACGTTATTTCCATGCCGCGGAGGATACGCCCGAGAGCCTGCTGCTGGCCGTCAAGATCGAACGTGCCCTGCACAACAAGAATGCCGAAGCGAGTTATGCGCTGCGCCTGCGCGGCAAATTCCCGACTTCACCCGAGGCCGGACAATTGCAGACTTTGTCGGGAGCGAGGAAGAAGTAGTCCATGGAAAACATGAATCCGGAAAACCCCGAGTCCGGCACGCCGCGTACCGGTCCAGGACAGTTACTGCGGCAGGCGCGTCTGGATTTGCGCCTGGCGCCGGAAGACGTGGCGCAGATTCTGCACCTGTCGTCGAAGCAGATCACTGCGCTCGAAAACGACGATTACAAATCCCTGTCAGGCCCGACTTATGTCCGCGGTTACCTGCGCAGCTATGCGCAGTTGCTCGGCCTGTCGCCGGAAAAAGTCGTGGAGTCCTACAACGGCCTCACGATCGCCCCCAAACCGATCACGTTGCCGCAATCGGCGCCGCCGCCGCAAATCACGAGCAGCGACCGTATCGTCAAGGTCGCGACCCTGGGCGTGACGGCGATCCTGCTCGCGCTGGTTTACCTGTGGTGGCAGAGCGGGGATGAGCCGCTGGATCAGCTGGCCGTGTCTCCGGAGGCGGCGGAAACGCTTGTCGATGATCGTTTGGGCCCGGATGTCACGGCCGAGACCGGTCCGGCGGCTGCGCCGGCCGGTTTGCCCGGCAGCGCCGTCGACGGGGAATCCGCGTCTGCCGGCGCGGTGGTGGCGCCGACCCGGAATACCGCCACGCCGGCGGCATCGCCCGGCGATCTGCCGGCGGTATCCGGCAACACCCCCAACGCGGTGCCGGCGCCCAAGCCGGCCGGCGCCGATACGGCACCGGTCGAGCGCGTCACGACGCGCACGCGGCGGGCCGTGGACATTCCTCCGGGTGTGCCGCGGGCGCGCATGGTGCTGCATGCCATCCAGGAATCGTGGGCCGATATTCGCGATGCCCGCGACAACCGGCTGCTTTATGAAAATGTTCCGGCGGGACGGCGCATCAGCATCGAGGGCGTGGCGCCGTTCAGCGTTTTCGTCGGCAACGCCGACGGGGTGCGGGTAGAATTCAACGGTCAGGACTATGACGTCAGCCGGCACAAGCGCGGCCAGGTGGCGCGCTTCACGCTCGGCGAGGAAACGGCGGTGAACAACTGATGTTCAGTGAAAATCCCATCAAGCGCCGCAAGAGCCGGCGCATCATGGTCGGCGGTGTCGCGGTCGGCGGCGATGCGCCGGTCAGCGTGCAGAGCATGACCAACACCGAGACCACGGACGTGACGGCCACGGTGGCCCAGATCCAGGCGCTGGAAAACGCCGGCGCCGATATCGTGCGCGTGTCGATTCCGACGCTGGAGGCCGCCGAGGCCTTCGGCCGGATCAAGCCGCAGGTCGCCGTGCCGCTGGTGACGGACATTCACTTCGATTACAAGATCGCGCTGCGCGTGGCCGAGCTCGGCGCCGATTGCCTGCGCATCAACCCGGGCAACATCGGGCGCGAGGACCGCGTGCGCGCCGTGGTCGACGCGGCGCGCGACCGCGGCATCCCGATCCGCATCGGCGTGAACGCCGGATCGCTGGAGAAGGACCTGCAGAAGAAATACGGCGAACCCACACCGGAGGCGCTGGTGGAATCGGCGCTGCGGCATATCGAGATGCTCGACAAGCTCGATTTCCACGACTTCAAGGTGAGCGTCAAGGCCTCGGACGTGTTCATGGCGGTGGCCGCCTACCGGCAGCTGGCGACGCAGATCGAGCAGCCGCTGCATCTCGGCATCACCGAGGCCGGCGGCTTCCGTTCCGGCGCCGTCAAGTCCGCCATCGGTCTCGGCATGCTGCTGGCCGAGGGCATCGGCGACACCATCCGCGTGTCGCTCGCGGCCGACCCGGTGGAGGAGGTGCGCGTGGGCTGGGATATCCTCAAGGCGCTGCACATCCGCAACAAGGGTATCAACCTGATCGCCTGTCCGTCCTGCTCGCGCCAGGAGTTCGACGTCATCGCCACGGTCAACGCGCTCGAGAGCCGCATCGAGGACATCAAGGAGCCGCTCGACGTGGCCGTCATCGGTTGCTGCGTCAACGGCCCGGGCGAGGCCAAGGCCGCGCACATCGGTCTGGCCGGCGGCACGCCGAGCCTGCTCTACATCAACGGCAAGCCGGATCACAAGATCGACAAGGGACAGCTGGTGGACGAGATCGAGCGCGTGATCCGTGCGGAACTGCAACGGCGCCGCGAGCAGGGTGACACGGCGCCGGACAAGAAAGTCTTTCCCATCAAGCAGACCGGTTGAGGGCGTTCCATTGAGCAAGGCCATACAGGCCGTACGGGGCATGAATGACCTGCTGCCGGACGACGTGGAGCGCTGGCAGCGGATCGAAACCGCCGCGCGCGACGTGTTCGCGGCCTACGGTTACCGCGAGATCCGCCTGCCCATCGTCGAGAAATCCGAGCTGTTCGCGCGTTCCATCGGCAGCCAGACCGACATCGTCGAGAAGGAGATGTACAGCTTCGAGGACCGCAACGGCGAGAATCTCACGCTGCGTCCCGAGGGCACGGCCGGTTGCGTGCGCGCCGGCATCGAGAACGGTTTCCTGCACAACCAGATCCAGCGCCTGTGGTACGCCGGCCCGATGTTCCGCCACGAGCGGCCGCAGAAGGGCCGTTACCGCCAGTTTCACCAGATCGGCGTCGAGGCCTTCGGCATCGAGACGCCCGATCTCGACGCCGAAATCATATTGATGTGCGCGCGCCTGTGGCGCGCGCTCGGGCTCGACGGCCTGACCCTTGAGATCAACTCGCTCGGCACCCCGCAGGCACGCGCCGCCTACCGCGAGGAACTGACGCGCTACCTGTCGGCGCAGCGCGACCGTCTCGACGAGGACAGCCTGCGACGCCTGGAAAAAAATCCGCTGCGCATCCTCGACAGCAAGAATCCTGCGATGCGCGAGGTCATTGCCGGGGCGCCGAACCTGCAGGAACACCTGGACGCCGATTCGCGCGCCCACTTCGAGCGCCTGGGCGGGTATCTGCGCGACGCCGGCGTGGCGTTCACGGTCAATCCGCGCTTGGTGCGCGGACTCGACTACTACACCCGCACTGTGTTCGAATGGACCACCGACCGGCTCGGCGCGCAATCGGCCGTGTGCGCCGGCGGCCGCTACGACGGGCTGGTGGAGCAATTGGGCGGGAAGTCCACGCCGGCTGCCGGTTTTGCCATCGGCCTGGAGCGGCTGGCCGAGTTGCTGGCCTTGCATGGCGGCGCGTCGCAAGCGGCACGCCCGCACGCTTATCTGGTTCTGCTGGGTGCGGAAGCGGAGTTGCAGGGCCCGCGGCTCGCCGAACGCCTGCGCGACGCCGGCCTGCGCATCGAATGCAATTGCGGCGGTGGCGGGCTCAAGGCGCAGTTCAAGCGCGCCGACCGCAGCGGGGCGCGCCTCGCGCTGCTGCTGGGCGAGGACGAAGTCCGCAATGGCTCGGTCACGATCAAGGATTTGCGCGACGGCGCCCAGCGCACGGTCGCGCATGGCGAGCTGATTGATTTACTGCTTAACGAAACTTCACGAGGATAAAGTCTTGGCGGCTTACGAAGAACAGGAAGACCTGGATCGACTCAAGGCGTGGTGGAAGAACTACGGTAATTCCGTGGTATTCGGCATCGCGCTGGGTGTCGCGATACTGGTCGGTTTTCGCTACTGGACCCAGCACGTGGAAACACAGCGACAGGCCGCCGCCGCGCTTTATGACCGCATGTTCCAGGAGCTTCACGCCCAAAAATCCGGCGATGCGCGCCAGCGAGGCGAGTCGCTGATGAGCGAGTATGCCTCCACGCCCTACGCCGGCATGGCCGGTCTGCTGCTCGCGCGCCTGGATTTCGAGGCCGGTGACGCGGGCAAGGCCGGGGAACGCCTGCAATGGGTGCTGAAAAACGCGGACGACGACGCGGTGCGGCACGCCGCGCGCCTGCGCCTGGCGCGCATCCATCTCGACAGTGGTGACAAGGATGCGGCGCTGGCGCTGCTGGAGGTGAAGGATCGCGCGGGCTTCGAGGCGGAATACGAGGAGCTGAAGGGCGACGTGCATGTTGCGCAGGGCCAGCGCGAAGCGGCGCGCGCGGCGTATCGCGAAGCGCTCAAACATCTCGCGCCCGAATCGCCTTATGCCCCGATGCTTGAAATGAAGCTCGACGATCTGGGGCCGGGGCCGGCCGCATGAAACAGCTCATTGCCGCCATGTGTGTCCTGACCGCGCTGTCCGCCTGCGGTGGCGGCAAGTCGGTGCGCGAGGAGCCCGTCGAGCTCCGGCCGTTCGCCGCCGAGGCGCGCATCAGGGAAGTATGGACGGCGGACAGCGGTGCGAGTGCGGCCAAGCTGGCGGTGATTCTGTCGCCCGCGCTCGATGGCGACGTGATTTATACCTCCGACCCCAAGGGCAAGGTGCGCGCCTTCGACGCGAACAGCGGCCGCCGCCTGTGGCAGGCGCGCGTGAAACAGCTGGTGACGGGCGCCACGGCCGCCGGCGACGGCCTGGTGGTGGTCGCCACCAAGAAAGGCGAGGCGATCGCGCTCGACGCCAAGGACGGCCACCGGCTCTGGGCCAGCGGCATATCGAGCCAGACCCTGGCGCCGGCGGCGATCGGCGCCGGCGTCGTCGTGGTGCAGTCGGTGGATGGCAAGCTCACAGGCCTGTCGGCCAAAGACGGCAAACGTCTGTGGCGCTACGAGCGCACCGAGCCGCCGCTGAGCCTGCACGGCACGGCACGGCCCGTGATCGTGGCCGACGCGGTGCTGACCGGCTTCGCCAGCGGCAAGGTGGTCGCGGTCCATGTGCAGAGCGGCAAGCTCCTGTGGGAACTGCCGGTGGCGCAACCGCAGGGACGCAACGAGATCGAGCGCCTGGTGGACGTTGATATCTCCCCGGTGGTGGTGGGCAGCGTGCTGTATGCCGCGAGCTATCAGGGAAAGATCATCGCGCTGGACGCGCAATCCGGGCGCATCCTGTGGTCGCGCGACGTGTCCACCTTTTCCGGCATGGACGCGGACAGGAACAACATTTATCTCACCGACGATCGGAGCAACGTCATGGCCTTCGACCAGCGCACCGGCGCCAGCGTGTGGAAACAGGAACAGCTGCGCGCGCGCCAGCTGAATGCTCCGCGCTGCGTGGACGGATTGGTGGCGGTCGGCGACTTCGAGGGTTACGTGCACTGGCTGTCGAGCGACGACGGCCGCTTCGTCGCGCGTCACCGGGTCGGCAGCAAGGCCGTCCGGTCCCAGGCGCTGGCGGGGCATGACATGCTCTACGTCAGCAATCAGGCCGGCGATCTCGCCGCGCTGCGCCTGGAGAAAAACTAGGCAGGTTTTGATTTATTATCTTTGGCCACAGAGCGCGCAGAGGGCACGGAGAAAAAAGCAATACAACCATTCTCCGTGATCTCTGTGTACTCTGTGGCTGGATTTCGTATCCTATGAAACCCGTCGTCGTTCTCATCGGCCGCCCCAACGTCGGCAAGTCCACGCTGTTCAACCGGCTGACCCGAAGCCGCAGCGCGCTGGTGGCCGACGCGCCGGGACTGACGCGCGACCGCCAGTATGGCGACGGCCGGATCGGCGATCGTCCCTATTTTGTCGTCGATACCGGCGGTGTCGTGACCGGCCTTGGCGAGGCGAAGGAGCGCGAGGACATGTCGTCCGGCGTCGCCACCCAGGTGCGCACCGCGCTGACCGAGGCCGACGCCGTCATTCTCATCGTGGATGCGCGCGAAGGCGTGCATCCGGTCGATCGCGTGCTGGCCGCGGATCTGCGCCGGCTGGGCAAGCCGGTATGGGTTGCGGTAAACAAGGCCGAGGGACATGATCCCGCCACGGCCGTCGCGGAATTTCACGCCCTCGGACTCGGCGAGCCTGCGGCGATCTCCGCCGCGCACGGCGAGGGCGTTGCCGGGCTGATCCAGCGCGTGCTGGAAAAATTGCCGGTGGCCGCGGAAACCGGACCGGACGAGAGCGTCCCGCGCATCGCCGTGATCGGCAAGCCCAACGTCGGCAAGTCCACGCTGGTGAACGCGCTGCTGGGCGAGCAGCGCGTGGTGGTGTGCGACGAGCCGGGAACCACGCGCGACAGCATCCATATACCGCTCGAGCGGGCCGGCCGGCGTTACGTGCTGGTCGATACCGCCGGCGTGCGCCGGCGCGCGCGCATCGACGACCTGCTGGAAAAATTCTCGGTGCTCAAGACGCTGCAGGCGATCGACGAGGCCAACGTGGCCATTCTCGTGATCGACGCGCAGGCCGGCGTGGCCGAACAGGATGCCTCGCTGGCCGGCTATGCGCTGGAGGCCGGCCGGTCGCTGGTGGTGGCGGTGAACAAATGGGATGCCGTCAAGACGTCCGACCGGGACTGGGCCAAGCGCGAACTGGAGCGCAAATTGCCATTCCTGGATTTTGCCCGCATGCATTTCATCTCGGCGCGCGAGGGCAGCGGCGTGAGCGGGTTGTTCCGCTCGGTGGACGAGGCGCATGCCTCGGCCCAGCGGACCATGGCGACTCCCAAGCTGAATCGCGTGTTGCAGGCGGCCGTGACGGCCACGCCGCCGCCTCTGGTCCACGGCCGGCGCGCCCGCCCCAAGTACGCCCACCAGGGCGGCAAGAACCCGCCCCGCGTGGTGGTACACGGCAATCAGGTGGCTTCCCTGTCGAAATCCTACCGCCGCTACCTCGCCAATGCCTTTCGCCGGGCGTTTCACCTGATCGGCACACCGGTGCTGATCGAGTGCCGTCAGGAAGAAAATCCCTATCAGGGCAAAAAGGCCGGCGGCGGCAGGGCGGGAAGACGGGTAAAACGCCGCCGCCCGTGAAATCTGCGTGATCTATACTAAAAACGTGATTTGAAGCACCAATTAAAACCACACATGCCGGTGCAAATAACAGGTTTTTTGAGCCCAAGGCACGACGGCGAGGCAGTTGCGTGAGCGCGTTTCACAAGAGCGCCCTCCGGACGGGTTTCCGGCTGGCGGAATACAAGATTGAATCGGTTCTGGGCCATGGCGGTTTCGGAATCACTTACCTTGCGCACGACACGGCGCTGGGCGCGCAGGTGGCCATCAAGGAATACCTGCCGCATGAAATCGCCAGTCGCGAAGACAAGACCCAGGTGCTGCCGAATCCCGAGCGCGAGGCCGTGCGCGATTACCAGTCCGGCCTGAAAAACTTCGTCAAGGAAGCGCGCGCGCTGGCGAAATTCAAGCATCACAACATCGTCCGCGTGTTGCGTTACCTCGAGGCCAATGGCACGGCCTACATGGTCATGGAGTACGAGGCGGGGCAGAGTCTCGCGGACTATCTCAAGCGCAACGGTCCGCGGCTCGACGAACAGATGCTGTTGCGCGTTTTCATTCCGATCCTGAACGGCCTGCACGCGGTGCATCAGGCCGAAATGCTGCATCTCGACATCAAGCCGGAAAACATTTACCTGCGCAAGGACGGCAGCCCGATGCTGATCGACTTCGGCTCGGCGCGCAAGGGCGCGTCCCACATGCACAAGATCGCGTTGACCCACGGCTATGCCCCGATGGAGCAGTATCCGGACAAGGGCACGCCGGGTCCCTGGACCGATGTCTATGCCATCGGCGCCTCCATGTACCGTTGCGTCACCGGCAAGAAACCGGATGAGGCGCTGGACCGTTATGACGCGGTGCTGAAATATCAGGTGGATCCGCTGGCACCGGCCGTAAAGGCCGGAGGAAATTCCTATCAGCGCAACATTCTGGAATGCATCGACTGGGCCATGCAGATTTATCCCCGCGACCGGCCGCAATCGGCGCGTGAATTCCAGGATGCCCTGATGGGAAGAGGCAGTCGCTCGCGTTCCAACAGCGTCAGCCAGCCCGCGACATTCAAGCGGCCGACCTCCACGGCCGCCTACCGCCGGCCGCCGATTGCCGCGCGTCAATCCAAAAGGGATTCCAGTTCCACCGCCGTTGCCTGGATGGCGGCGGGCCTGATGGTGGCCAGTCTGACCGTGGCAGGATTCGTGTATTGGTCGGATATCAAAGTCCAACTGGATCTGTTTGAAAGTCAGCCGGCCGGCACGCCGACAACCCCTGATGTCGCGGAGCAATCCACCGCAGGCACGGCGATCCGGAACGAAGCTCCCGCGCCGGCACCCGTCGCGCGTCCGGCGCCCGCGCCTGTCGCGGCCCCGGCGCCAAAAGCCATCGCCTACGCCAGCACTTTCCCGTCGGTGGCGGTGAAAACGATCAGCGAGCATCGCGACTGGGTGCAGTCGGTCGCGTTCGCGCCGGACGGAAAATGGTTCGCCTCGGCCGGCCTCGACAGGACCATCCGGCTGTGGGTCGCCGCCACGGGAACGCCGCTCGGCACCTTGCGCCAGAGCTACGCGGTGAATGCCATTGCGATTGCTTCCACCGGCCAGTGGCTGGCCTCCGCCGGCGATGACGGCACCGTGAGGCTGTGGGAGGCAAAATCGGGAACGCCGCGCGGCGCCTTCAGCGGTCCCGGTTACGCGGTGTATGCCGTGGCGTTTTCACCGGACGGAAAACTCCTGGCCGCCGCGGGCAAGGACCGGCTGGTGTTCGTGTGGGACGTGAATGACGGACGGCGCGTGCAGACGCTGGAGGGACACACGGGCGACATCTATTCGCTGGTTTTCTCGCCGGACGGAAAGTCCCTTGCCGCCGCCGGCGCGGACAAGACCATTCTCGTCTGGAGCGTGACCAACGGCCTGGAATCGATGCGCATGGCCGGTCACAAGGACAAGATATTGGCGCTGGCCTGGTCGCCGAACGGGAAATGGCTGGCCTCCGGCGATGCCGGGCAGACGATACGTCAGTGGGATGCCGGCACCGGCACGTATTTGAGGACCCTGTCGACCAATCAGGCCGTGCTGGCATTGGCCTTCTCGCCCAACAGCCGCTGGCTGGCCGCGGGCCTCGCGAGCAAGACGGTCCAGATGTTCGACGCCGGCGACGGCGCGGTGATGCAGACGCTGGCCGGGCATCAGGATCACGTGCAGTCGCTGGCATTTTCCCCCGACGGTTCCCTGCTGGTCTCCGGCAGCCGCGACAAGACCCTGCGGCTGTGGAAGGCCAAATAAGAGTTTTTGCCATAGAGATCACAGAGAACACAGAGGCAAACAAAAATGTATTAGCTCTGTGGCCTCTGTGCTCTCTGTGGCTGAATTTCAAATCACCTTATTTCATTGCCTCGAAATCTTCCGGCAGGAACAGCGCCGGGTCGACGCGGGCGTTGTTGAGGCTCACGGTCCAGTGCAGGTGCGGGCCGGTGACGCGCCCGGTCATGCCGATCTCGCCGATTTTCTCGCCCGCGGCCACGCGCGCGCCGTGTTTGACCGTGATGCGGCTCAGGTGGTTGAACATGCTGACCAGTCCCTGTCCGTGATCGATGAAAACGGTTTTGCCGTTGAAGAAATAGTCGCCGGTGTTGGCCACGACACCCGCGAGCGGCGCCGTCACGGGCGTGCCGACGGGCCCGGCGATGTCGATGCCGCTGTGCGGCTGGCGCGGCTGGTCGTTGAAGTAGCGCCGCAAGCCGAACACGCTGCTGAGACGCCCGCGCGCCGGCGACGCGAAGCGCAGCGATGTCAGCGGCTGGTCGGTCCAGGCGGCGAATATCTTGCGGATGACTTCCGTTTCACGCGCGATGCGCGCCAGGTCCTTCGCCGAAGGCTCGACCATGCGCTTTTCTTTGACGATCAAGCGCTGCTCGGCATAGTCCTTGGCCTGCACCATGAATGAAAATTCCCGCCGTTGTCCGTTGCGGTCGCTGACCTGCACCGCCTGCGGTCCGGGACTGAGCGACAAAGGCAGGCCGACCACCGCCTGCCACTGGCCGGCGTGCGGCACGACCAGCACGCGCTGGTTGTCGTAATACACCTCGGGCGCGGGTTCGGTCTCCGCCGCCACCGGGACGATGGCGATGCCGCCCGGCACCGGGCTTTCGCGCGGCAGCTCCTGCGCCAGAACCGGCGCGCCGAGCAGCAGGACCAGCATCGGCCAGACCCTAATCTTCACGGATTTTTTCCACCAGACAGTCGAGCTGGCCGCGCGCCAGTCGCGCCCGCACGCGCTCGCCCGGCCTGACTTCGCCGGCGTCCGTCACGACCGCGCCGGTATCCGGCCGCTGCACGATGGCGTAACCGCGTTCCAGCGTGGCCAGCGGGCTCAGCGTGTGCAGGCTTTGCATGAGCTGTCGCAGGCGCGACTCGGCCAGCTCGCGCCGGCGTTTCATGCCCGTGACGAGTCGTGAAGATAAATGACCGTTGTTCAGCATCAGCGCCCGCAGCCGGGGTTGTGGCGAATGCCGGAGCAGCCGCGCCGTCACGGCCTGCCATTCCGCGCGCGCGTGGCGCAGGCCGGCGGTTTGCGCGAGATACAGCCGTTGCGCCAGCGATTTGAGGTTTTGCTGCAACAGCGCAATCCGGTTGCGCGGGTGCACCAGGCGCGCGCCGAGCCAGTCCAGATGCTGCTGGCGGTGACGCAGGCGACCCTGCATGCCGGCGATGATCCGGCTTTCGATGCGCTCGAACTGCGCCAGCCACTCGCGCCGGTCCGGGCTCAGCATTTCCGCCGCGGCCGTGGGCGTCGGCGCGCGCGCGTCGGCCACCATGTCGGCGATGGTGAAATCGGTTTCGTGCCCGACGCCGCTGACGACCGGGATCGGACAGGCATGAATGGCGCGCGCCACGATCTCTTCGTTGAAGGCCCACAGGTCTTCGAGCGAGCCGCCGCCGCGCGCCAGGATCAGCGCGTCGCAGTCGCCGCGCCGGCCCGCCAGCCGGATGGCGGCGGCGATTTTTTCCGCCGCGCCTTCGCCCTGCACCGGCACCGGGTACACCAGCACGGCGATTCCCGGAAAGCGGCGGCGCAGGGTGGTCAGGATGTCGTGCAGCACCGCGCCGGAAGGGGAAGTGATGATGCCGAGACGCCGTGGCAGCCGCGGCAGGAGTTTCTTGTGCGCGGCATCGAACAGGCCTTCCTGCGACAGGCGCTGCTTGAGCGCGTCGAAGGCGCGGCGCAGGGCGCCTTCGCCGGCCTCTTCCAGGTACTCGATGATGAGCTGATAGTCGCCGCGTCCCTCGTACAGGCTGACGCGGGCACGCGCCAGCACGTGCAACCCGTCCTTGAGCGTCATGCCGGACAGGCGCTGGTGCTGGCGGAAGAAGGCGCAGCGCACCTGGGCCTGGGCGTCCTTGAGCGAGAAATAGACATGGCCCGAGGCCGGGCGGGACAGGTTGGAAAGCTCGCCCTCGATCCAGATCGGCGGGAACCCGCCTTCCAGCACCGCCTTGGCTTCGCGGTTCAGGCGCGAGACGGTGTAGATGTCACGCAGGGGGGTGAGAGCGAGTGATGACTGTTCCATCCCTTGAACATAACCCCATTCACGAAATATACAAAGCTCGGCTGGCAGGGTCCGGCCGGGAAAACGGAACAAAAAAAACCGGGCATGGCCCGGTTTTTTTTGTAAACGAAAATCGCCTATTTTAGAAATGAATCTTGGGATTGGCGTTGTCCTTCGCCTGTTGCTGTGCCAGTTTTGCCTCGGACAGGGCCTTCTTGGCCAGCTTCATGGCCTGGTCGAACTCTTTGTCGCGCGTGGCGCTGTCGCCGGCGGCCTTGGCGGCCTCCATGGCTTCCTTGGATTCCGTCAGGAACTTCTCGGTGTTGTTCCACTGAAAGCCGGTCTTGCCGGCGAGCTTGATTTCGTTTTCCGCCTCCGCGACCAGCTTGTTGTATTCGCTCTGGTCGATGCCGCCGGCGCAGCCGGCAAGCACCAGGGTAATTGCACCTAAAACAAGCGTTTGTTTCATCCTTATTCCTCCTGTGTCTGACGGTGACCGGTGATGACGACGGCATGAATCCGTGACATTTCTTGCCGGGCTCAAATGATAGACGCTGCCACGGTAAAATACATTCCCAACGGGGTCAACAGAAACGCCACCACCGGTACCGGGGGTTTCCGGGCGCCGGGAATGGAGCCAAACGCCAGTTGCCGCGCCGGTTTACGGACGCGGGTCAGATAATTATAATGCGCCATGCGAATTGTCCAGGAAGCCCTTACTTTTGACGATGTCCTGCTGCTTCCTGCCCATTCGAGCGTCCTGCCCAAGGACGTGGACCTGAAAACCTCCCTGACGCGCACCATAAGCCTGAATATCCCGCTGCTGTCCGCGGCCATGGACACCGTGACCGAGGCGCGCGCCGCGATCTGCCTGGCCCAGGAAGGGGGGCTCGGCATTATCCACAAGAACCTCACGCCGGCGCGCCAGGCCGAGGAAGTCCGCCGCGTCAAGAAATTCGAGGCCGGCATCATCAGCAACCCGATCACCGTGACGCCCGACACCACCATCCGCAAGGTGCTGGAGCTGACGCGCGCGCAGCACATTTCCGGCGTGCCGGTCACGCAGGGCGACAAGCTGGTCGGTATCGTGACCAGCCGTGACCTGCGCTTCGAGACACGTTACGACGAGCCGGTGTCGCGCATCATGACGCCGCAGGAAAAACTGGTGACGGTCAAGGAAGGCGCGGGGCGCGACGAAATCCTGAAGCTGCTGCACCAGCACCGCATTGAAAAAATTCTCGTGGTGGACGACAAGTTCGGCTTGAAGGGCCTCATCACGGTCAAGGACATCCAGAAGTCGACCGAATATCCGCGTTCGGCCAAGGATCCCAAGGGCCGTTTGCTGGCCGGCGCCGCCGTCGGCGTCGGTGCCGGAACCGAGGAACGCGTGGAAATGCTGGTGGACGCCGAAGTGGATGTGATCGTGGTGGACACCGCGCACGGTCATTCGCAGGGCGTGCTCGATCGCGTGCGCTGGGTCAAGAAACATCATCCCGGCATGCAGGTGATCGGCGGCAACATCGCCACGGCCGAGGCCGCCAAGGCGCTGCGCGACGCCGGGGCGGACGGCGTCAAGGTCGGCATCGGGCCGGGCTCCATCTGCACCACGCGCATGGTGGCCGGTGTCGGCGTGCCGCAACTGACCGCCATCTCCAACGTGGTGGAAGCGCTGAAGGGTTCGGACATCCCGGTGATCGCCGACGGCGGCATCCGTTACTCCGGCGACATCGCCAAGGCGCTGGCGGCCGGCGCGCATACCATCATGGTCGGCAGCCTGCTGGCCGGCACCGACGAATCGCCCGGGCAGGTCGAGATCTATCAGGGCCGCTCCTACAAATCCTATCGCGGCATGGGTTCGCTCGGCGCCATGGGCGAGGGTTCGAGCGACCGTTACTTCCAGGAACACGCCAAGGGCGACAAGCTGGTGCCGGAAGGCGTCGAAGGCCGCGTGCCGTACAAGGGGCCGATGATCAACATCATTCACCAGCTCATGGGCGGCCTGCGCTCCAGCATGGGCTATACCGGCAGCGCCAACATCGAGGCCATGCGCACCAAAACGCAGTTCGTGCGCATCACCAGCGCCGGCATCCGCGAGTCGCACGTGCACGACGTGACGGTCACCAAGGAAGCGCCGAATTATCAAAGAGAGTAGGAGTGTTAACCGCTTCGTGTGCTGAGTTCAGGGTTCTAAAGCATAAAGTACAAAGTGCCGTGCCTGATATGCCATAAACCCTGAACTCTAAACTCTGTACTCTGTACTTCGAGCCCTGAACCCGTGACCGACCCGCATTCGCAAAGAATCCTCATCCTCGATTTCGGTTCCCAGACCACGCAGCTGATCGCGCGCCGCGTGCGCGAGGCCGGCGTTTATTGCGAGCTGTATTCCTGGGACACGCCGATCGGGGAAATCCGCAAATTCGCGCCGCGCGGCATCATTCTTTCCGGCGGGCCGGAATCGGTGACGGAAGCGGAAACCCCGCGCGCGCCACGGGAGATCTTCGACATGCAGATCCCCGTGCTCGGCATCTGCTACGGCCAGCAGACCATGGCGGCGCAGATGGGCGGGACCGTGGAGGCCGGTGACAAGCGCGAGTTCGGCTACGCGCGCGTGCGCATGCACGGGCACTCGAAGCTGTTTCGCGACCTGCGCGACGAGAAGGAAGATTCCGGCGCGGAATGGCTGCACGTGTGGATGAGCCATGGCGACAAGGTCACGAAACTGCCGTCGGGCTTCAAGGTGATCGCGGAAACCCCGTCCGCGCCCTTCGCCGGCATCGCCGACGAGACGCGCGGTTTCTACGGCATCCAGTTCCATCCCGAGGTGACGCATACCACGCAGGGACGCAGTATCCTGCAACGTTTCGTGCACGACATCTGCGGCTGTGCCTCGCTGTGGACGCCGGGCAACATCATCGAGAGCATGGTGCAATCGGTGCGCGCCCAGGTCGGGAAGGACGAAGTCATCCTCGGCCTGTCGGGAGGAGTCGATTCCTCCGTGGTCGCGGCGCTGCTCGCGCGCGCCATCGGCAAGCAGCTAACCTGCATCTTCGTGGACAACGGCCTGCTGCGCCTGAACGAGGGCGACCAGGTGATGGAAACCTTCGCGCGCCACATGGGCGTGAAGGTCATCCGCGTGGACGCCCAGGACCGGTTTCTGTCGGCGCTCAAGGGCGTGGCCGACCCGGAGAAGAAGCGCAAGATCATCGGCGGCCTGTTCATCGAGATCTTCGAGGAAGAAGCGGCCAAGATCAAAAACGCGCGCTGGCTGGCGCAGGGAACGATCTACCCGGACGTGATCGAATCGGCCGCGGCCAAGACCAAGAAGGCGCACGTCATCAAGTCGCACCATAACGTCGGCGGCCTGCCGGAGAAGATGAACATCAAGCTGCTCGAGCCGCTGCGCGAGCTGTTCAAGGACGAGGTGCGGGCCATCGGCACGGAGCTGGGGCTGCCGCACCAGATGGTCTACCGTCATCCATTCCCCGGGCCGGGCCTGGGCGTGCGGATCCTGGGCGAAGTGAAAAAGGAATACGCCGAACTGCTGCGCAAGGCGGACGCGATTTACCTGGAAGAGTTGTACCGTCACGACCTCTACGACAAGATCAGCCAGGCCTTCGCGGTGTTCCTGCCGGTCAAGTCGGTGGCGGTGCTCGGCGACGCGCGCGCCTACGATTACGTCGTCGCCCTGCGCGCGGTGGAGACGGTCGACTTCATGACCGCCAACTGGGCAAAGATACCGTATGAGGTCCTCGGCATCATTTCCAACCGCATCATCAACGAAGTGCGCGGTATCTCGCGCGTGGTCTACGATATCTCCGGCAAGCCGCCGGCGACGATCGAATGGGAATAAAGCGATTTCTGATTTCTAATTCTTGATTTCTGATTACCATCATGAGCAACGAACCGGAAATCAGAAATCAGAAATCAGAAATCGACGAGCGGTTCATGCGCCGCGCCCTCGAGCTGGCGCGTCATGCCGAACAGGCCGGCGAGGTCCCGGTGGGCGCCGTGGTGGTGCTGAACGGCGAAGTGATCGGCGAGGGCTGGAACCAGCCGATCGTGTCGCGCGATCCGACCGCCCATGCCGAGATCGTGGCCTTGCGCGCCGCCGCGGCGCACCTGAAAAACTACCGCCTGACGGACACCACCCTCTACGTGACCCTCGAGCCCTGCGCCATGTGCGCCGGCGCCATCGTGCACGCGCGCGTGGCGCGCGTGGTGTACGGCGCCGCCGACCCGAAGGCCGGCGCCGCGGGGAGCGTGTTCAATCTGCTGGATTCCTCCGCGCTGAATCACCGCGCGCAAATCACGCGTGGCATTCTGGCAGAGGAGTGCGGCGCCGTGCTGCGGAAATTTTTCGAAGCGCGGCGCTGATTCATAAATGTAGGTTGGGCTGAGCGATAGCGAAGCCCAACAATTTATCGGCGATTTCCGTTGGGGTTCGCTATCGCTCACCCCAACCTACGTTTATCAAATGGCCGGCGCCTTCAGGTCGAGCGCCTGGGGTTTGTTCCTGGCCTTCTCTTCCTCGTCGATCTTTACCAGCACGTCGTAATAGGTCCGCACACGATTGACGAAAAGCACGGGTTCCATGCCGCGGGCATAGCCGTATTTGGTCTTGGGGTACCAAGCCTCGTCCGCCAGCCAGGGCAGGTAATTCTTCACGTCGTTCCACTTGTTCGGGTCGTGCCCCTGCTTCTGGGTAAGGATGCGCGCGTCTTCCAGGTGGCTGATACCGACGTTGTAGGCCGCGAGCGCCATCCACAGCCGGTCCGGTTCGGTGATACCGGGCGGCATGCGCGTGATCAGGCTCTGAAGGTAGCGCGCGCCACCGTCGATACTTTCGGCGGGGTCGAGACGGTCCACCACGCCAAGATGCCCGGCGGTCTCCTGCGTCAGCATCATGATGCCGCGCACGCCGGTCGGCGAGACGGCATCGGGATTCCAGAAGGATTCCTGGTAGCCGATGGCGGCGAGCAGCCGCCAGTCCAGACCGTACTTCTTGCCGGCGTTCTCGAACAGCATCTGATAATGCGGCAGCAGCCCGCGAATCCGCACCCGGTAGACGCTGAGATTGATGAAGTTCGACCGGCTGGCCGGGCCGTAATAACGATCGACCAGCTGGGCGAGCTTGCCCGAGGCGCGGGTCTGTTCCAGATATTTCACGGCCGCCTCGTGCAGGCTCTGGTCCTCGCCCCGGTGAAAGGCCCAGGCCAGGGATTCAGGCTTCGGAAGCGTAAAGGCCACCTGGAGATCGGGAAAATACTGCCGGTTGATCGACACGATATTGGAGTCCGCGATGGTCAGCTCGAGCAGTCCTTCCCAGACGGTCACCAGCAGCTCCTCGGTTTCCCGGTCCACCTCGGTCCATTTGAGTTCCGGATATTCCAGTTTGTATTCGTTCAACCGCTCGACGTAACTCGTGCCGGCCTGCACCTCGATCTGGCGTCCGATCAGCGCCGGGACATCGGCGGGGCGCGGAGTCCCCAGTCGATAGACAATCTGTTGCCGGATTTCCTGGTAGGGCGGTCCGAACTGTACCAGCCGGGCGCGCGCCTCGGTCACCGTGATCCCGGCCGCGGCCATGTCGCCGTCGCCCTCGAGGAAGCGCGGCAGGATATCGCTGAATCTGGGGACGACGATGAAGCGGGGATTCACGCCCAGGTAATCGGCGAAGCCCTTCACCAGATCGTATTCGAAACCGGCCGGTCCTTCCGGTGTCTCATAATAGGTAGTCGGGCTGGTTCGTGTCAGCACCACCAGCTCGCCGGCGGCGATGACCGCCCGGAGCTTGGTTTTCTCGAAGAATGAGCAGGACAGGATGGCGGGCGCGAGCAGGGTGACGAGCAGGACGGTACGGAAGCGCCGCGATACGACATGAAACCGTCCAATCCATTGTCCGGGCCGCTTGCCATCCATAGGCATAAACTAGTGCAGCGGGAAGCCCTTGTCACGCTTGCTTTGGTGTGGCTGAAACAACGCGCGCTGGTATAATCCCGTCCTTCCGGAGAGGTACCGAAGCGGTCACAACGGCGCTGACTCGAAATCAGATGGGCGGAAACGCCACGGGGGTTCGAATCCCTCCCTCTCCGCCAGTTCAAATGCAAATGGGGCTTCTAGCCCCATTTGCATTTGAACCCTGCGAAGGTGGATTAGAACCCCCGTGGAAAATCATAAGCGGGTTCGACAAGTTCGCCGCAGGCGAACTTGAACGCCGGAGCGTAGCGACGGCGGCCCCGGAGGGGCGAGGGCCGCAGGCCCGAGTAATCCCTCCCTCTCCGCCAGCAAAACAAAAGGGCCCCCTGTGCGGGGCCCTTTTGTTTTGCTGCTGAGGGAATGATTCCGATGTGAAATCCTGTGTGGATGGAGTAAGCGCCGCCCTTGTTAGTCGCCGTTGACAGGGATATATATGTGTCGACCTTGCCGTAATGACCGGCGCTGATCAGGACCGATAAAAATACCCATGTGGCCATCGTTACCTGACACCCATGCCCTGTCCGTGCTGGCGCTCACGGTGCTGGCGTTGTTCCTGTTCACGCGCGAGCGCATTCCGCTCGAGACCTCGAGCCTGCTGATCCTGGTCGGGCTCGCGGTCGGCTTCGAACTGTTTCCCTATGACGGTCCGGAAGGGTCCATCCACGCGACGGATTTCTTCTACGGCTTCGGCCACGAGGCGCTGGTCGCGGTCTGCGCCCTGATGATCGCCGGGCAGGGGCTGGTTCGCACCGGCGCGCTCGAGCCGGTGGGCCGGGTGCTGGCGCGCGCCTGGAGCGTGAGCCCGTGGTTCTCGCTGCTCGCGACCCTGGTCGTGGGCGCGATACTGAGCGCCTTCGTCAACAACACACCGATCGTAGTGCTGCTGCTGCCGATCCTGATCAGCGTGTCGCTGCGCGCCAAGACGGCGGCCTCGGGCATCCTGATGCCGATGGGGCTCGCGACCCTGATCGGCGGCATGGGCACGACCATAGGCACCTCGACCAACCTGCTGGTGGTCGCGGTAGCGGCGGACATGGGCCTGCCGCGCTTCGGGATGTTCGATTTTCTCCTGCCGGCGGCGATCGCCGGCGGCGCCGGCATCCTGTACCTGTGGCTGATCGCGCCGCGGCTGCTGCCGGAACGCCAGGCGCGCCTGGCCGACACTTCGCCGCGCATCTTCACGGCCCAGCTGCACGTGCCCGCGGACAGTTTCGCCGCCGGCAAGACCCTGGTGCAGCTGTCGGAGAAACTCGGCGGCCCGCTCAACGTCAAGCGCATCCAGCGCGGCGCCGGCGTGTACATCACGCCGCTACCGGACGTCGTAGTGCAGGCGGGAGACCAGCTGTGGGTGGCCGGCACGCCCGACCGCCTGAAGGAACTGGAGCAGGTGAGCGGCGCCAAGCTCTATTCCGGCGAGCAGGCGATCGACGAGGAACATCCGCTGGCGGAGGCGGATCAGCAGCTGGCCGAGCTGGTGATCACGCCGGGCTCGCTGCTGGAGCAGTACACCCTGGAACAGGCGCGCTTCGCCGAGCGTTACCAGCTGGTGCCGCTCGCCATCCACCGCGCCGGGCGCACGCTCGCGGGCGACGAGGATACGCGCAACACCGAGCTGCTGGCGGGTGACGTGCTGCTGGTGCAGGGACCGCGCGAGCAGATCGCGGAGATCAAGCGCCGCGGCAACCTGCTGGTGCTGGACGCCACCACCGACCTGCCGTTCACGCGCAAGGCGCCGCTGGCGCTCGCGATCTTGGCGGCGATCGTGCTGGCGGCGGCGCTGGGCGCGCTGCCGATCGCCATCAGCGCCACCGCCGGCGCGCTGCTCATGGTGCTCAGCGGCTGCCTCGACTGGCGCGACGTCGGCCGCGCCCTCAGCACCCAGGTGATTCTGATCGTGGTGGCGAGCCTGGCACTCGGCCTGGCGCTGATGAAGACCGGCGGGGCCGAATACCTGGCGCATTTCTTCGTGGCCGCCGCAGCCGACCTTCCGTCCTGGTCCCAGGTCGGCGGCCTGATCCTGCTCATGGCGGTGCTGACCAACATCGTGTCCAACAACGCCGCCGCGGTGATCGGCACCCCGATCGCGATCAGCATCGCGCAGCAGCTGGGCGCTCCGCCGGAACCGTTCGTGCTGGCGGTGCTGTTCGGCGCCAACATGAGCTATGCCACGCCCATGGCCTACAAGACGAATCTGCTGGTGATGAACGCCGGCGGCTACACCTTCATGGATTTCGTGCGTGTCGGCGTGCCGCTCACGCTGATCATGTGGCTGGCATTTTCCTGGCTGTTGCCGATGCTCTATGGCCTGTAGGCCGCCGGATTGCTTCCCCGGCCCGGGTGGTTTACCCTGCGCGACTCGCGCGATCCGGCCGTCATGATTGACTGCAATCCCGTATAATTCAGAGTTCCGGAGAGGTGTCCGAGCGGTTTAAGGAGCACGCCTGGAAAGTGTGTGTACGCCAAAAACGTACCGAGGGTTCGAATCCCTCCCTCTCCGCCAGTCAAAATAGAAATGGGGCCTTTGGCCCCATTTCTATTTTGATTTTGTGAAAAGGTGGATTCGAACCCTCGGTGAATTCATAGGCCGGTTCGACAACGCCGCGAAGCGGCGTTGAGCGCCGGAGCGAAGCGACGGCGACCCCGAAGGGGCGAGGGCCGCAGGCCCGAGTAATCCCTCCCTCTCCGCCATACATGCATTCGTGCCTGCCATCCCTGGCGCGACATATCTGGCTTCGATATACCCCAGCCCGCGCTTCTCGCTGCGCTTCCTGCTTCGCTCGAAGTCCAGCCCGGCCATCCCTGGCCGGGCGTTCACCGCTTGCGCGGCTCACCCTTGTGCGGGCGTTCGGCGGCGCGAACACACTATTCAAATGACAAGACGAGCGAAGCAGGGCTACTTCAATGTGTTCGCGAATACTCCGCCTCACCCCTCCCTCTCCGCCAGTCAAATAAAAATGGGGCCAAAGGCCCCATTTTTATTTGACCTGTGATGATGTGGATTCGAACCCTCGGTAATTCATAGGCCGGGTTCGACAACGCCGCGAAGCGGCGTTGAACGCCGCAGCGTAGCGACGGCGACCCCCGATGGGGCGAGGGCCGCAGGCCCGAGTAATCCCTCCCTCGTAATTTTCACCCGATAATTTTCTGCCATTCGTCTGTTCGCGTTATCCGTTGGTAGGGCGGGGCGCATTGAAGTCGCGTGCGGAATTTCGGACACTACCGAATCGTCGCGCAAGGACACGGGGTTGGCAGGATGCGAATAATTCATACCGCCGATTGGCATCTCGGCCGGATCTTCTACGGCGTTCGCCTGATACAGGACCAGGCCTTCGTGCTGGACCAGTTCGTCAACCTGGTGCGCGAGGCGAAACCGGACGCCGTGATCATCGCGGGCGACGTGTACGATCGCGCCGTCCCGCCGCCCGAGGCGGTGAGCCTGCTCGACGAGACGCTTTCGCGGCTCGTGATCGATCTCAAGACGCGGGTGATCGTCATCGCCGGCAACCACGACAGCCCGGAGCGGCTGGGCTTTGGCACGCGGTTGCTGTCCCAGAGTGGCTTGCACGTGGCGGGGCGCGTCGGCCTCGACCCGGTGTGGACGTCGGTCCAGGACAGTCACGGCACCGTGAGCATCTGCGCGATCCCTTATGCCGAGCCCGCCCTGGTGCGCGAGCGCCTCGGCAAGCCGGAGCTTGCCGATCACGCCGCGGCGATGCGCGCCGTCATCGCCAAGGCGCGCGAGACCCGCCCGCGTGGCACGCGCTCGGTGCTGGCGGCGCATGCCTTCGTCATTGGCGGCGAGGAATCCGAGTCCGAGCGGCCGCTGTCGGTGGGCGCCGCGGGCGCCATCGAACCATCGGTGTTCGACGGCTTTTCCTTCGTCGCGCTCGGTCACCTGCATCGCCCGCAGCGGGCCGGCAACGACCGCATCCATTACGCGGGATCGATCCTGCAGTACTCCTTCTCCGAGGCCGCTCACAAAAAATCGGTCAACCTGGTGGAACTCGATGCCGCGGGCCGCTGCCACGTGGAACGGATCCCGCTCACGCCGCGCCGCGCCGTGCGTTGCGTCACCGGGACGCTGGAAGCGCTGCTGAGCGCGCCGGCCGGAAGCGACGCCGACGACTACCTGTCGGTGACGCTGCTCGACAAGGGGCCGGTATTCGATCCCATCGGCCGCCTGCGTTCCAAATATCCCAACGTGCTGGAGCTGAAGCGCATGGAGCGGCCCGGTCGCGGCGAGCCGGCGGCGCGCGTGGATTATCGCAGTCTCAGCGATCGCGAGATTTTTACTTCCTTCTTCCAGACCGTGAAGGGCGAAGCCGCGTCCGAGGACGAGATCAACGCCTACCTCGGCATCGTCGAGCGGCTGCACGCGCAGGAACGGGAGTCCCAGCCGTGAAGCCGCTGCGCCTCGTGATGCAGGCCTTCGGGCCTTACGCCGACAGGCAGGAGATCGATTTCCGCCAGCTCGGCGGGCGTTCGCTGTTCCTGATCCACGGCCAGACCGGAGCCGGCAAGACCTCGATCCTGGATGCCATCTGCTTCGCGCTGTACGGGGAATCCTCCGGATCCTTCCGCGAGCCCCGCACCCTGCGCAGCGATCACGCGCCCGCCGACGTGCCGACGGAAGTCAGTTTCGATTTTTCCGTGGGCGCCGAGCGCTACCGCATCAAACGGACGCCGGAGCAGGAGCGGCCCAGAAAAAAGGGCGAGGGCATGACGCGCGTGCCGCCCGAGGCGACGCTCTGGCGCCGCACCGATCTCGACGACGACGCGGACGACGGCGCCGTGCTGGCGACCCAGTGGATGCACGTTACCGAGCAGGTCGAGCAACTGCTCGGATTCCGCTGCGACCAGTTCCGCCAGGTCGTGATGTTGCCGCAGTACCAATTCCAGCGCTTCCTGATGGCGAATTCGACCGAGCGCCAGCGCATTCTCGAGGTGCTGTTCTCGACCGGGTTCTACCGTCATATCGAGGAGGCGCTGAAACAGTCGGCGGTGGACGTACGCCGCCGCTGCGAGGACCTCGCCGGGCGAGCCGGTTTCGTCCTGGCGCAGGCCGGGGCGGCGGACGTTCAGGAGCTGCTCGAGCGGCAGGAAACGCTGCGCCGGCGCGCCGGCGAGGTCGAGGCCGGCCTGACCGCCGCCGCGGCGCGGCGGGAACTGATCGACCGGCAATTGCGCGAGGCGCATCAGGTGGACAAGGTATTTGCGGAATTGACGGAGGCCCAGCTCGGCTATGCCGCGGCGGAGACGCGCCGCGCGGAAATCGACGTGCTCGGAGAGCGTCTCGACCGCGCCCGTCGCGCCGAATCGCTGCACGACGCCGAAAGCTATTGCCACCAGCGCCGGCAGGAACATGAAGCCGTCCTGCTCAAACGCGCGAACTTCGCCGCGCAACAGGAGCGGGCGCTGGAGGCCAGGCTCGACGCCGAGCGCGCGCTGGCGGCGGAACAGGGACGCGAGGCAGAACGCGAACTGGTGCGGAGAGAGATTGCGCAACTGGAAGCACTGACCGGAAAGATCGGGGAGCTCGAACAGGGCAACCGGGAACTCTCCGGGAATGCACAGCGCGTCACGCAGGCCACCCATAACCGGGACCGGGCGCAGGAAGAGCTGCGCGAGTGCAGCCGCACGCTGCGCAAGCTGCAAAAGGACCTCGAGAAAGCCATCGAGTTGTCCGGCAAAACCGCCGAGTGGAAGGCGCAGGCCAGGGAACTGCAACGCTGGCACAAGCTCGCCACCGAGCTGGCGGAACATCAGGGCCGGCTCAAGACGCAGGAACATGCGCTCGCGAGCGCCGAGGTGCTGACGGCAGAAACCCGGAAATCCCTCAACGAGGCCAGGAAAAAACTCGAGCGCCTGCAGGAGCAGCGCATGAAGGCGCAGTCCACGGTGCTGGCGAAACAGCTCGCGCGCGGGGAGCCCTGTCCGGTGTGCGGTTCCACGCGCCACCCGGCGCCGGCGCATTTTCGCGCCGCGGTGCCGGACGAGCAGGAGATCGCGGCCTTGCGCGAGGAACTGCCGCGTCTCGAAAAGACGCAGGAAGCCGCGATGCAGGAAGCCGCGCAGGTGGCGCAGCGCGTCGCCGTCACCCGTGAACGCATTGCCAAATGCCTGGAGGATCTCGGAGCGCAACACAAGACCTCACCCGCGGCGCTGGCGAAGCGACTCGAGGAAGCACAGGCCGAATTTGCCAGGGCCAAAGCCGCTTCGGAGGAACAGGCCGGCTTGCGTCGCACCATCGCCGGACTGCAGGCAACCGAGACGCAGCTTACCGGGGAACTTCCGGGGCTGGAGGAGATCTTCATCGAGGCAAGCACGGCACACGGCCGCCTGCAGGAACGCATTGCCGGTCTTGAGAGAGACGTCCCCGCAACGCTGCGCTCGCTCGAGGCCCTGAACGCGGCGCTGGCGGCGTCGCGGGCGCGGCACGAGGCACTGAACGCCGCGCTCGAGCACGCGCGTCAAAACCACGACAGCGCCGTGGCGGCGTGGCAGGCGCGGCAGGCGCAGCTCGATGGCGTGGAGCGTGAGATCAATGAAGCCCGTGGGCGCATGGAAGCGGCCGTGGAGGATTTTCAGAAGCGCCTCATGGCGGCCGGCTTTGCCGGGGAGGCGGCTTACCAGGAGGCCAAACTCGCCGTGGAGGAATGCGCGCGGCTGGAGCTGGAGATACGTTCCTTCCAGGATGCGCAGGTGGCCGCGAAGGCGCGCCTCGATCGTGTCGCTGAGGCGGCACGCGGAAAGGTGCGTCCCGACCTGGCCGCGCTCGAGACCGATGCGACGAATGCCCAGGCCGAAGTAAACGGCCTGCTCGAAGAGCGGGCGCGCGCCGGGGAGCAAAGCCGGCAGATCGACAGTTCGGTCAGCGAGCTGAAGTTCCTGCAAGGCGAGCAGGCCCAGACGGAGGCGCAGCTGGCGGTGGTGGGGCGCGTGGCGGAGGTGGCCAACGGCAAGAACATCTATGGCATCACGCTGCAGCGTTACGTGCTGGCGGCGCTGCTCGAGGACGTGCTCGCCGCGGCGTCGCACCGCCTGCGTCTCATGAGCCGCGGCCGGTTCGATCTGCAGCGCGCGACCGAACGGGTGGACCTGCGCACCGCCGGCGGACTTGATCTGCTGGTGTACGACGCTTACACGGGAACGACGCGGCCGGTGCAGACGCTCTCCGGCGGCGAGAGCTTCCTGGCCTCGTTGTCGCTGGCCATGGGCCTCGCGGACGTGGTGCAGTCGTACGCCGGCGGAATCCGCCTCGAGACGATATTCATCGATGAAGGCTTCGATTCGCTCGATTCCGAGACGCTCGAACTCGCCTTCCAGGCGCTCGGCGAACTGCTGAAGAGCGGGCGGCTGGTCGGACTCATCTCCCACGTGGCCGAGCTTACCGAGCTGGTCCCGGCGCGGCTCGAAATCACCAAGGGCAAGCATGGCAGCCATGCCCGGCTGGTGCATGGCGAAACGCGCATCGCCCGGGACGTCGCGACGCAAGCCTGATACAAACCACATCGTGCCATGACCGCAGCAGTTGGCGGGGCATCCGGGATCGGCACGACATCTCCTTGGCTTACCGCCACCACCACGCCGTGATACACTTTCGCCCCACTGATTGATTATGGCGGTGAGAGCCGGTCCCCTCGGCGACGGAAGCTTGTGAACCCGGTCAGGTCCGGAAGGAAGCAGCCGCAGCAGGTATTTCGGGTACTGGGGTGTGGTTGGCTCGAACCGCCACCCGTTTTTAGGCCGTTCCTGATCGAGAGCACGCCGAGGTTCATGAGTTACCAGGTTCTTGCGCGCAAGTGGCGCCCGCGTAATTTTTCCGAACTCGTGGGCCAGCAGCACGTGGTGCAGCCGCTGGTCAATGCGCTGGAGCATGGCCGCCTGCATCACGCCTTCCTGTTCACCGGTACCCGCGGCGTCGGCAAGACCACCATCGCCCGCATTCTCGCCAAGTCCCTGAACTGCGAAACCGGCGTCACGTCGAAGCCCTGCGGCCAGTGCAGCGCCTGCCGGGAAGTGGATGAGGGCCGTTTCGTCGATCTGATCGAGGTCGATGCGGCCTCGCGCACCAAGGTGGATGACACGCGCGATCTGCTCGACAACGTGCAATACGCGCCCACGCGTGGCCGCTACAAGGTGTATCTCATCGACGAAGTGCACATGCTGTCGACCCACAGCTTCAACGCGCTGCTGAAGACGCTGGAGGAACCGCCGCCGCACGTGAAATTCCTGCTCGCCACCACCGACCCGCAGAAGCTGCCGGTCACGGTGCTGTCGCGCTGCCTGCAATTCAATCTGAAGCGACTCCCGCCGGATCAGATCGCCGCCCAGATCCAGAAAATCCTGGACGCGGAGGGCATTGCCCATGACGCCGCCTCCATCCGGCTGCTGGCGCGTGCCGCCGACGGCAGCATGCGCGACGGCCTGTCGCTGCTGGACCAGGCCATCGCCTACGGCGGCGGGCAGGTCAACGAGGCCGAAGTGCGCGCCATGCTGGGCACGATCGACCAGAATTTCATCGAGGCCATCCTGCAGGGACTCGAGGCCGGTGACGTCGCCGCGCTGCTCAAGGCCGTGGCCGAGGCCGCCGAATTCGGCCTGGACTACGAAGCGGTGCTGAAGGACCTGCTGCTCTGGCTGCACCGCATCGCGCTGGCGCAGGCCGATCCAGCGCTGGCGGGTGAGGCGGGCGATAACGTGACGGCGCACGCGAGCGCCATGTCACCGCAGGATGTGCAGCTTTATTACCAGATCGGCGTCATGGGTCAGCGCGATCTGCCCTATGCCCCCGATCCGCGCAGCGGCCTGGAAATGATCCTGCTGCGCATGGTGGCGTTCCGTCCGGCGCAAGCAGGCGAGGTGCGTTCATCCGTTGCTGCCGCCGCGCCCCGGACGGCAACACCGGCGGCGTCAGCGCCGGCGCCGCGCGCCGCGCCCGTCACGGCCGCCGCGCCGCAACCACCGGTGGTCGCGGAGCCGGTCGCTGTCGCGACCCCGGTGCCGCCGAATCCCGGCGCGAACGATGCGAAGTGGAGCGAGGTGGTGGCCGGCCTCGGGCTTGCCGGCCTGCTGCGCGAGCTGGCCAGCAACACGACCCTGGAATCCCGCGGCGACGACACGCTGACGCTGACGCTGGAAGAAACGCACGCCAAGCTGCTCAACAAGGAGCGCGAGGAAGAACTGCGCCGGGCGCTGGAAAAATATTACGGCACGCCGATTCGCCTGAAGATGAATCTGGGCCGCCCGAGCGTGGAAACGCCGGCGAAGGAGCGCAGCCGGCTGCAGGAGGAACGGCAGCAGGCGGCGGTGCAGGCCATTGTAGACGACCCGAACGTGCGCGCGTTGCAGGAAAAATTCGGCGCCCGGGTCAACCCGGCGTCGATTCGACCCAAGATTTGATCACGGCGAGGACAACATGAAAGGCGGATTGGGAAACATCATGAAGCAGGCGCAGGCGATGCAGGAGAACCTGCGCAAGGCCCAGGAACAGCTGGCGACCATCGAGGTCACCGGCAGCAGCGGCGGCGGCATGGTCAGCGTGACCATGACCTGCCGCCACGACGTCAAGCGGGTACAGATCGACCCCGCGCTGCTGCAGGACGACAAGGAAGTGCTGGAAGACCTGATTGCCGCGGCGGTCAACGACGCGGCGCGCAAGGTCGACAAAACCACCGAGGAAAAAATGTCGGGGCTTACCGCCGGGCTGAACATTCCCGGCATGAAACTGCCGTTCTGAGAAGCATGAACGACATCCCCGTTCTCGAGGCGCTCAAGCAGGCCCTGCGCCGGCTCCCGGGTGTCGGCCCCAAGAGCGCCAGCCGCATGGCCTATCACCTGCTGGAGCGCGACCGCGAGGGCGCGCGCAGCATCGCGCGGGCGCTGACCGACGCGGTCGAGCGCATCGTCCACTGCAAGCGTTGCAACAACCTGAGCGAAACCGAGCTGTGCCCGATCTGCGCGTCGAACCGGCGCGACAAGTCGTTGCTGTGCGTGGTGGAATCGCCGTCCGACCTGGTCTCGCTCGACCAGTCCGGCGTCTACAACGGACTGTACTTCGTGCTCATGGGGCGGCTGTCGCCGCTGGACGGCATCGGCCCGGACGAAATCGGCATTCCTCGTCTCGAAGCCCTGCTCGACGAGGGCAGCATCAAGGAAGTCGTGCTCGCCACCAACCTGACGGTGGAGGGCGAGGCCACCGCGCACTACATCAGCGACCTGGTGCGCGCCCGCCACATCAAGGCCACGCGCATCGCCTACGGCGTGCCCATCGGCGGCGAACTGGAATACACCGACCGCAATACGCTGGCGCGCGCCCTGGCCGGCCGGCGCGAGACCTGATGTTTTGACGGGTAGCCGGAAAAGTCCGAAAAACATCCGAGTTCGTCATTCCGGCGCAAGCCGGGCGAGGCGGAG
>JBFMBB010000001.1:0-89497 GCA_040755435.1 Pseudomonadota bacterium | reverse complement strand
ATTCATGGCCGGGATGCTGTTCTTCGCCGGGCTCGGCGCGATCGCGGGTTTCGCCATGTTCTATTATTTCTCGGCCTCGGTGTTCCAGGTGCTGCTGGCCTCCGCGATCACGGCGGCGGGCCTGTTCCTGGTGATCGCGCCGCACCGGGCCAAGTTCAACCCCGTCGGCATGCGCGTGATGGACACGCTCGCGGGCACCTCACAGGCGCTGTTCGGCATCAGCGGGCCGATCGCCATGACGCGCTTGCTGGCGACCTACCGCGACAAGAACACCGTGCGGCATTACGCGTTTGCGTTCTTCCTCGCCATGAACGGCCTGCGCGCGATCGAATACGCCATTCACGGCACCTACACGGAGGAAATCCTGTGGATGATGGCGGTCAGCGCGCCCTTTCTCGCCGTTACCTTGTGGTTCAGCAACCAGCTGCACCTGCATATCAACGAGCAGATGTTCCGCAAAGTCGTGTCGTGGATGATCCTGGTCGGCGGGCTGTCGCTGTTTTACCGGTAATACAAAACGCACGCCGCAGGCGTGCAACGGCTCGCTTCCCTCTCCCCGCTGTTCCCGCCGGGGCGCAAAAGAACTATTTGCGCCCGTTCGGCGGCGCGGATGCACGGTAAGTGGCTTCGCGACTACCCCGCCTCACCTCCCGCAAGCGGGAGAGGGGAGTTTTGTATGATTGGAGTCGTAGTCTGCGTAGGCGCGCCCGGCACGTTCCGATAGAATCCCCGCGTGTACTTCCCCGTCGCCGGAATCGAAGTCAGCCCGTGGATACCGCCACTGGTGGCGTTCGCGATCTCGCTGTTCACTTCCATGGGCGGCGTATCCGGCGCCTTCCTGCTGGTGCCGTTCCAGGCCAGCGTGCTCGGCTTTCACAGTCCGTCGATGAGTGCCACCAATCATCTGTTCAACATCCTGGCCATCCCGAGCGGCGTGTGGCGCTACCGCCGCGAAGGCCGCATGCTGTGGCCGGTCGTGTGGATCGTGACGCTCGGCACCTTGCCCGGCGTGCTGCTGGGAGTGCTGATGCGCATCCACTGGCTGGCCGATCCCGAAGCCTTCAAGCTGTTCGTCGGCATCGTGCTCTTGTACATCGGCGGCCAGCTGGCGCTGGAACTGATCCGGAAAAAGAACATCGATCGCCATCAGGATGCCGCCGAGGAACAATTCTGGAAAACGGCGGGTGCGCCGGCGGCCGTGTCGATCCGTGAATTCAGCGCGCGCCGCCTCGCCTACGACTTCTGCGGCCAGTCATTTGAAATGCGCACGCTGCCGCTGGCCTTGCTGTGCCTGGCGGTGGGCATCATCGGCGGCATCTACGGCATTGGCGGCGGGTCGATCATCGCCCCGCTGCTGATCGCGTTCTTCGGGATGCCGGTCTACATCGCCGCCGGCGCGGCGCTGATGGCGACCTTCGTCACCTCGCTGGCCGGCGTGACGTTCTACCAGCTGCTCGCGCCCTGGTACCCGCACCTGGCCGTCGGTCCCGACTGGGGCCTCGGCCTGCTGTTCGGCCTGGGCGGCATGGCGGGCATGTACTGCGGCGCGCGCCTGCAGAAATTCGTGCGCGCGCGGATCGTCAAGACCATTCTGGCCATCTGCATCCTGGTGCCGGCGCTCGGATACCTGCGCGCGCCGCTCCGCAGCGCCCTGCCGTTCCGCTGATGCAGGCCGCGCCGGGCGGAATCCGAATATAATCCTCCAGGCCCACGGAACCCGGACCGGAACCAATGATGCTCCATCTCCAAAACGTGCTCGACCCCAACCAGCTCGACAGCGTGCGCCGGATGCTGGCCGACGCGAAATTCGTGGACGGGAAACTTTCCGCGGGCATGGCGGCCAAACGCGTCAAGCAGAATCTGGAACTCGACCGGCAGGCGCAGCAGATGGGCATCCTCAACAACATCGTCATGAACAGCCTGGTGCAGCACCCGGTGTACCGCGCCGGCGCCCTGCCGCTGCGCGTAGCCAGCCCGCTGTACGCGCGCTACACGCCGGGCATGGCCTACGGCGATCATCTCGATGACGCCATCATGGGCACCGAAGAGGGCCTGTACCGTTCCGACGTCGCCATCACGATTTTTCTGAACGAACCGGATCAATACGACGGCGGCGAGCTGGTGATCCGCACCGCCTTCGGCGAGAACGCGGTGAAGCTGCCCGCGGGCGACGCCGTGATGTACCCCTCCTCCAGCCTGCACCGCGTGAGCGCCGTGACGCGCGGCGAGCGCCTGGTGGCCGTGACCTGGGTGCAGAGCCTGGTGCGCGACCCGGCGCGGCGCGAGCTTTTGTATGAGTTGTACCAGGCGCGCGAGAAGCTGCTGAAGGTTTCACCCGATGCGCCGGAGACGGCGCAGGTCAACACCGCCTACATGAACCTGATCCGCATGTGGGGGGATATTTAAACTTGAGCCACAGAGGTCACAGAGTACACAGAGATTAAAAAAATCTGGTTCCCCTCTGTGCTCTCTGTGTACTCTGTGGCAAATCATTATTAATAGCAGTTCTTCATGTCAGGAGGCCTGAACCATGAAATACAAGGTCTGGAAGAACGACGAGGAATGGAAAAAGCTCCTCACGCCGGAGCAATACAAGGTCACGCGCCAGAAAGGCACCGAGCGCGCCTTCACCGGCGCGTACCATGACTGTCACGATGCGGGCGTGTACAAATGCATCTGCTGCGGCGCCGAGCTGTTCAGTTCCGACACCAAGTTCGACTCCGGCACCGGCTGGCCGAGCTTCCACTCGCCGATGAAATCCGAAAACGTCGCCGAAGAGGACGACAGCAGCTTCTTCATGCGTCGCATCGAGGTGCATTGCAGCCAGTGCGGCGCGCACCTCGGGCACGTCTTCCCCGACGGGCCGCAGCCGACCGGCCTGCGTTATTGCATCAACTCGGCGTCGCTTAAACTCGACAAGAAATAAATTTGATGTTCCCCTCTCCCACAAGGGGAGTCCGGTAGGTTGGGGTGAGCGCAGCGAACCCCAACAAACAACGTCTGTTGGGGTTCGGCGTTTCACGCCTCACCCCAACCTACATATTAAGAGGGATGCAAGCAGCTTGATTGTTCCGGCAATCCCGCCATAATGCCGCCCTGCTGAACTCCATGCACATAGCTGATCAACCTTGCTGACATGAAACGAACCGAACACGCCCTGGAAGTCATCATCTTCAACAGCCGCTGGCTGCTGGCGCCGTTTTACCTGGGCCTGGTGATCTCCATCGCCCTGCTGCTGGTGAAATTCGGCCAGGACTTCTTCCACATGCTGCCGACCGTTCTCACCATGAGCGAAAGCGCGGTCATTCTCGCCATCCTGACGCTGGTGGACATGTCGCTGGTCGCCAACCTGCTGCTCATCATCATCTTCAGCGGTTATGAGAATTTCGTCTCCAAGATCGACACCGCCGGCCACGAGGACCGCCCGAGCTGGATGGGCAAGGTGGATTTTTCCGGGCTCAAGGTCAAGCTCATCGCCTCGATCGTGGCGATCTCCGCCATCGAACTGCTGAAGGCGTTCGTGAATGTTTCCAACATCGGCGTGGCCGGCGATCTGGCGACCTGGACGGTGGCGGACAAGCAGCTGGCGTGGAAGGTCGGCATCCATTTCGTGCTGATCATCTCCGGCGTGCTGTTCGCGGTCATGGACCGCGTCGCCGAGGGCACCAAGACCCACCACACCGACAAGCACAAATAATCAAAAATGCGCCGGCATGAACGGCGCCGCATCAGGGGAGAAATCGCTCAGGCCCGCGGCCTGATTCCCGCCCGGGAAAGGAGGCGCTGTGTCCGACATCTATCACGAAGGCAGCCGGCAGCTTCAGGACGAATTCGACACCCGCCGTCTCGCCGACCGGCTCGACGAGGCCATCGTGCAGGACAACATCCTGCCGAGCGACAAGGACTTCATCGAGCGCCTCGACATGTTCTTCATCGCCACGGTGGACGAACGCGGGCACGTGAACTGCTCGTACAAGGCCGGCGAGCCCGGCTTCGTGCGCGTGCTCGACGAACACACGCTCGCGTTTCCCAACTTCGACGGCAACGGCATGTACCTCAGCATGGGCAACATCCTCACAACGCGCCAGGTGGGCCTGCTGTTCATCGACTTCGAGCACCAGAAGCGCATGCGCCTGAACGGCGAGGCCACGCTGCACCGCGACGACCCGCTCATGGCCGAATACCCCGAGGCGCAGTTCATGGTGCGGGTGCGGGCGCGCGAGGTGTTCGCCAACTGCCCGCGCTACATCCACAAGATGAAACTGGTGCAGCGCTCGCGCTTCGTCCCGAAACAGGATTGCCCCACCCCCGTGCCGGGCTGGAAAAAGGGCGACTGGGTGGCCGACACCCTGCCCGCCGCCGACCCGGCGCGCGATCCCAAGCGCGAGGTCATCGACCGTTGATGCCGGGGTTTCCGCCCCGCTTGACCCAGGTCATTCCGCCCGGCCGGCGGCGCACCCAGGATACTCGCCATCGCCACGATCCGGAGATGCGATGGACCGAAAACAGCACTGGGACGGCGTCTACGCCGGCAGGAAACCGAACGAGGTCAGCTGGTACCAGACCCGTCTCGAACAATCGCTCGAACTGATCGGCGCCACCGGCGCCGGCAAGGACGCCGCCATCATCGATCTCGGCGGCGGCGCCTCCACGCTGGTGGACGACCTGCTGGCGGCGGGTTACAAGAATCTCACCGTGCTGGACATTTCCTCGGCCGCGATCAAGGCCGCGCAGGCGCGGCTGGGCGCGCGCGCCGCACAGGTAACCTGGCTGCTGGCGGACGCGACCCAGGCCGAACTGCCGAGGCACGGTTACGACGTCTGGCACGACCGCGCGGTGTTTCATTTCCTGACCGACGCCGCCGACCGGCGCCGTTATGTCGCCACCGTGCGGCGTGCCGTGAAGCCGGGCGGGCACGTGATTGTGGCGACCTTCGGCCCGCACGGGCCGTTGAAATGCAGCGGATTGGATATCGTGCGTTACTCGCCGGAAGCGTTGCACCGCGAATTTGGCGGGGATTGCGAACTGCTGCGCAGCGTCACCGAGAACCACGTGACGCCGGCGGGCAAGCATCAGGAATTCATTTATTGCTGGTGCCGCAAGCGCTGAGGCGCGGCCGGCTCACGCCGCCGGCAGCATGATGCGGTGCTCGGTGCTGTAGAGGTAATCCTTGAACACGTGCTCGGCGCTCAGGATCTCGTAGCTCCCGTCCGGCAGTTTGCGCGAGGTGTCCTTGAGCCGGTAGACGTAGTGCCCGCAGGTCCAGCAGTCGAAGTTGCGCATGTGCGTGCACAGGCACATCTTGTCCTTCACGGAAAGTTCTTCCTCGTCCGGGTGCCGCTCCAGCTCGCGGTTGTAGGCCTCGATGTAGGCGCAGTTGCCGCTGCCGTCTAGCAGGTAACCGTAGGCCTCGCAGTTGGGCCGGATGCCGGCGCCGATGCCGGGGCTGCGCTTGAGCATGCGCATCGGGTAACCGGTGGGCGATTGCAGGTTGACCTCGACGTCCTCTTCGTTGGCCTTGAAATATTCCTGCTTCACCTTCTCCGGCAGGCCGCACTCCTTCGTCACCGTGAAGCGCGTCGCCACCTGCACCGCGCTCGCGCCGGCCTCGAAGAACTCCACCGCGTCGCTGCCGGTGAAGATGCCGCCCGCGGGGATCACCGGGATGTTCAGTCCTTCCTGCTTCAGATAGCGAATGATTTCATCGACAATCGTCTTGAGGTCGTACTGCGCCCAGTCCATGCCGAAGCCGAGATGCCCGCCGGCCAGCGGGCCTTCGACGATGATGTAGTCCGGCAGGCGGTCAAGGCGCGCATTCTTGCGCAGGAACAGCAGCAGCGCGCGCAGCGAGGAGACAATAATGCCGAACTTCACGTCGCGGAAGCGCGGATGATCCTGTACCAGCGCGAGCGAGCCCAGATGCAAGCCGGCACTCAGCGTGATGCCGTCGATGCCGCCGTCCATGGCGGAGGCCATGCGCACGCGCAGGGTTTCGCGCGGGCTGTTCATGGTGAGCTTTTCCATGCAGTTGACGAAGATCATGCCGTCGCCCTGCTTGGCTTCCATGGTGCGGCCGACGTGCAGCCTGGTGGCCTCGGCCAAACGCTCGAGATCGAAATGGATGTCGGACTTGTTGAGGTTGGCGACGTTGTACTTGTATTTCTTCTGTTTCTCCTTGACGAAGCCGGTCTTGAAGCGCCGGTCGGAGACGGTCGGCACCATGGCGTCCGAGATATGCCCGATGCCGCCCAGGCGCGCCGCCACCAGCGCCAGCTCGGCGGTGGAGATGTCCACGCCCATGCCGCCGGTCATGATCGGCACCAGCTCTTTCTTGCCGAGCCGCAGGCGGTAATCGTCAACGCGTTTCATCGGTCACTAAGCTTCATGTGAAATTTCTATTCGCCCTTCGCCACCGGGCGTGCCGGATCGGTGATCCATTCGCTCCAGCTGCCGGCATACAATTTTGCGCCCGACAGCCCGGCGTGTTCCATGGCCAGCACGCTGTGACAGGCGGTCACGCCCGACCCGCACATAAGCACCACCTTGTCCGGCGCGGTCCGGCCCAGCACCGACTGATAATGCTCGCGCAGGGCTTCATCAGACATGAATTCGCCGCTGAAGTCGAGATTGTCCTCATAAGGCATGTTGATCGCGCCGGGGATGTGGCCCGCCACCTTGTCCAGCAGCTCGACGTCACCCTGAAAACGTTCCTCTGCACGCGCGTCGATCAAAAACCCTTCCTGCGCGCGCGTCATTTGCGCCACGTAATCGGCGTCCACGCACATCGCGTGGTTGATGGTAGGGTGAAACTGGGTGGGCTGGATTTTCGGCAGCTCGGTCGCGATCGGCCGTTTCTCGCGCACCCACTTCGGGTAACCCAGATCGAGCAGCGCGACCGCCTCGTGCCCGAGCCAGCGCAGCAGCCACCACAGGCGCGCCGCCATGGCGCCGAAGGAATCGTCGTAGACCACGACCTGGCTGTGCTTGTCGATGCCCCAGCGGCCGAGTTTTTCCGCCAGCGTACTGGGCGACGGCAACGGGTGCCGCCCGCTCACGGGCGTGACGGGGGACGACAGGTCTTCGTTGAGGTGAGCGTAGCGCGCGCCGGGAATGTGCCCGGCGGCATAGGCGCGCCGCCCCGCTTCCGGGTCGGTGAGAACAAAACGGCAGTCCACGACCACCCAGCGCGGGTCGTCCAGGTGCCGCGACAGCGTTTCGGTATCGACGAGGGTGGTGAGCATGACTGTCAGCATCCAGCCGTCAGCCGTCCCGCCCGGAGGCGGGAGACGTGCCGAAAGCTGACAGCCGGAGTGTGCGTGGCTTAATAGCCGCCCTTGCGGCGCGATTCGGGCAGGCCGGAGATGCGTCCGCCCTGCTTGCTCGGGTCCTTCGGGAACAGGTCGTACACGTCCTTCTGGCTGACATTGGTGCCCCACTTGTCCGACATCGCCTTGACGATGTGGCGGGTGTTGGGTTGTTCGCCGTTGTTGTTGAAATAGGCATCGCGCAGGTACTCGATGATGTCCCAGTGCTTCTGGGTCAGCGCGACGCCTTCCCCTTTGGCGATCTGCTCGGCCAGTTCCTTGCTCCAGTCTTCCGTATTCTTCAGAAAACCGTTGGCGTCGGTATCGATGGTCTTGCCGTTAAACTCATAGCTCATTGTTGTTCCCCTCGAATTACAGGCAAATTGCAAATTTATATTGATGGTCGCGTCGGAAAAACGCGAATGATACAAAGCGTGAAGTCCTAATCCAAGACCGGACGCGGGCGACTAGTCGGCGGCCGGCCGGACCTCGTTAATATCCTTGTGCGGCAGGAACAGCCCGCAGCCCAGCGTCCGGCCCGGGCCCAGGCCGTGCTGCTGCAGCTGCACCGACTGCTCCACGGCCAGGTCCGCCAGCATCAGGCTGCGCGCGCGTATTTTCCGCTCCGGCGTGGCGATGACCCGCTCGATGCCGCACAGCATTTTTTTCGGCTTGATCCCCATGTCGGCCAGCATGGCCTGCGCCTGGCGCAGGAAGTCCATCTCGTCCCCGCCTTCGCCGGCGGCGATGTAGCGCGAGAACAGCGTGGTGATGGCGCTCAGCGGCTTGATCACCGCCTTTTCTACCTGCATGGCGTGGCCACCGACGTCCAGCGTTTGTCCGGTCAGCTTGCCGGCGTCCGCGAGGCGGTGCCGGGGCAGGCGCAGCACGAGCTTGGTGCGGCGCGACAGGTGCAGCAGCGCGGTGGGGTCGTCCGGGCGCATCCAGCCGTTGCCGGACTCCGCCACGTGGATGGTATGCAGGCCGGCATGCTCCTCGCCGGCGAACCAGGGCAGCGCCGCGGAGACCGCCTGCGACAGCGCATACGAATGATCCACCGGCAGGCAGCGGCACTGGATGCTGAACGCCAGGTCCACGATGTCGTCCGGGACGATGTAGCGCTCATTCTCCTTGGTTTCTTGCCAGAACATGACAGCCGCTCCTGTTACTGCACCGGCAGCTTCGCGTGGATGGCGTCGCGGTCGATCCACCACTCGTCCTGCACCAGCACGTCCACCACGTTGCGCAGGCGCGGCAGAAATTTCGCCGGGTCGTCGAGCTCGAGCTTCTTGAACCAGCGGCTGAACGCCTCCTGGTCCTGCACGCCGCTGTGGCGCCGCGCCACCGTGGCCAGCAACTGGTTGGTATAGAACATGAGATCTTCGCGCTGGCGCCCCTCGGCGCGCAGGTCGACGATATAGTGCGCCACCGTGGCCGCCACCGCGGCGCCGTCGGAATCGGGCGGGGTCTCGTCCACCACGTGCTGCAACATCGCCACCGACAGTTCGGGGTCCATGGGGAAGGTGACCGTGAGCCAGATGCCCTGCCCGAGCGCCGGCAGCGATTCCGGCTGGTCCGCCGCGAACAGGATGTCGCAGGCCTGCACCGCGCCCTCCCAGGCCTCGCGCTGCGCGTAAATGTCGAAGGCCTCGCGCGCCGCGTCCCAGGCGTCCTGGTTTTTTTCCAGGCGGATGAACGTGCGCCCGATCTGCAGCAGCAGGTCGGCGCGCGCCAGCGGATCGTAGTTGGGCGGCAGCTCCAGCATCTGGCGCCGGAACTCCGCCAGCTGGGCCTCGAGCAGCACCGCGGATTCCTGCACGTCTTCCGCGCTGTCCATGTCCATCTTGAAACTTTCGTCTTTGAGATATTTCATTTATTTAAATTACCTGGCCACAGAGATCACAGAGCACACAGAGTTAAAAATCCGTTTCTGCCGTTTGTTTCGCTCTGTGGTCTCTGTGTCCTCTGTGGCAAAAATCATTTTGTAATGGAATGGATGCCGACGAACGCGCCTTCGAGCTGGTCTTCCCAGTTCGCCGGCGTGTCCGGGTACGGCGGTTTGATGTCGATGCGGAAGAACATTTCCGTCTGCGCGCGGCTCCGCACCACTTCGAGCAACTGCTCGAAGGTCGCGATGTCGTGATGTTGCAGAAGTATTTCGCTCAGATGCAGCATGATGTTCAGTGCCCCATCTCGTTGAAGTTCGTCCCACGGACGCGATCGTAATAGCGCGCCCGGTACACCAGCCGGGCGATTCCCCGGTCCGCGTCGTCCGTGAAGGCGGTGCGGTTGTGCAGCACATTGTTGCACACCAGGCCCTGCCCTGCCGCCATCGTGTGCCGGAACATGTACGGCGAGTCGCCGGCCAGCAGGTTTTCCAGGAATTGTACGGCCGCGCGCGTGGCCGCGTCCTGTTTCCATTCGATGGAGCGCGTGCGCGCGGTATAGCGCATGTGCAGGTTGCCGCCGGCCGGGTCCACGGAAAACACCGGGCCGGTCACGGCCGCGCGCGTCTCCGCGCCCGACTCGGTGTTGGCCGGGATGGTCATGGCGTCCGGCGCCATCAGCGCCCTGATGTAATCCGGATCGGCGTCGCGCAGCAGAATGTAGGCGATCTCGTGATCCAGCAGGCTGTTCTCGCCGCCCTGTGCCGCCGGTGAAACGCAATGCAGCACGAACCCCCGAATACGGTGGTCGGCGCTGTTGTAATAGCCGTCGGTGTGCCACAGCAGGCGCTTGTTGGAATACGGAATGTAACCGCGCTGCGATTTGCCCGGCACCACCTGCAGCGAGGTGATGCCGTCGTCGTCCGCGAGCATGTTGTTGTCGAGACGGCGCAGTCCGAAACGCTCGCCCACGGCGCGCGGGATTTCCTTGTCTGCGCGATTTGCATGGCTGGCGTAAATCACCATGTTGGTCTTGCGGCAGATGTTCAGCATCGCCGCGGTCTCGGCGTCCGTGAGCGCCAGCGGGTCGTGCACCGGCACCACCAGTTTCTGCGCCGTCGCGGGATAATGCGCCAGCTTGGCGGCGCGCCAGCGCCGGTAAGCCGCTTCGTTCTCAACGTAAAACGGACTCGTGCCGTAACTCGCCTGTGCCGCCTGTACCGGACTGTTCACTGTTCGCAATGCCCTGGAATGTCGATGCTGTTTAATGGATACCCGGACGGGATTTGCAAGAGGCAACCGCGTTTGAAAATGCCAGCATTGGCGCGGTTTTTAGAAAGACAATAGTATTTTGGAAATCAGACAGATATATAATAAACGCTTTCCTGCCGTGACCGCACGTTTCCATTTATATCCCTTTCGGGAGGGGTAAACCCGGATGGGCTCTCTCTAACGTGTGATTTTTTTATTAAGGGCCGGGTTTAGACTGCCGGTCCGCAAGCATTCAATGCTCTGGTTTCAGGCGGCAGAAATTTGGACCTTTCGGCGCAAATCAAAAGGCTGGAAGGCGGAATGTACACACACCCTTCGACGCGCAGGAGGCAGTAAATGGCCCAGAATCAACCGAAGAACCCGGAAAAACATTCCACGTTTATTCCGAAAGACAAGAAATCCACCAAGCCGTTCCACAAGACGCCCATGCTGGATCAGCTGGAGAGCGGACCGTGGCCCAGCTTCGTGACCGGACTCAAGCGTCTGGCGCACGACAACAACATGATGGTCGACCTGCTGGGTCAGCTCGAGCACTCCTACACCACCCGCAAGGGCTACTGGAAAGGCGGCACGGTCTCCGTGTTCGGTTACGGCGGCGGCATCATCCCCCGTTTCACCGAGCTCATGGGCAACGACGGCAAGCCGATGTTCCCCGAAGCCAAGGAATTCCACACCCTCCGCGTCCAGCCGCCCGCCGGCAACCACTACACCACCAAGATGCTGCGCCAGCTGTCCGACTCCTGGAAGAAATGGGGCTCGGGCCTGATCGCGTTCCACGGCCAGACCGGCAACATCATGTTCATCGGCACGACCAGCGAGAACACGCAGCACTTCTTCGACGAGATCAACGAGTATGGCTGGGACCTCGGCGGCGCCGGCCCCTGCGTGCGCACCGCCATGTCCTGCGTCGGCGCGGCGCGCTGCGAGCAGTCCTGCGCCAACGAGCAGAAGATCCACCGCACCCTGGTCAACAACTTCATCGACGACATGCACCGCCCGGCGCTGCCCTACAAGTTCAAGTTCAAGGTCTCGGGCTGCCCCAACGACTGCATGAACTCGATCCAGCGCGCCGACTTCTCCGTCATCGGCACCTGGCGCGACAACATGAAGGTCGACCAGAACGAAGTGAAGGCCTTCGTCAAGGCCAAGGGCCGCAAGTACGTGGTCGACAACGTGGTCGCGCGCTGCCCGACCAAGGCGCTGTCGCTCAACGATGACGACACCCTGGACGTGGACAACCGCAACTGCGTGCGCTGCATGCACTGCATCAACGTCATGACCAAGGCACTCAAGCCCGGCGACGACAAGGGCATCACCCTGCTCATCGGCGGCAAGCGCACGCTCAAGATCGGCGACACCTTCGGCACCGTGATCGTGCCGTTCATGAAGCTGGACACCGACGAGGACTACGAGCGCATCCGCGAGATCGCGGCCAACACCATCGACTTCTGGGCCGAGAACGGCCTGGAGCACGAGCGTTGCGGCGAGATGATCGAGCGCATCGGCCTGGCCAACTTCCTCGAGGGCATCGGCCTCGAAGTGGATCCGAACATGATCAACCACCCGCGCACCAGCTCCTACGTCCGCATGGACGAGTGGGACCAGGAAGCGGAGAAGTGGAAGAACCGCAAGCAGCAGGCGGCGGGCTGATCCGTTTCCGGCAAGGCATCGAATACACGACGAACGAACGTTTTGGAGATTTGACTCATGGCAGAAGCACCGAAAATGCGCCCCCCGATCGAGAGCGGGTGCCCCGATGCATTCCAGTACATGCATCCCCTGATGATCAAGAACTACGGCAACTGGAAGTACCACGACCGCCCGCGTCCGGGCGTGCTGCACCACGTGGCCTATTCCGGCGACGAGATCTGGACCGTACGCGTCGGCACGCAGCGCCAGCTCGGCCCGTATGAAATCAACCTGCTGTGCGACATCATCGACAAGCTCGGCGAAGGCTATGTCCGCTTCACCATCCGCTCGAACATGGAAGTCATGGTGTCGAGCAAGGACAAGGTCGACCCGCTGATCAAGGCCTTCGAGGACGCCGGCTACCCCGTGGGCGGCACCGGCAACTCGGTGACCATGATCTCGCACACCCAGGGCTGGCTGCACTGCGACATCCCCGGCACCGACGCCTCGGGCGTGGTCAAGGCGCTGATGGACGACCTGCACGAGGAGTTCGTGAAGGAAGACATGCCGAACCGCGTGCACATCACCACCTCCTGCTGCCAGATCAACTGCGGCGGCCAGGGCGACATCGCGATTAATGTGCAACATACGAAACCACCGAAGATCAACCACGATCTGGTAGCCAACATCTGCGAGCGTCCCTCGGTCGTGGCGCGCTGCCCGGTGGCGGCGATCCGTCCGGCCATGGTCAACGGCAAGCCCTCGCTCGAAGTCGACGAGAAGAAATGCATCTGCTGCGGCGCGTGCTTCCCGCCCTGCCCGCCGATGCAGATCAACGACCCGGAGCATTCCAAGCTCGCCATCTGGGTCGGCGGCAAGAATTCGAACGCGCGTTCCAAGCCGATGTTCCACAAGCTGGTGGCCGCGGGCGTGCCGAACAACCCGCCGCGCTGGCCGGAAGCCGGCGCCATCGTCAAGAAGATCCTCAAGGTCTACAAGAAGGACGCCAAGGACTGGGAACGCATCGGAGACTGGGTGGAGCGCATCGGCTGGCCGCGCTTCTTCGAACTCACGGAACTGCCGTTCACCAAGTTCCACATCGACAACTGGCGCGGCTCGCGTCACATGCTGAACCAGTCGGCGCACATCCGCTTCTAGCACGCCAGCAGGTATAGCCGTATCCGACGCCGGGTTTTTCCCGGCGTCGGCCCATAAGTCGCCGGGGGTTGTTGATAAATATCAAGGGGAACGATGATGAAGTTCGGTATTCTGATCAATGAGGGGCCGTACACACACCAGGCCTCGGACACGGCCTACCTGTTCGCCAAGGCCGCTATCGAGAAAGGACACAACGTCAGCCGCGTGTTTTTCTACCATGACGGCGTGTACAACTCGAGCCGGCTGACCGAGCCGCCGCAGGACGACCGTCATATCGTCAACCGCTGGCAGAAGCTGGCCAAGGACCACAACATCGATCTGGTGGTCTGCGTGGCGGCGGCGTTGCGCCGCGGCATCAAGGACGAAAACCTCCAGGAGGGTTTCCGCATCTCCGGCCTGGGGCAACTGATCGAATCGGGAATCCAGTCGGAGCGGCTGGTGACATTTGGCGATTAACCCGGAACCATCGAGAGGCACAGAATGACCGAAGTAACTGGCGGCGTGGAAATGGAAGAAGACACCAGCGGCAAGATAAAGAAGTTCCTGTATATCAACCGCAAGGCGCCCTACGGGACGATTTATGCCCTGGAATCCCTGGAAGTGGTTTTGATCGCGGCGGCGTTCGACCAGGACGTGAGCCTGGCGTTCCTGGATGACGGCGTGTACCAGATCATGAAGGGCCAGCACACCAAGACGATCGACGTGAAGAATTTCTCGCCGACGTACCGCGCGCTGGAAGGCTACGACATCGAGAAGCTGTACGTGGAGAAGGAATCCATGGACGAGCGCGGCCTGAAAGAGGAAGACTTCGTCGTTCCGGTGAAGGTCATCAGCGCGAAGGAAATGGCCGACCTCATGGATTCGCAAGACGTGGTTCTGAGTTTTTAGGGGAAATGACGATGCTGCATACCGTGAACAAGTCGCCCACCGAACGAAACACCCTCGAGAGCTGCCTCAAGCATCTCACCAAGGGCAGCGCCGTGCTGCTGATCGAAGACGGCGTGTATGGCGCCATCAAGGGCACCGCGAGCACCAAGCTGGTCGAGCAGGCGCTCAAGAATCATCCGATCTACGCGCTCTATCCCGATCTCGAAGCGCGCGGGATGCAGGACCGGGTTATCGACGGCATCAAGCTCGTCGACTACAGCGGGTTTGTCGATCTGGCGGTACAATACCCCAGCGTGCAATCCTGGCTTTGATATCAATATTTTTTTCTTTAACTGACGAGGAGTACTCACATGCCTATTACTGTTGCCGGTAAAACCATCGAAACCGACGAGGAAGGATATCTGGCCAGCCGTACCGACTGGAGCGAGGAAGTCGCGAAGGAAATGGCCAAGGTCGACAACTGCGAACTGTCGCAGAACCACTGGGAAGTGATCAACTTCCTGCGCGAATACTACGACGAATACCAGATCGCCCCGGCCGTGCGCGTGCTGACCAAGGCCATCGGCAAGAAGCTCGGCCCGGACAAGGGCAACAGCAAGTACCTGTACGAGCTGTTCCCCTACGGCCCGGCCAAGCAGGCGTGCAAATACGCCGGCCTGCCGAAGCCGACCGGTTGCGTTTGATCAATTACCGGCCCGCCGGGCGGGGTTAACATACCGCCTGGCTAGCCAACAGCGGGGTCATCGATGTCGGCTGTGACAGTGATTTATGCGCTGGTTTTCTACATAGCGACGGCTATCCTCGTCATCGGCGTCGCGCGCAAGATTTTCATCTACGCGCGCACGCCGCAGCCGTTGAAAATCCCTACCACGCCGGCACCGACCACCCGTCTGGGGGTGGCGGCGCGCATGGTGCGCGAAGTCACCGTGTTCGAAAGCCTGTTCAAGTCGAACAAGTGGACCTGGCTGTTCGGCTGGATCTTCCACCTCTGCCTGTTCGTGGAACTGGCCTGGCACCTGCGCTACTTCCTCGAACCGGCTCCGTTTTTCCTGTCCTGGTTGCAGTGGTTCATCAACTTCACCGGCTACGGCATGGTGCTCGGCCTGCTCGGCCTGTGGGGACGCCGCTTCCTGGTGGACCGCGTGCGCTACATCAGCCAGCCGTCGGATCACCTGATGCTGGCGCTGCTGGTCGGCATCGGCGCCAGCGGCCTGGCCATGAAGTTCGTGTTTCACACCGACATCGTCGCGCTCAAGGCATTCTTCCTCGGGCTCATGCGTTTCAGCCTGCAGCCGCTGCCGGCTGACGGCCCGCTGCTGGTGCACCTGGCCCTTGTGGCAACGCTGATGATCGTGTTCCCGGTCAGCAAGCTGCTGCACGCCCCGGGCGTGTTCTTCAGCCCCACCCGCAACCAGGTCGACAACCCGCGCGAGAAACGCTGGGTCGCCGGCTGGAGCGCGGCCATCGACAACACCAAAAAGGCAACGGGGTAATACGACATGGCTTCTGAAGTCCAAGCACCCGTCCTCGGCGAATACATGGCGGTACCGCACATCAAGCCCGACTCGATGGCGGGCTCGAAGCCGTATGTCGCGAAACCCGATCACAACACCCCGCTCGGCTTCCCGGGCGAGCTGGTCGAGGGCTGGGAACAGAAGGCCGTCACCAAGCTGGGCGAACTCGTCTCGCAGTCGCGCGCCCTGCAGGTGTTCCTCGATTCCTGCGTGAAGTGCGGCGCGTGCACCGACAAGTGCCACTACTATCTCGGCACCTCGGACCCGAAAAACATGCCGGTGGCGCGCCAGGATCTGCTGCGCAGCGTTTACCGGCGCTACTACACCTTCGCCGGAAAATTCTTCCCCAAGCTGGTCGGCGCGCGCGACATGACCAAGGACGTGCTGGACGAGTGGTACAGCTACTTCCATCAGTGCTCGCAGTGCCGCCGCTGCTCGGTGTATTGCCCCTACGGCATCGACACCGCCGAGATCTCGATGGCCGCGCGCGAAGTCATGGACTCGGTCGGTCAGGGTCAGAAATACGTCAACGAAATTCTGGTCAAGGTCTACAAGATCGGCAACAACCTCGGCCTGCCGGGCCCGGCGCTGGAAGACACCCTGCTCGGCCTGGAAGAGGACGTGAAGGCCGAGACCGGCGTGGACGTGAAATACCCGCTGGACGTGAAAGGCGCCGAGGTGCTGGTGGTGACCCCGTCGGCGGACTTTTTCGCCGAACCGCACGTGGACGGCCTGATCGGCTACGGCAAGGTGTTCCACGCCGCCGGCGTCAGCTGGACGCTCTCTTCGCACGCCTCCGAAGCCGGCAATTTCGGCATGTTCGTGGGTTCGTCCGCGAACCTGCACAAGGTCGCCTCGCGTATCCGCGAAGCCGCGCTCGACCTCGGCGTCAAACGCATCGTGGTAGGCGAGTGCGGACATGCCTGGCGCGTCGCCTACTCGTTCTGGAACACGCTGATCGGCCCGTTCGATTTTCTCGATCAGCGCTACCCGGTACCGCAGCATATCTGCGAGTTCACCTACGACCTGATGCAGAAGGGCGCGCTCAAGTTCGACAAGAGCGCCAACGACGACAAGGTCCTCACCTTCCATGACTCGTGCAACGTCGCGCGTGCCTCGCGCATGGGCAACATGCCGGGCGGGCAGTTCATCATTCCGCGCGAGATCATCAAGGCGACCTGCAATCATTTTTACGACATGGCGCCCGAAACCATCGGCGAAGGCACCTTCTGCTGCGGCGGTGGCGGCGGCATTCTCACTGATGAACTGATGGACCTGCGCGTCAAGGGAGCGATGCCGCGCATGCAGGCGCTCAAGGACGTCATCGAGCAGCACGGCGTCACGCACATGGCCGCGATTTGCGCCATCTGCAAGGCCCAGTTCACCAAGATCGTGCCCTACTACAAGCTTCCGATGGACATGATCCAGAGCGTGCACGGACTGGTCAGCAAGGCCATCGTGCTGGGCGACAAGGGCTGATTACCAAAACAAATATATTTTTGAGTAACCGAATCAAGACAGGAGATTCACCATGGCAACTCCCGCAGACAAGGCAAAAGAGGTCAAGGCTTTCACCTTCCGCAAATTCAAGGACGGTGATCATGAATGGCCCTCGCTGCAATCGCGCATTTTCACGGCCGATGAAACCGACAAGTGCCCGACCTATGTGCACAAGACCCCGCCCTGCCAGGCGAGCTGCCCCTCGGGCGAGGACATCCGCGGCTGGCTCAACATCGTGCGCGGCATCGAAAAGCCGCAGAAAGACACGACCATGCAGGAGTACGCCTTCCGCCGCCTGACCCAGGCCAACCCCTTCCCGTCCATGATGGGCCGCGTGTGCCCGGCGCCGTGCCAGACCGGCTGCAACCGCAACGTGGTCGAGGATTACGTCGGCATCAATGCGGTGGAACAGTACATCGGCGACACCGCGCTCAAGAACAAGTACGCGTTCAAGCCGGCCGAGAAGGAAACCGGCAGGAAAGTCGCCATCATCGGCGGCGGCCCGGCCGGCCTCGCGGCGGCCTATCACCTGCGCCTCAAGGGTCATGCGGTCACGCTGTTCGACGATCATGACGAGCTCGGCGGCATGGCCAAATACGGCGTGCCCGGCTATCGTCTCCCGCGCGAGACGCTGGACGGCGAAATCAACCGCATCACCAGCATGGGCGTCAACGTCAAGCTCAAGACCCGCGTCGGCGTGGACGTGCCGATGCAGGACGTGGAGAAGCAGCACGACGCCGTGCTGTTCGCCATCGGTTGCAAGTCCGGCCGCGCCCTGCCCGTTCCCGGCGCCGACGCGCCGAACTGCATCACCGGCGTGGCCTTCCTCGAGGCCTTCAACCAGGGCCGCCTCAAGGCCGTGTCCGGCCGCGTGGTCGTGATCGGCGGCGGCGACACCTCCATCGACGTGGTGTCGGTGGCGCGCCGCCTCGGCTACATCAAGGAAATGGCCGAGACCGAGCGCCCGGAATACGTGGTCATGGGCCAGACCGCGCACGACGTGGCGGTCACCGCCCGCAAGGAAGGCGCCGACGTCATGCTGATCTCGCGCCAGCCGGTGGAAAAGATGAACGCCGCCAAGCACGAAATCGACGACGCCCAGCGTGAAGGCGTGGTCATCCAGGGCTCGCTGCAACCGAAGGAAGTCATCCTCGACGGCAACGGCCGCGCCAAGGCGCTGCGCGTGGTGGAGCTCGACTTTTCGGTCAACCCGCCGGCGGAAAAACCGGGCACGCAGAAGGACATCGAGGCCGATCTCATCGTCTCCGCCATCGGCCAGATGGGCGACTTCCGCGGCATCGAGGACTTCAACAACGGCAAGGGCCTGATCAACTCCGACAAGTTCTACCAGGTGCCCGGCAAGCCCGGCTACTTCGTGTGCGGCGACATCATCCGCCCGCACCTGCTCACCACCGTGATCGGCCAGGGCTCGATCGCCGCCGAGAGCATCGATCATTTCCTGAAGAAGGAGGAAATGAGCAAGCGCCCGAAGGTGGACGTGCATCACTTCAACCTGCTCGCCAAGCTGAACGAAGTCGGCCTGACGCCGAAGGAATTCAAGCCGGCGGGCCCCGACACCGAGCGCGGCATCGACCGCGGCCTGCGCGGCACCTCGGAACAGGGCAAGGCCGTCGGCGGCTACGCGATCCACAACTTCGAGGACCGCGCCGACGCCGAGGTGTGCCAGTCGAACGAACTGTTCCTCGGACATTTCCAGTACACGCCGCGCCTGAAGCGCACCGAGATGGTGCCGGACGCCAACGAGGTGCTGGGCCACTTCAAGGAACGCATGCTCGGCCTGGACGAGAAACAGGCTGTGGATGAAGCCAAGCGCTGCATGAGCTGCGGCATGTGCTTCGAATGCGACAACTGCGTGATCTACTGCCCGCAGACCGCGGTCAAGCGCACGCCCAAGACCGAGGCGACCATGGGCCGCTACGTGTACACCGATTACGATCTGTGCATCGGTTGCCACATCTGCGCCGACGTCTGCCCCACCGGCTACATCAAGATGGGTATGGGCGACCACTAAAAGGGTCTCGGGTTCCGAGTTTCGGGTTTCGCGTTGGGAACGAAAAAAGTGAAATACGGAAAACAGGCAGGACTGGCACTGATCGCGACGTTCGTCGCAGGGCTGTCCGTGGCCGGCATCACGCTGGCCACGGACAAACCGGCGGCGAAATCCGGCGGCATCGGCCCGACGGTGAAGATCCACCGCGGCGAGCAATGCGTGGAAGACACCGGATACATGCGGCGCAACCACATGAAGGTGATCCTGCACCAGCGCGACAAGACCATGCACCAGGGCATCCGCACCACGAAGCACAGCCTCAAGGGCTGCGTCGACTGCCACGCCGATCCGGCCACCAACAGCGTTCTGGGCCAGGACGGCTTCTGCGCCTCCTGCCACGAATACGCCTCGGTCAAGATCGACTGCTTCAGCTGCCATACCGACAAGGCTGACAAGGCCGCCCTCGCCGCGCTGCCGCCGCCGAAACCGGCCACGGGGGTACAACCATGAGTCTCAACCGTCGCGAATTCATCGCCATCGGCGGTGCCGCGGCCGCCGCCGCGGCGCTTGCGCCCGGGCTGCGCCTGGTCGAGCTGGCGCAGGCGCGCTCGCCCGACGAGGCCGTCACCAGCCTGCAGCGCTGGGGCCTGCTGGTCGACATCAACAAGTGCCATGACTGCGACGCCTGCGTGACCGCGTGTCACGAGGAAAACGGCATCCAGTCGCACGGACGCCCGGCCACCGACGCGCAGTGGATCCGCAAGGTCACCCTCAAGGACAAGCAGACCGGTTACGTGCAGACCCTGCCGGTCATGTGCCAGCACTGCGAGCATCCGCCGTGCGTGGACGTCTGCCCCACCGGCGCCTCGTTCAAGCGCGCCGACGGCATCGTGCTGGTGGACAAGCACATCTGCATCGGCTGCCGCTACTGCATGATGGCCTGCCCGTACAAGGCGCGCTCCTTCGTGCACGAGAAAACCACCGACCAGAAGCCGCATGCCCCGCGTGGCATGGGCACGGTCGAATCCTGCACCCTGTGCGTGCACCGCGTGGACGCCGGCAGAATCCCGGCCTGCGTCGAGGCCTGCAACAAGGACGGCAACCAGGCCATGGTGTTTGGCGACCTCAAGGACCCGAACAGCGCCATCAGCCGGACGCTGGCGGCGGGACCATCGACTCAACTGCGCCCGGACCTGAATCTGAACACCGGCGTGCGTTACCGGGGGATCTGACGCATGGCAACTATGCATTACGGAACGATCGGACCGCGCAGCCTCGGTTTCTATGTCGTGCTGGCCATACTCGGCGGCATCACCGCCGCGGGCCTGGGCGCCGCCCTGTACATGGAGCATCATGGGCACTGGGTCACCGGCATGTCCAACCAGGTCATCTGGGGCCTGCCGCATGTGTTCGCGGTGTTTCTCATAGTAGCTGCCTCGGGCGCGCTCAACGTCGCCTCCATCGCCTCGGTCTTCGGGCGCCAGATGTACAAGCCGCTGGCGCGGCTCTCGGGCCTGCTGGCGATCACCCTGCTGGCCGGCGGCCTGGCGATCCTGGTGCTGGACCTCGGGCGGCCGGACCGGCTGATCGAGGCCATGACCTATTACAACTTCAAGTCCATTTTCGCGTGGAACATCTACCTCTACATGGGCTTCTTCGGCATCGTCGCCGTCTATATATGGATGATGATGGAGCGGCGCATGAACGACTACAGCAAGCCGGTCGGCATGCTGGCGTTCATCTGGCGCCTGACGCTCACCACCGGTACCGGCTCCATCTTCGGCTTCCTGGTGGCGCGCGAGGCCTACAACTCGGCGATCATCGCGCCCATGTTCATCATCATGTCCTTCGAGTTCGGACTGGCGATCTTCCTGATGGTGCTGATGGCCGGCATGCGCTGGACCGGCCGCGAACTGGGCGACGTGGTGTTCGGCCGCCTGCGCAACCTGCTCGGGGTGTTCGTCGCCGCGGTGCTCTATTTCGTCACCGTCTACCACCTGACTAATCTTTACATCACCCAGCGCCATGGCGTCGAAGGCTTCATCCTGCTGCACGGCGGCGTTTACACGCAGATGTTCTGGCTCGGCCAGGTCCTCGTCGGCGGCATCATCCCGCTGATCATCCTGTTCTCCGGGCTCGGCAAGTCGCGGGCGATGGTGGTGCTGGCGTCCGTGCTCGTCGTCCTCGGCGGGCTGGCCCAGGTTTACGTCATCATCATCGGCGGCCAGGCCTACCCGATGCCGCTTTACCCCGGGAAAGAAATCGTCAGCAGCAGCTTCTTCGACGGCGTGGTGACGGTCTATAAACCGACCCTGGCCGAGATCGTGCTCGGCATCGGCGGCATCGGACTGGGGCTCTTCATGGCGGCCTTCGCCATGCGGGTGCTGCCGTTCCTGCCGCAAAGTCTGTCGGACGCCGTTGCCGACCCGCACCACAAGGCCGGTGCGGCCAAACCAGAAGCGGCAGCGGCTTAATCGAGTTTCGGGTTCAGGGTTCAGGGTTTCGCGGAGAACTCTGAACCCGCAACACTAAACCCGAAACCCTGTACACAAGGTGGCGCATGAACCGCCTGCTCATCTCCGCCGCGCACAAATCCTCCGGCAAGACCACGCTGAGCATCGGCCTGTGTGCCGCCCTGCACCGGCGCGGTCTGGCGGTGCAGCCGTTCAAGAAAGGTCCGGATTTCATCGACCCCATGTGGCTGTCACTGGCGACCGGGCGCGATTGTCACAATCTCGATTTCTTCCTCATGAGTCGCGAGGAAATCCTGCGCAGCTTCGCCGCGCGCTCGCGCGATGCCGACATTTCCCTGATCGAAGGCAACAAGGGCCTCTACGACGGGCTAAGCCTCGATGGCAGCAACAGCAACGCCGCCCTCGCCACCCTGCTCGCCGCCCCCGTGGTGCTGGTCATCGACGCACGCGGCATGACGCGCGGCATCGCCCCGCTCATTCTCGGTTATCAGGCTTTCGACAAAAACATCCGCATCGCCGGCGTCATCCTCAACCAGCTCGGCGGCTCGCGCCACGAGGCCAAGCTGCGTGCCGTCATCGAACACTACACCGACGTTCCGGTGCTGGGGGCGGTGCACCATGACGACAGCCTTTCCATTGTTGAACGGCATCTCGGCCTCATGCCCAGCAACGAGGCGGTGGAAGCCAGGACCAAGATCGACACCATCGCGTCCTTGATCGCCGCTTCGGTCGATCTCGACCGCCTGCTGAAGGTCGCTTCCGACATGCCTGCGTTAACTGTTCCTGCTACGCCTGTATCCGCCCTCTCCCAGTCCTCTCCCGCAAGCGGGAGAGGGGATTCGGAAATTAACCCCATTAAACTGGGTATCGCGCGCGACGCCGCCTTCGCCTTCTATTATCCGGGCGATCTCGAGGCGCTGCGCGCCGCCGGCGCAGAACTGGTGCCGATCGACACGTTGAAAGACAAAAAGCTCCCGGAGGTGGACGCCCTGCTCATCGGCGGCGGCTTCCCCGAGGTTTTCATGGAGCAACTGGAGGCCAATTCCTCTCTGCGTCACCAGATCCGCCTGGCCATCGAGACCGGCCTGCCGGCCTACGCGGAATGCGGCGGGCTCATGTACCTGGCGCGCAGCCTGTCCTGGAAAGGCAAGCGCTGCGAAATGGCGGGGGTGATCCCGGGCGACGTGGTAATGCACGAGCGCCCCATGGGACGCGGCTACGTCGTGCTGCGCGAAACCGGCAAGAGCCCGTGGCCGGCGCCGGCCGCGCCGCAGGCGCCGTCCGAAATCCGCGCCCACGAGTTTCATTACTCAACTCTGGAGAACCTGGCGCCGGATACGGTGTTTGCCTACGAGGTGCTGCGCGGAACCGGCATTGACGGCCGGCACGACGGTATCGTCCACAAGAACCTGTTCGCCTGTTACGCGCACCTGCGCGATCTGGAAAACAATCACTGGACCGCCCGTTTCGTGGAATTCGTGCGCCGGCAACGCCAGGCCGGCGCCAGGCAGAAGCAGGCGCATTGACGGCCCCGACAACGCATCATTAATATCAGCCTGAGGATTCATTCATGATCAAGATCACCCCCGAAGCCGCCGCCCAGGTGCGCCGGTCGGCCGAAGCCGGCAACGCGCAAGCCATGTCGCTGCGCATCGCCGCGCGCCGCGAATCGGACGGTTCCTTCGTCTACGGCATGGGTTTTGACGACGAGGGCGCCGATGACACGCGCTTCGTGTCCGAGGGCATCGACGTGCTGGTCTCGAATTCCAGCAAGGACCTGCTGGCGGGCGCCACGCTGGATTTCGTCGAAATCAACCCGGGCGAGCACCAGTTCATATTCATCAATCCCAACGACCCGGCGCATACCTCATCGCCCGCCTCCGGGGATCAGGCCTGAATAAGGCATTGTCGCGCCCGCGGCATTCGCGGAATGTGGGTATTTGCCCCCGCCCGATCACGCCGCGTCCGGCGTGCCGGTGACCGGATTGCCTGATTGATGCCGCCTCAGTAATCTACCTCTCCAATGTTCACCGAATTTCCACCGCTTACGGATGCGGCACTTATATGAGCGCTTCCCCGGAACAGTTGCCGTCGGGCAGCGCCCGGCCGGTCTCCCCGACGATATCGCCGGCGACAGGACCGCAACGTAAAAGCTACAGGCTGTTCCTGAACCGCCTGACGTTGCCGCTGCTCGGCCTGGCGCTGGTGTTCGCCGGCGTCGGCGCGCTGGCCTACGTCACCATGGCCTATCCGCAGCATGGCAACGCCCTGTACGTGCTGCTGGGGGCGTTGCTCCTGACGGGCCTGGCACTGGTCTGGCTGATCATCGCGCGCGTGCGCCGCGACCTGGCGGAACCGCTGACGCACCTGCGCGACTGGTCGCTGCGCATGCGCGAGGGCAACCTTTCGGCGCGCATCCCGGTGCCCGAAGGCGGCGAGTTCCGCGAGCTGGCGCAGGACATCAACCGCCTGAGCGACGAGCTCAAGTCGCTGACCATGGAAATGGACTCGCACGTGCGCGCGCAGACCGTGCGCCTGGCGCGCAAGACACAGTCGCTGGACATTCTTTACGACGTGGCTTCGAGCCTCAGCCAGCCGGGCGATCTCGACAAGCTGCTGGAAAGCTTCCTAGATACTTTCATCGAGCTGGTGGACGCCCGCGCTGCGACGGTGCGCCTGCTCACCGACGACGGCCAAACGCGCCTGGTCGCCAGCCGCGGCCTGTCGGCCGAGGTCGTCGAGAAAGACCGCGCCATGGATACCGGCCTGTGCCAGTGCGGCTGGGCCGCGACGCAAGGCAGCATCCGCATCCAGCGCGGCACCCACCCCTGCGCCCTGCTGCTGGGCATGCCGATGCTGAAACGCGACTGCCTGGAGTTCGTCGTGGTCCCGGTCACCTACCAGGACCGCATCCTCGGCGTATACAACCTGTTTCTCGACCGGCCGATGTCGGCGCTGGGCGAGGACATCCAGGACCTGCTGACCAGCGTCGGCAAGCACCTCGGGCTGGCGCTGGAAAAATCCCGGCTCGACAATCACGCGCGCCAGATCGCCATCATGGAGGAGCGCAACATCATCGGCAACGAATTGCACGACTCCCTGGCGCAGGGACTGGTCAGCATGCGCCTGCAGGTGAAGATGCTCGGCGAATCGCTGCACAAGAAGGACCTGCGCGCCTCGCAAAGCGAGGTACGGCACCTGCGCAGCGCCATCGACGAGGCGCACGACAGCCTGCGCGAACTGCTGGCCAACTACCGCCTGAAAATCGACGAGCGCGGCCTGGTGCCGGCCGTGGCCGGCATGGTGGAGCGCTTCAGCCAGGAAACCGGCATCAACGTCTATTTCCACAACGAGTGCCGGCGACTCAGCCTGACGCCGCTCCAGGAAAGCCAGATTTTCCACATCGTCAAGGAAGCCCTGTCGAACATCCGCAAGCACAGCCATGCCTGCAATGCCCGCATCCTGCTCACCAACGACAGCCACGGTGGCTATACCCTGCTGATCGAGGACGATGGCGAGGGCATCGCGCCGGTTTCCGAATCGCGACCGGGCGAGCACATCGGTCTCTCCGTCATGCGCGAGCGCGCGGAACGTCTTCCGGGCGAACTCACCATTGAAAGCGAACCGGGCGAAGGCACGCGCATTGTGCTATCGTTCCCGGTCGTGCCGCGCCAGACCGCCGCGACAAAATAACGCAGCAAGGGGAAACCGGATTTGCGCGTACTGCTGATCGATGACCATGCCCTGGTTCGCAAGGGGCTGGAAGAACTGCTGCACAGCCGCGGCGTGGAGGTGGTGGCGTCCGTGGGCAGCGGCGACGAAGGCATCCGCCAGGCCCAGGAGCTCAGGCCGGACGTGATCCTGCTGGACATCAAGATGCCGGGCATGAACGGCATCGAGACCCTGGAAAAACTGCGCGCCACCGGCGTCGCGGTGCCGATCCTGATGCTGACCATGAGCCGCGACGACGCCGACCTGCGCGCCGCCCTGCGCGGCGGTGCCGCGGGTTACCTGCTCAAGGACATGGAGCCCGAGGACCTGGTGCCGGCGCTGGAAGCCGCGCTGCGCGGCGACAACGTGGTGGCCAAGGAGATGGTGGGCACGCTGGCGCGCATCGTGCAGGGCCAGGCGCAGGAAACGCCGAAACGCTCCGCGGCGCCGCTGTCAGACCTCACGCCGCGCGAGATGGAGATCCTGAGTCACGTCGCCGAGGGCCAGAGCAACAAGATGATCGCGCGCGACCTCAACATCACGGACGGCACCGTCAAGCTGCACGTCAAGGCCATCCTGCGCAAGCTCGGCGTGCACTCGCGCGTCGAGGCCGCGGTCATCGCGGTGGAGCAGGGTCTCGGCAGGAAAAAAACACAAAGCAGCGAAGGTTAATTCGCCGCGGTCGGCTCGAACCAGCGCAGCCGTTCGTGCAACTGCACCACGTCCCCCACGATGATCAGCGTCGGCGCCTTCACCTGCGCCTTCTCCACGATGCCCGGCAGGGTGGCCAGGTCGGCGGTCAGCACGCGCTGGTTGCGCGTCGTGCCCTGCTGCACCAGCGCCGCCTGCGTGGTCGGCGGCATGCCGTGGCGCATCAGCTCGCGGCAGATGGTCTCGATGCCGTGCAGACCCATGTAGAAAACCACGGTCTGATCCGGCTGCGCCAGCGCCTTCCAGTTCAGGTTGACGGTCCCGTCCTGCAAATGCCCGGTGACGAACACGACCGATTGGGCATAGTCGCGGTGCGTGAGCGGAATGCCGGCATAGGCGGCGCAGCCGGCGGCGGCGGTGATGCCGGGCACCACCTGGAACGGAATGCCTTCGGCCGCGAGCGTGTCGATCTCCTCGCCGCCACGACCGAAGATGAAGGGATCGCCGCCCTTTAGGCGCACCACGCGTTTGCCTTCCTTCGCCAGCCGCACCAGCAGCTGGTTGATGTCCTCCTGCGGGATGGCGTGATTGTCGCGCTCCTTGCCGGCATAAATGCGTTCGGCATCGCGCCGCACCAGCGCCAGCACCGCCGGCGACACCAGCCGGTCGTACACCACCACGTCGGCCTCCTGCATCAGGCGCAGGGCGCGGAACGTGAGCAGGTCGGGATCGCCCGGCCCGCCGCCGACCAGGTACACCTCGCCGACCGGGGTCTTGCCGCCGTCGACGACATCGAGTCTCTCCCGCAACGCCTTTTCGGCCGCTGCTTCCTGTCCTGAAAACACCAGTTCGGCAATTCGGCCCTGCAGCACCTCCTCCCAGAACTGCCGGCGGCGCGGCGGATGCTTGAAGGTCTGCTTGACCCTGTCGCGGAACGCCGTCACCAGCTTCGCCAGTCTTCCATAGCCGGCGGGAATCATCGATTCCAGGCGCGCGCGGATCAGGCGCGCCAGCACCGGCGAACGCCCGCCGGTGGAAACCGCGATGGTCACGGGCGCACGGTCGATGATGGATGGCATGATGAAGGTGCACAGCTCCGGCTGGTCCACGACATTGACCGGAATGCCGCGCGCCTTCGCCGTCTCGGACACCCGGCGGTTGACGCCGGCGTCGTCCGTGGCAGCGATGACCAGATCACAGCCCTCGAGGATTTCGGGACGGAATTCCTGCGCCACGTGCCGGATCTTGCCCTCCTGCAGCCAGCGCTTGAGCGTTTCTTCCAGCGCCGGCGAATACACCGTGACCCGGGCGCCGGCGTCCAGCAGCAGGGATATCTTGCGGGAGGCCACCTCGCCGCCGCCGATGACGGCACAGGGGCGTTGCCTGAGATTGAGGAAAATGGGGAGGAAATCCATGAAACGAATTATACCCGGATTCTCTGAAACACTGTTCTGAAAGCTATCCCGTTACGGATATCCGCAAGGTGGTATGAAAAAAATAACAAACAATATAAAAGTGGCGGAGAGGGAGGGATTACTCGGGCCTGCGGCCCTCGCCCCTTCGGGGCCGCCGTCGCTGCGCTCCGGCGTTCAATACGGCTTCGCCGTATTGTGCCAGGCGCATCCCTGCGCCTGGCCCTTCGGGCTCGCTACGCTCGCTCAAAATCGCTCCCGGCGATTTTTGTCGAACCCAAGGGTTCTCATGCCATTCCTTCAGCCACTCTAAACAAAGGGGGCCGATTTGGCCCCCTTTGTTTAGAGTGGCGGAGAGGGAGGGATTCGAACCCCCGGACGGTTGCCCGTCAACGGTTTTCAAGACCGCCGCCTTAAACCACTCGGCCACCTCTCCGGAAGCTCCAAGGATAGCCGAATTGAGCTACTGCGTCCTCCCGGAATTCAACGGCGCGAACCTTCCGCCGTCCTGCGCTCATGGCACCTGCGGCGCGCGATCCGGCATGGCCCGGTACGTGCGGAGATGATGGATCACAAACCCCGCGAAGGATGGATGCGAGGCAAATTCGCTTTCCGCGATGGCGAGTTGTTCCTCCATGGCGGCAAGCCCCATCCCGTAAAAAGTGACTTTCCGGGGTTCGGTCTGGATCGTTTCAACGCCGATCACGACGGTCTTTCCCATGCGGTCGGCATACTCCAGTTCATCCTTGGCGTGGGCGATGATGCTGTCACGGCCACGGGCAAAGTTACGGTAATCCATGATGGCCACGTAGTCATAAACATCCTGGACGTGGTCGCTGAGGCGCTTGCGTTTCCCTCTCCACTCCACCTGCTCGATTCCGTCAAACCAGAACGGCATGGCCGGCCCCACAGCGAGCGCGGACCCGGCTTTTTGCTTCAGGCGCATGAATTCCGCCGCGAGGTCCAGGTACTGGGTGGCGCGGAGCATCAGCTTCTCGTTCCAGTCATCCAGCAGATACGGCTCGATGTCGATGTTGACGCCGTCGAACCGCTCGGCGGGCCGGCTGTTCGCGTTGTAGCGGATGACGTTTTGGAACATCTGCACCGCCGTCTTGCGCCGCTCGGGGAGGATGTATTCCGGCGTCTTGAGATACCACGAGCCGAGCAAGGCATATACCTTGCAGCCGCGCTCACGCAGGGCCGCGATCAGCCGCCGGTACTTGTCGGGCTCGTCGCGGATGGCGTTGCGACCGCGAAATTCGTCGGCATAGAGGTAAAGAATGCCGAGCTTGCGTTGGGCGAGAAAGGAAAAGATTTCTTCCCGGTGAGCGTCGTCGTCGAGCAGGCGGAAGGTATCCGCTTCCCAGACCCATGCGGCACGTGGCGCGGCAGCCAGCGCCGGAGGCGCCGACAATATCACCAGCATGGCCATGATGGACCAAATGGCGCGGCGCAGCGCCCGGCAACACGGCCGGCCAACCGACATGCGACAGGAAGCGGAACGCCGCCTGTCAGCGGGCCGGGAAATAAGCGGCATGGATATCTCCCGGTATCAGCTTCAGTTCCTTCACGAACCTGGCATTCATCGCCTTGTAGAGTTCGAACTCCGCGCGGAGTTCCTTCATTTTTTCCTCGTCATGGATCGGCTCCAGATCCATGTTGCGCCCGATGGCGAACAGCGTGCTGTCGTTCAGGAAATACATTCCGGAGATGTAATCGATCAGGTTGTTGATCGTGTGCTTCATCGGGTAACTGTGAATATTCCGGAACGCGGGTTCCATATCCAGTCCCGTGCCGACCCACGCCACCTTGTCCGGCGTCCTGACCCGGTAATTCCGTTTCAGGAACGCCAGCAACGAGGGGGTGATGTCCAGGTGCGAGGAGATCGACTTGATGCGCGCCGCGCGTTTCAGCATCGGCGAATAGATGATCAGCGGCACGTGATAGCGGTCGATCTTGGTCGACATCGGTATCTCCGGCAACCGGTGATCGCCGGTTATCAGAAAAATGGTGTTTCGGTAAGACGGCAGCCTGGCCTGCTCTTCAAAGTAATATTGCAGCGCCGCGTCGGTGTAGAGCACGGTCGAGTAGATGTTCCGGTACTGGCGGTATTTCTTCTTCACAGCCTCCGTAAAGCCCAGGCGATCCATGTGTTCCTCGAACCGCCGCAGGTATTCCGCCTGTCCGGGGACGGAATACGGGGTGTGCATGCTGACGGTTTGCACGTAATCCACGTACGGGGTTCGCGGATCCTTGCGTTGGGTGGTCAGCGCCTTTTGCAGCACCTCCCGGTCGGCATAGCCCCAGTAGGCGCCCGGGAGCCGGTAGTAACTGTCGTCATAGTCATCCATCCCGACCATCAGATCGATGTTCTGGCGCTCGAGGAACGCGCGCTGGTTGTCGAAATCCAGGCTGTTGCCGCAATAGAAACGCGTGCGATAGCCGTGGCGCTTGAGGATGCTCAGCAGGGTCAGATGCCGCGGCATGCGTGCTCCCAGGTCGTTGAAGCCCCTGCTGCCGAACGGCAGCGATCCCAGGATCGAGGGCAGCGAGGCGAAGGTCCGTCCCTGGGAGGCAAGGAAGTTCTCCCAGTACAGGCTTTTGCCGGCCAGCTCGTCGAGAAACGGCGTGAAACTGCCCAGATAGGCATCCGGTCCGCTGAAGGCCCGCCCCAGGCCTTCGACCGCGAGAAACACGATGTTGGGCGGCCTGGCCGGGTCAATCCTGAAGTATTCGCCCAGCACATCCGGCGTGTTCTCTTCCCGCAGAAACGGGTACTCCGGATCGAGGTAGCGAAACCGCGAAACCACCGGGCGGGCGGCGCCCGGACCCGGGTCATGCGGCATCAAATAAGCATAGGTATCAGCGGCAAAAAAGGCTCCCTTGTTCAGGGCCATGCCATAGGAAAACTCGCTCTTGAATGCCGTTCGGGGAGGCAGGACGGTGCCACCGAACGCTATCAGCAAAATCCCGCCCAGCAGCGCGGCAAAAACGATTCGCCAGGGAAGAACCGTGTGAGTTCCGAAATATACCAGCGCTGTCCAGAAAACAGCGAGCGGAATCACCAGACTGGCGATGGACAAAAGGGAAATCCGGTAACCGGCGCGCGCGATGCCGAGAATGTCGCCGGGGGAATAACCGAACAGATCGGCCCCCAGCGGGACGCGCGCCACGAAGAAATAATTGACCAGGAGCAGACAGGCGGCGAGGACCGCCGTGCCGATGATGCCGTAGCTGACCAGATCGGCGCGTTGCCCGCGGAAAACCAGGCGGAGCAGCAGAAACAGGGGCAGGATGAACGCAAGCAGCTTCAGATAGAACAGCGCGTCCGTCCATAGCGTCCTGCCGACCACGGTCCAGATGTCCGCCGGGACCTCTGCGATCAGGGCCAGGCCGGCCATCTCCACCACGCGCGCCGATAAAAAGGCGAGCAACAACGCCAGGGAAAGATTGCCGAACCGGACCAGTATATCGCGAAACCGTATCGGCCACGGTTTGGCGGGATCGTCCGGGGCGGGATTTCTCATTCCTTGCATGAACCGCGTTGCCGCCGTGTGCCTGTCTCACCAGCGGTAAAGCAGGCTGGCGGAAATGCTTCGCTCAGTGAAGGGGTTGACGGTTTGTTCGTTGCTGTAGTCGGCCGAGACCTTGACGCCCCAGCGCGGCGAGAAATACTTGCGAACCGCCGCGCCGACGGTCCAGCTGCTGGTAACGTCGATGATCTGGCTGTTTCCGCGAAAATCCCCGCCGCGGCTGAATCCGCCGTTCAACTCGACATAATCGTCCGCGTCGCCGGAAAAATAATAACGGGCGATCGCGCGATGCGACAAACCGTTCTTGGAAGTCGAAGGAATGAAAAGCGTGCGCCACCGGAAATACCAGTTACCGGTGTATTTGCCAAGCCCCACGCCATACATGTCGACGCTGGTGCTGGTGAAATTCAGGCGATCATAGCTGCCGGAAAGCTCCCAGCCCTGCCCCGCTCCCTGGAACAGCTCCACGCGATAGGACTGCTCGGGGTAGAGCACGCCGTCCGGCGAGTGCTGGTAGCGCACATTGGCATAGGCCCGCAGCCAGAGATCGATATAGGCATCGAGGGCAATGGCGTCGTCAGTCAGGTCGAAGCGATTCGCCTTGAGATACTCGACCGCGAGCGAACCGCGATCCCAGTAGCGGCGGAGGGAGGCGTTGTATTCGTTCCACTTGTCCCGGTCCGGCGAGAAACTGCTCGCGCTGTAGCCGACGCTCGCGCCCCAGCGGAACCCTTCCGGCCTGACGGCCTCCGGTTCCGACCGCCGCTCCAGCGCGGCCAGAAGCCGGTCGACTTCGGCGGCTGACGCGCCTCGCGCGCGCGCCATTTCCAGATCCGCGCGCGCCGCCGCGAGATTGCCCATGGACCGGTAGGCCCCGGCCCGCGCCAGATACGCCCGGGATTCGGCCGGCTGCGCGGAGATCCACCGGCCGTAGGCCTTGACCGCGGAGTCCGGACGGTCGCTCCAGAGATACATGTCACCCAGCGCGGACCAGGCGTCGCCATAACCCGGCGAGCGCGCGGTGACGGCGAGCAGGTCGGTTTCCGCCTCGCCCCAGCGGCCTTCCCAGGCATACGTACGCCCCCTGGCGAGCAGCAAATCGGAATTATTCGGGCGCGTCACCAGCAGCTCGGTATAGAGGCGTATCGCTTCCTCGCGCTGATTCGCAAAAGAAAGCGTGCGCGCGAGCTGGAATTTCGGTTCGTACGACTTCGGCGCCGTCGCCACCGCCGCGCGGTAATGCTTGATGGCCGCCGCGTAATCCCCGCGTTGCCGCGCCGCGTTGCCCGCCGCCATGGCCGCCGCTTCGTCATCGGCCCAGGCTGGAGCATTCCCCGCGGATGCCGCGAGCACGACCCATATCCCCACAACCAGCAGTATTCTTGTTTTCACTGTCGTTTATCCATGGATGACGGACGCTAACCGGCCGGCGTTCGCAATCGGTCTGCCTGTTTTCTGGACGTCAGCCGGCTGACGAGCTTGTCGCGCAAATAATAGAAGACGGCGACCACCCGCCACACGGTGTTCAGCTGCCGGTAGCCGAAATTCTCGACGAGGGACACCACGAACAGGACCAGGAGATGCCAGGGCCTCTTATACAGATGAAACGACATTTCCTCCAGCAGCAGGGCCGAAATCGACAGCAACACGCCGAACCCGATGGCCAGGATCAGGAAGGTCGTGAACGCCTCGACGGAGATGAAGCCAACCATGAAGCCGGTGATGATAATGATGTAGCCGAGGATTTCGACGAACGGCCCAAACCACTCGAAAAACAGGGTAAACGGGAAGGCGAACCATCCGGCGAACGTGCCCTTGTCGTGAAACAACAGGCCGCGGTTCATCATGAGCGATTCGATAAGGCCGATTTGCCAGCGGATGCGCTGTTTCCCCAGCTTGCCAAGCTTGTCGGGGACCTCCGCCCAGCAGATGGGCTCGGGCACGAACGTGATGCGGTACCGTTTTCTCTGCTCCGACAACAAGCGGTGGAGCCGGACGATCAGCTCCATGTCTTCGCCGACGGTGTCAGGCCGGTACCCGCCCGCCGCCACGACCGTTTCCTTGTGGTAAATGCCGAACGCACCGGAGATGATCAGGTGCGCATTCATCGGCGACCATCCCATCCTGCCATACAGGAACGCCCGCAGGTATTCCACGATCTGGAACAGGACCAGCGGCTTCCGGGAAAGATCGGCCTCGACAAATATGCCGTCCTCCGACTTGCATCCGTTGGCGACGCGCACCGTGCCGCCGCAGGCCACCACGGTCGGATCCTCCAGCAGCGGCTGCACGATCAGCAGCAGGCTGTCGCGCTGCAGGATGGAATCGGCGTCCACGCGGCAGACCCAGGGATAGCGCGCGATGTTGATACCGGCGTTGACGGCATCGCCGCGGCCGCCGTTTTCCTTGTCCACCACGCGCAGGCGCGGATCGACGGTCGAGTGATACACGGCGCGCACGGATTTCGTGCGTAGACGGGTGCGATACGCCTCCGGAAACGGCGCCAGGGAATACTCCTTCTTCATGACTTCCAGCGTGCGATCCGTGGATCCGTCGTTCACCACGACGATCTCGTACTCGGGGTAGTTGTGTTCGAACAGCGATCGCAGCGTGTTCAGGATATTGGCTTCCTCGTTGTACGCCGGAACCACGATGGTGACCGGCGGCGCGAATCCGGCGAACAAATGCGGGAGGCCGGAAACGTCGCGGCTTTGCATGTACCTGGAGATGCCGCTGATCGAAAGCACGTTCAGCGTCAAATAGACGCCGTTGAGGCCGATGAAGTAGAGCAGGATGAACGTCTCGACCAGGGGGAAATATTCAATCATGGCAAGGTCAAGCCTTTCTCGGCGACGGCCTGCGTCAGGATGTCCCTGGCGTAACGGTCTTTCAGGGCGCCCATGAGTTCGTGGATTCGCTCAACGCTTGAAAAGGGCATGTTCACGATCGCCTGCGCGGCGCGGTAACGCACCCACCATTCGGCGTCGTTGAGCAACGCCACCAGTTGCTCCTCGTCCTCCTTCATTCCGGTTTTTCCAAGACAGGTGGCGGCATGGGCGCGCACGTGCCACCTGGGATGCGACAGATACTGGCGCACGAGCTTCAGGTCCTGCTTGTCGCGGAATTTGCCGAGCACGGAAAGACAGGGACCGATCACCTTGTCATCGTGAGGCTCCTTCAGGATCCGGCGCACGGCGGTCAATGCCGTGGCGTCGCTGCAGGTTTCGAGGAACGGGATCAATCTCTGCTTTTCCTCGTCCGGCGCCGCCAGGATAGCCGCCGTCAGCGGCTCCGAAACGAGATCGGGGCCGATATCCTTGAGCATGCTGGCGACTTTCGCCGCGGGCCAGCCGGGGCGGCTCATGACCATCCGGACCAGGAGCGGCGTTGCGGCGGCCGGATCGATGCGGGCAATCGCCTGCATGGCGGCCAGCGACAGGAGCACATGCTCGGAAACCGCCATCTGACACAGCACGTCCCAGCGGCTTTTATCGCGCAGTTGGCCGAGCGTCACCACCGCCAGGAGTTTTTTCCGGACCCCGCGCTTTTCGAGCAATTGCCTCGCGAAACGGTCGATCCCGACGGCCACGGCAACCCGGTTCATCCAGTCCCGGATTTCCGGGTCCGCGTCCTTCTCCTCGCGCAACATGTTCCACAGGATCAGGAATGAATGCCGGTCCGCGGGTTTGACCGCGGGCAGACGGTCGAGGTCGTGCTCCCCGCTGTTCAGCAGAATCGGGCGCCACAGAGCCACCAGCTCGCGGTAACGCCGCTCGCGCAGAAGCAGCACGGCGCGCAGGACCAGAATATAGGACATCAGGAACACCACCAGCACCACGACGGCGACGGATACCCAGTAAGCGATGGTGAGAACCAGTGCGGAACGCATGATGTCAACCGACGCCAGTTATGCCGATTCTTCTGCTGCCGGCACCATGCGGCAGACGGCGTCGCGCTGTTCTGTCCCTGTAACGATGGAAATCGCGATGAGAAAAGGCGTCAGAAAAAAAGCAAAAAATTCGCTTATGATTGTCAGCATGAACCTGCCTACAGCGTCGCGACGCACCAATGCCCGTGTCCCGTTCTCATGCGTGCCCGTGATATCCCCGCGCATGGCAAGGATCGATGACCGACATGAGAAGGAATTACGGCAACAAGCGCCTGACGCGTGCTCCCCACCAATGACATCTCTACAAACCCCTAGTAGTTTGGCGCCATTATACCCGCCAAAGGCGTCGGCGTCCGGGGCCGTAAAAACCAGGGGTTGCGGCAGGGCCTAGCGGCGCAAGACTTCCACTCCATTCATATAGTTACGAAGCGCGGGCGGAACGGCAATGGATCCGTCTTTCTGCTGACAATTTTCCATGATGGCGACAAGGGTTCTTCCCACGGCCAGGCCCGACCCATTGAGCGTATGCACGAGTTCCGGCTTGCCGGTTTCCGGGTTGCGCCAGCGCGCCTGCAGGCGCCGCGCCTGGAAGTCCTCGAAGTTGCTGCACGAGGATATCTCGCGGTATTTCTGTTGTCCCGGCAACCAGACCTCGATGTCGTAGGTCTTGGCGGCCGCGAAACCCATGTCGCCGGTACACAGCGCGACCACGCGGTACGGCAGCTCGAGGCGCTGCAACACCGTTTCCGCGTGCGCGGTCAGTTCCTCCAGCGCCTGGTACGAATCCGCCGGCCGTACCACCTGCACCAGCTCGACCTTCTCGAACTGGTGCTGGCGGATCATGCCGCGCGTGTCCTTGCCGTAGGAACCGGCCTCGCTGCGAAAGCAGGGCGTGTGGCAGACGTATTTGCGCGGCATGTAGCCGGCGTCCACGATCACGTCGCGCACGATGTTGGTCACCGGTACTTCGGCGGTCGGGATCAGGTAATAGCGCTGCTCCCCGCTCAGGGCGAACAGGTCCTGCTCGAACTTCGGCAACTGGCCGGTGCCGCGCAGGCTGTCGGCGTTGGCCATGTAGGGAACGTAAGTCTCGGTGTAACCGTGCTCGCGTGTATGCAGGTCGAGCATGAACTGGATCAGCGCACGATGCAGGCGCGCCAGCGGACCGCTCATCACCACGAAACGCGCGCCGGCGATCTTGGCGGCGGTATCGAAATCCATGAGACCCAGCGCCGCGCCCAGGTCCACGTGGTCCTTCGGCGTGAAATCGAACTGGCGCGGCTCGCCCCAGCGCCGGATTTCCTTGTTGTCGTTCTCGTCTTTCCCGTCCGGCACGCTGGCATGGGGGATGTTGGGGATGCCCAGCACGATTTCGTTGAGCTCGTTCTGGATCTGCTCCAGATCGGTTTCCGACTGCTTGAGCGCGACGCCGATCTGCGTGACTTCCTGCATCAGCGGCGTCGTGTCCTCGCTCTTCGCCTTGGCCGCGCCGATGGCCTTGGACTTGGCGTTGCGCTCGCTCTGGAGCTGCTGGGCGGTCACCTGCGCCTTCTTGCGCTTTTCCTCGAGCGCGGCCAGCGCCGATGTGTCGAGGCGGAAACCGCGGCGTCCGAGCTGGCGCGCGACCTCGTCGAGATTGCTGCGGAGCAGTTTGGGATCGAGCATGTCTGAAATTATTTTTTATGTTTTACGGACCAGTGTCAGTTCTCATTCACACGGGCGTTCCATGAGACGACATGGCCGGATGGCAATATGTTTTTCAGGTGTCCCAGGATGCCCTTCACCTTCTCCGGCGTGTCGAAAAATTCGATGACCAGGGGCAGATCCAGCGACAGATCCAGCAAGGTCGAGGAATGCATCTTGCCGGAACGGCCGAAACCGGAAACGCCGCGGAACACCGTCACTCCTTTCACCTTTTCCTCGTCGTGCAACCTGGCCAGCAGCGTTTTCTGCAATTCGCCGGTCTCGGTCAGATAGATCCGCACCATCGTGACTTCGCTGAATTTCATAACTGCCTCCCCGCTATCACGCCGATCCAGGTGGCGCCGACGCACAGCACCAGGCTGCCGCCCATGTTGGCCATGGCCCGGACCCAGGCGCCCTGCTCGATCAGGTTGAAGGTTTCGATGGAAAACGACGAAAAAGTGGTGAAACCGCCCAGCACGCCGATGAGGATGCCCGCGCGTAATACCGGATTATCGCTGAGCCGGTCGACTAAAAGCACGAACAGAAACCCCATCAGCAGGCAGCCCAGAACGTTCACCACGAGCGTGCCGTAGGGAAACGACCGATCGGCGAAGGCATGCACCCAGGTGGACAACCAGAAGCGCAACAGGCTCCCCACGGCGCCGCCCGCGGCGATGGCCAGCACTTGTCTCATGGAAGGTCCTGTCTCACCGGTTGAATGTTTTTTGTTTCTTCATGAACCGGAATTGGCCTTATCGTACCAGTACTTCGCCTGCTCCGGATCGGCCACCAGGCCCAGACGGCCATCCTCATAGGCCCGCGCCAGCATTTTCTGCGCACGCTTGTGCCCGTGATTCGCCGCCTTGCGCAACCAGGAAAGCGCCGCGGCCTCGTCGCGTTTCACGCCCAGCCCGTAGACATGACCCACCGCCAGGCGATACTCGCTGTCGGCATGCCCCTGTTCCGCCGCTTTCCGGAACCAGTCCGCCGCCGCTTTGAAATCGCGATCGACCCCCTTGCCCTTCTCGTACAGGCGGGCAATCGCATGCTGCGCCCGGGGATCGCCGCTCTCCGCCTGGGGCAGCCACAGTTCGCGCGCCCTGGAGTATTCCCCGGCATCAAAAGCGGCCTTGCCGCTCACGAACGCGTCGACCGTCGCCGGCCCGGGCTTGTCCGCGGCGGAAGCAAGCGAGAACAGGCACAGGATGAAGCCGGCAAAAAAAAGTTTGGCGTGTTTCATGTCGCGCTCATCGGAGCTTCATTTGGCGTTCGTTCCGGGTTTGCCTTTTCCCCGCTTGGCGGCGGCCTCGCGCGCCTTCCTGTCGAGCTCGCGGAAATGGGCCAGACGTTCGGCGATTTTACCTTCTAATCCCTGTTCGGTGGGAAAATAGTACTGACGCCGGCCAAGCTCCTGTGGGAAATAATTCTCGCCGGCGGCATAAGCCTCGGCCTCGTCGTGGGCGTAGCGATAGCCTTTGGCATAACCCAGCTCCTTCATCAGGCGCGTCGGGGCATTGCGCAGATGCAACGGCACTTCCAGCGAGCCTCGCTCGCGGGCATCCTTCATGGCCGTGCCCATGGCCGTATAAACGGCATTGCTTTTCGGCGCACAGGCCATGTAAACGACCGCCTGGGCGATGGCGAGTTCCCCTTCCGGGCTGCCAAGGCGCTCCTGCACGTCCCAGGCGCTCAGCGCCAGCTGCAACGCACGCGGGTCGGCGTTGCCGATGTCCTCCGAGGCCATGCGCACCACGCGGCGGGCGATGTACAACGGGTCGCAGCCGCCGTCGAGCATGCGCGCGAACCAGTACAGGGAGGCGTCCGGATCGGAGCCGCGTACCGACTTGTGCAGCGCCGAGATCTGGTCGTAAAACGCCTCGCCCTGCTTGTCGAAACGGCGCACGCCGCCGGTGACAACCTCCTTGATGAGATCGGCCGTGATGATCTGCCTGCCTTCCTGTTTTGTCGCGAGGTCGGAAGCCATCTCGAGCAGGTTCAGCGCCCGACGCGCATCGCCGTCGGCCGCCTGCGCCAGCAACTCGCGCGCCTCCGGCGGCATCTCCAGGCGTTGCGCGCCCAGGCCGGCGACTTCGTCCATCAGCGCGCGATCGATGGCCTGGCGGATTTCCTCAGCGGTCAGCGCCTTGAGCACGTAAACGCGGGCGCGCGACAGCAAGGCATTGTTCAGTTCGAACGAGGGATTTTCCGTGGTGGCGCCGATGAAGGTGAGCGTGCCGTCTTCCACGTAGGGCAGAAATCCGTCCTGCTGCGCCTTGTTGAAGCGGTGCACTTCGTCCACGAACAGGACCGTGGCATGGCCGCCGGCGCGTGCCTGCTTCGCCTCCTCCACCGCTGCGCGGATTTCCTTGACCCCGGCGAAGACGGCGGAGATGGCGATGAAATGGGCCCGGGTGCGCCGCGCGATCAGGCGCGCCAGCGTGGTCTTGCCGGTGCCGGGCGGTCCCCAGAAGATCATGGAATGCAGAATGCCGGCCTCGATCACCTGCCGCAAAGGTTTACCCGGCGCGAGCAGGTGCGACTGGCCGAAAAAATCCTCCAGCCGCTGCGGCCGCATGCGATCCGCCAGCGGTTGCCACGGCGCGGTCTGGGTTTCCGGAAACAGGTCCTGCGTTGCCATGTTGGATATGAATTTGAACCGCCAAGGCGCCAAGGTCGCCAAGAAAAAGCGTTTTCAGAACTCAGAAAACCTGGCGTTCTTGGCGTCTTGGCGGTTTAACTCGATTCACTCGCCGACCACGTCCACGCCTTCCGGCGGCGTGAAACTGAAGCGATTGGCATCGATGCGCGGGTTTTCCGTGGAAGCGCGGAACGTGACGCGCGTCACCTGCCCGAATCCGTCGACCATCTCCAGCACGTGCAGTTTGCCGCGCGCGAATCCGACGCGAATATCCTCGTAGCCGCTGTCCTTGCGCCGCGGAGAGAGTTGCACCCACTCGATGCCGTTCTGCGCGCTGAGCGGTTTGATGGTGAAATTGTCTTCCAGCCGGCCGCGGCCGGCAAGCAGCATGGCCGGGGTATCGTTCAGGCCACCGGACAGGGGGCGCACGCTCACCTGCTCCAGGCCGACGTCGTGGACCCAGAGTTGCTTGCCATCGGCGACAATCTGCTGCTTGTACGGCTTCTCGTAGTCCCAGCGGAATTTGTTGGGGCGTTCGATCCAGAGCATGCCGGAGGATTCCTGGATCGGGCTGAGGCGTTCATCGAGCACCACCTGGGTGAAACGGGCGCTGAAGCTGTTCACTTCCCTGAAGAAGCGGCGCAAGCTGTCGACGGCGGATGGCGGCGCGTCCGCAGCAAAAACAGGTACAGAGTTCAAGGTACAGAGTACAAGGGTAAAAAACCAAACCAGTGCTCGTACATGTGCGTACCCGCAACCCATGACACTGTTGTTTTTGCCCTGCTTCACCACGCCTCGCACTCTGTCCTTTGAACTTTAAACTTTGAACTCTGCAACGGTGTACGTGCTTCAGCGCGGCGGAGGCGGCGCGATCACTTCGCGGCTGCCGTTGGGTTGCAGCGGCCCGACGACGCCGGCGCGCTCCATGTCCTCGATCAGGCGCGCGGCGCGGTTGTAACCGATGCGCAGGCGCCGCTGCACGCCGGAGATGGAGGCGCGCCGCGTTTCGGTGACGATCTTGAGCGCCTCGTCGTACAACGGATCGGACTCGCCGTTGCCACCGCCTTCGCCGTTGCCGCCTTCCTGCAGGAAGCCCTGATCGTTGACGCCGGTATCGCCGGTGAGGATCTGCTCATCGTACACCGGTTCGCCGCTCTTCTTGAGAAAGCTGGTGACCTTGTGCACCTCGTGATCGGCCACGAAGGCCCCGTGCACGCGCTGCAGCGGATGACCCGTGCTGAGGTACAGCATGTCGCCGCTGCCGAGCAGCTGTTCCGCGCCCATCATGTCGAGCACGGTGCGTGAATCCACGCGCGCCGACATCTGGAAAGCGATGCGCGTCGGAATATTGGCCTTGATGAGACCGGTGATGACGTCCACCGAAGGCCTTTGCGTGGCCAGCACCAGGTGCAGGCCGGCGGCGCGCGCCTTCTGCGCCAGGCGCGTGATCAGTTCTTCCACCTTCTTGCCGACCACCATCATGAGGTCGGCCAGTTCGTCCACCAGGATGACGATCAACGGCAGCGACTTGAGGACGGGTGCTTCCTCTTCCGGCGTGGCGGGTGTGAACAGCGGATCCCGCAGCGGCTTGCCGGCCTCTTCGGCGTCCTTGATCTTGCGGTTGTAACCGGCCAGGTTGCGCACGCCGAGCGCGGCCATCAGGCGGTAGCGCCGTTCCATCTCGGCGATGCACCACTTGAAGGCGTTGGCCGCCTGTTTCATGTCCGTCACCACCGGCGCCAGCAAATGCGGAATGCCCTGGTACACCGCGAGCTCCAGCATCTTGGGATCGATCATGATCATGCGCACGTTTTCCGGCGTGGACTTGTACACCAGGCTCAGAATCAGCGAGTTGATGCACACCGATTTTCCCGACCCGGTGGTGCCGGCGATCAGCAGGTGCGGCATCTTGGTCAGGTCCGCCACCACCGGATTGCCGCTGATGTCCTTGCCCAGCGCCAGCGACAGCGGCGAAACCGATTCTTCGTAGACATGCGAGGCCAGCACCTCGGAAAGCCGGATGGTCTCGCGCGACTCGTTCGGAATCTCGATGCCTACCGAGGTCTTGCCCGGGATGTTCTCCACCACGCGCAGGCTGACCACGGACAACGAGCGCGCCAGGTCGCGCTGCAGGTTGGTGATTTGCGAGGCCTTGATGCCCGGCGCCGGCTCGATCTCGAACAGCGTGATCACCGGGCCCGGATGCACCGCCACCACCTGCGCCTCGATGTCGAAGTCGAGCAGCTTCTTCTCCAGCAGCCGTGCCATGCTCTCCAGCGACTGCTTGGAGAACTGCGGGGCCTTGTCCTTGTCGGCCGGGTCGAGCAGCGACAGCGGCGGCAGCTCACCCGGCGCCGGCAGGTCGAACAATGGCACCTGCTTCTCCTTCTCGGCGCGCTTGCTCGGCGCGGGCTTGGCGATCACCGGCTCGATGCGCGGCGGCACGTGTTTTTCCAGGACCTTCTTGTCCTCCTCCACGACGACACGGCGCTCCCGGCGCGCGCGCATGCCGATGAGGCGATCGATTTGCGCCGTGCCGAAGCCATATAACCATTCGGCCAGCGCGAAGCTGCCGCGGCCGACGTTGTCCATCAGCTTGAGCCAGGACAGCCCGGTGAAAACCGTGACGCCGGAGAGAAACAGCGCCAGCAGGAACAGCGTCGCGCCGGTGAAGCTGAAAACCGAGGCCAGCCCGAGGCCGACGGCATTGCCGAGCCAGCCGCCGCTGGCGAACGGCATGCCGGTCTGGCTCTGCGCGAAGTGCAGGCCGGCCAGTCCGCAGGCGCCGATGACGGCGGCGAGGAAACTGCCGTTCATGAGCAGGCGATGTTTCAGGCCCGCGGGCGCGGGATCCTTGCGGTGCTGGTAAACAAGCCACCCGGCAAAACCGATCATGAACGGCAGGAGATAAGCGACGTAGCCGACGAGATTGAACAGCACATCGGACAGCCAGGCACCCACCCGTCCGCCGGTATTGAAAATGACGCTGTTCGTGCCCCGGTGCGACCACGACGGATCCGAGGGCGAATAGGTCCACAGCGAAATCAGCAGATAGATCGCGATGGCTCCGAGGACGTACAGGGCCGCTTCACGCAACAGGCGGAGAATACGCGGTGTCAGCGGGGGGCTGTTCTTGTTACGGGTGGCCTGCGTCACAACCTTCCTTAGAGTGCCGTCGAGAATGGCGGATTTTCCCATTTTTCCGGGCCGGGCGCCAACTATCGCGCCATGTCCGGTAGCGCCGCCGCGACCGCCGGATGCACGATCCTGCCTGCGGCGACGTTGACACCTTTGGCGAGCGCCGGATCCTTCAACCCGCCTTCCGCCGCCAGGCGCCGCACCCAGGGCACGAGCACGGTGGACAGCGCCTGCGACGCCGTGCGCGGCACCGCGCCCGGCATATTGGTCACGCCGAAATGCACTACGCCATGTTGCACGTAGGTGGGATGTTCGTAATCCGTCGGGCGCGTGGTTTCGATGCAACCGCCCTGGTCCACCGAGATGTCGATGATGACGCTGCCCGGCCTCATGTGTCGCACCATATCGGCGGTCACCAGTTTGGGCGCCCTGGCGCCCGGGATCAGCACCGCCCCGATCAGCAGATCGGCATCCGTCACCGCCTGCGCGATCAGGTTCGCATGCGACGGCAACGCCGTGACGTTCGGCCCGAGCGCGTGCATGCGCTCCAGCTCCTCGCGTCGCGGCGCCAGCACCGTTACGCGCGCGCCGAGCGCCGCCGCCACGGCGGCGGCATTGCCGCCGGCCACGCCGGCGCCGAGAACCACGACATGCCCGCGCTCCGTGGACGCCAGGCCGCCGAGCATGACGCCGCGCCCGCCCGCGGGGCGGTGCAGCAGCGTGGTGCCGATGTGCACCGAAAGGCGCCCGGCGATGTCGCTCATGGGCGCCAGCAGTGGCAATTTGCCATCGGCCTCGACGGTTTCAAACGCCAGCGCCGCGAGGCCTTTCTCCATCAGCGCCCGCGCCAGTTCCGGCACGGCCGCGAGGTGCAAATAGGAAAACAGGACATGATCCTTGCGCAGCAGGCCGTATTCGGCGGCGACCGGCTCCTTGACCTTCAGCACCATTTTCGCGTTGCCGTATAGCGTCGCAGCGTCCGGCTCGATGCGCGCGCCGATGCTTCGATAATCCTCGTCCGGATAGCCGCTGGCCGCGCCCGCGCCCGACTGGATCAGGACCTCGTGGCCGTCGCGCACCAGCTCCGCCGCCGCGGACGGAATCAAGGCCACGCGGCCTTCATGGACTTTGATCTCTTTCGGAACCCCAATGCGCATGCTTTCTCCTTTTCGTCCCGGCGTCGATCGCGTAACATACGCGCGGAATTTTTGCCCGGCCGGACGGGACCTTGATTTTCCCGGATACCGGCACGATAAAAACTTCCGCGTTTTTTGTCTATCGCCTGTTCCCCCTGTTCCACACGGGAGTTACCGTATTATGGATAAGGTCAAGCACAGCCGTCTGATCATCCTCGGCTCCGGCCCCGCCGGTTACACGGCCGCGGTCTATGCCGCGCGCGCCAACCTCAACCCGGTGCTCATCACCGGCCTGGAACAGGGCGGCCAGCTCATGACCACCACCGACGTGGACAACTGGCCCGGCGACGTCGAGGGCCTGCAGGGCCCGGCGCTGATGGAGCGCATGCAGAAGCACGCCGAGCGCTTCAAGACCGAGATCATCTTCGACCATATCCATACGGCCGACCTGAAATCACGGCCATTCAAACTCACGGGCGACTCCGGCGTCTACACCTGCGACGCGCTCATCATCGCCACCGGCGCCTCGGCCAAGTACCTCGGCATTCCCTCGGAGGAAAAACTCAAGGGCAAGGGCGTGTCCGGCTGCGCCACCTGCGACGGCTTCTTCTACAAAGGCCAGAAAGTGGCCGTCATCGGCGGCGGCAACACCGCCGTCGAAGAAGCCATCTATCTCTCCAACATCGCCGCGCATGTCACCGTGGTGCACCGGCGCGACAAGTTCAAGGCCGAGGCCATCCTCATCGACCAGCTCATGGCCAAGACCAAGGGCGGCAACATCTCGGTCGAGTGGAACCACGAGGTGGACGAAATCCTCGGCGACAAGAATGGCGTCAACGGCCTGCGCATCAAGGACAAGGGCGGCAAGACCAAGCAGCTCGACGTGACCGGCGTGTTCATCGCCATCGGCCACGCGCCCAACACGAAAATCTTCGAAGGCCAGCTGGAAATGCACGGCGGCTATATCAAGACCCAGGGCGGCGACCAGGGCAATGCCACCGCCACCAGCGTCCCCGGCGTGTTCGCCGCCGGCGACGTGCAGGACCACGTCTACCGCCAGGCCGTCACCTCCGCCGGCACCGGCTGCATGGCGGCGCTGGACGCGGACCGGTATTTGCAGAAGCTCAAATAATATTAATGTAGGGCGCGTTAGGCGGTTCATGCCGTAACGCGCCGAACATCCGGCGGGTTACGCGCGCGATGCGCGCTAACCCGCCCTGCATTAAAGTAATGTAGGTTGGGGTGAGCGCTGCGAACCCCAACGTTTCAATATGTTATTTGTTGGGCTTCGCTTCGCTCAGCCCAACCTACATTTGCTGCGAGACGCGTCATGGAGCCTGCCATGTCCACCGATCACAAGGATGACGACGAGCGCGACCTGTTCCGCAAGGCCGTCGGCCGGATACGGCCGGTGAAACAGGACAAGGTCCACCCCCATCGCAAGCGCCGCAAGCCGGTCCCCGACCAGACCCTGCGCGACCAGCGCGCCGTCATGGACAGCCTGTTGTCGGATGAATACGAACCGGCCGAAGTCGAGACCGGCGACGAGCTGCTCTACACCCGCCCCGGCCTGCAACACACCATCATACGAAAGCTGCGGCGCGGGCAATTTGCCATCGAGGCCCAGCTTGACCTGCACGGCGCCACCGTGGTGCAGGCGCGCGAGGCCGTGAATGCTTTTCTCAAGAGCGCACAAGCACACGACAAGCGCGTGGTGCGTATCATCCACGGCAAGGGCAACACCTCGGCGGGAAAACTGCCGGTGCTGAAGGGAAAAGTTAATTCCTGGCTGCGCCAGAAGGACGAGGTGCTGGCCTTCTGCTCCGCCCGCCCCAACGACGGCGGGACGGGGGCGGTGTATGTGCTTTTGAAGCGAATCTAGGTTCCAGGCAAGACTAAATCATTTGGTCAGCAGCACCACGGCATGGGCGGCGATCCCTTCCTCCCGCCCGGCGAAACCCAGTTTTTCCGTAGTGGTGGCCTTGATGTTGATGCTGTCGGCGGGAATGCCGAGATCGGCCGAAATATTGGCGATCATCTGCGACAGATATGGTGCCACGCGCGGGGCCTGGGCCACGATGGTGCTGTCGATGTTCGCGATCTTCCAGCCTTTCCCGACGATCGCTGTTTTCACCTGGCGCAGCAGCTTGCGGCTGTCGATGTTCTTATACTGCGCATCGGTGTCGGGGAAATGCCGGCCGATGTCGCCCAGGCCGGCGGCGCCGAGACAGGCATCGCAGATGGTATGAATCAGCACGTCCGCGTCGGAATGACCGTGCAGGCCCTTGCTGTGCGGGATCTTCACGCCGCCGAGAATCAGGTCGCGCCCGGCGACCAGCGGGTGCACGTCGTAACCGTGGCCGATGCGCATCAGGCCTTCCCCTGCTGCTGTTTCATATAGAGCTCCGCCAGGACCAGGTCTTCCGGCAGCGTGATTTTGATATTGTCGGTATGACAGGAAACCACCTGCGGGTGCCCGCCGCTTGCCTCGATGGCCGAGGCTTCGTCGGTGATTTCCTTTCCGGTCTTCATGGCCGATTCGAGCGCCTGTGCCAAAGATTGTATCCGGAACATCTGCGGCGTGGCGGCGCGCCACAGCCCTTCGCGGCTGACGGTCTCCTTCACGTGCCCTTTATTATCCACGCGCTTGACCGTGTCGGAAACCGAAAACGCCAGCAGGCCGCCTTCGCCCCCTTCGCTCACCCTGGCGATGAGCTTGTCGATGTCGCCGTGACGCACGCAGGGACGCACGGCGTCGTGCACCAGCACCCAGTCACCGGGCCTGGCATGCTTCGTCAGTTCTTTCAGGCCGTTGAGCACCGTCTGCGCGCGGGTGTCGCCGCCGGGAGCGGTGCCGAGGAATTTCGACAGGCATTTGAGCTCGCCCACCAGCGACGGCCAGTGGAAATCGTCCGGCGCCACGCCCACGACCACGCCCTGGATGCGCGGGTGCGAACATAAACGCTCAAGGGTATGCAAAATGACGGGGCGGCCGAGCAGCGGAAGATACTGCTTGGGGGCCGCGGCCTGCATGCGCTTGCCCTGTCCGCCCGCGGGGATGAGGGCCCAGATTCCGTCGGTGGCGCTCAAGCGCGGTTAACGGGTTGCTGAAAACTCTTCGTCACCCCGGCGAAAGCCGGGGTCCAGGATATTGGAATAAACAAAATCATTAATATTCTGGATTCCGGCTTTCGCCGGAATGACGGATTCGTTTCTTTCTGTTTTTTTCAGCATCCTGATAAAGGCCTGAAAAAATCAGGCGCGGTCTTCGATATAGCTCAGGATACGGTCGCGGGCGGCGTCCGGGGCGATGCCCTGCACCGCGGCAACCTCGCGCGCGAGATAGCTGTTGGCGGTTTCCAGCAGCATGGATTCCTCGAACGACAGGCCGGACTGTTTTTTCCAGCGCGTCAGGTCGCGCACCACTTCGCCGAGCTCGAGACAGGAACCGGAGTTGATGCGGCGCTCGATGTCCTTGCAGCGCTCGGCCCAGTTGCCGCCGGTGACGCGGCGTTTGCCCTTGGCGGAAAGAATCTTGAACAGTTCCTTGAGTTTTTTCCCGTCCAGCAGCGGGCGGATGCCGCTTTTTTCGAGATTGGATTTCGGCACCTTGACGGTCATCTGGGTGTCGTGGATGCGAATGACGAAACAGGACTCAACCTGGCCGGACATGTAAATGTCCTCGACTGCCAAAATAACACCGACACCTGCGGAAGGGTAAAAAACCGTTTCACCGACCTTGAAGCGCGGGCGTTTTGTCGCCATTCAGCCATCCTCCTGGGTTGAGCTTCCATAACTACTTAGGGGTATCTATTCTCAAGCTGGATTAAATTATGCCCGTAACCCCCGAACCTGACAAGACTTTTCAGATCTCAACCCGGGACACCGCTGGTCACATCTTGAGGTAGAATTGCCGCCCTTGCGGCACGGTCCGCGCACTGCCTTTGACCCAGCTCCATCAAAATCGCTTGGAATCGCCGCTGAAACCGAAGTTCCCCGCCGGGCCCGGCGCCCGGCTGGCTTGGCGCGGCCTGGCCGGGAGTGGCCGCGGCCTGGCCATCGCGGAAGCGGCCACGGCCCATGCCGGACCGCTGCTGGTCGTTACCGCCAGCAGCTTCTCGGCCCAGCGGCTGGAAGATGAAATCCGCTTTTATGCCCCGGAGCTGCCCATCCTGCCGTTCCCGGACTGGGAGAGCCTGCCCTACGACCTGTTTTCCCCGCACCAGGACATCATCTCGCAACGACTGGAGACGCTGCACCGGCTGCCGGACCTGACGCAGGGGGTGGTGCTGGCATCCGTGACCACGCTGCTGCACCGCCTGCCGCCGCGCGACTACGTGAGCGCGCACAGTTTCCTGCTCAAGACCGGCGACCGGCTCGACATCCAGCGCCTGCGCGAACAACTGACGCGTGCCAACTACCACAGCGTGTCGCAGGTGATGGAAGCCGGCGAATTCGCCGTGCGCGGCGGGCTGGTGGACCTGTTCCCGACCGGCAGCCACCAGCCCTACCGCCTCGACCTGTTCGGCGACCAGGTGGAGTCGATCCGCGAATTCGATGTCGCGACCCAGCGCTCGGGAAAATCCGTCGGCGCCATCCGCCTGCTGCCGGCGCGCGAATACCCGCTGACGGAGGAATCCATCCAGCATTTCCGGCAGGCCTTCCGCGCGCGCTTCGAAGGCGATCCGCAGAAGGTATCGCTGTACCGCGACGTCAGCCGCGGCATCACGCCCTCGGGCGCGGAATATTACCTGCCGCTGTTCTTTCCGGAGATGGCGATTATTTTCGATTATCTGCCGAAATCCGCGCTCTGCCTGCTTGAAGCCGGGGCGGCGGATATCGCCGGAAATTTCTGGAGCGAAACCGGGCAACGCTACGATGAAATGCGTCACGACCGGGAGCGGCCCTTGCTCGAGCCGGCCGCGATATTCATCACCCCGGATGAATTTTTCAGCGAGATGAATGACTGGCCGCGCGTCGACATCGCGGAAGCGGATATTGCCCTGACCGCCTCAGCGGGACAGGCCGATCATGAGGCCGTTATCTATGGCATGCGCCCGCCCGCCAGTCTTCCGGTGGATTACAAATCCGGCGCCCCTTACGCCCCCTTGTTCGGCTATCTGCGCGATTTCACCGGGCGCGTCCTGCTGGTCGCGGAATCCGCCGGACGGCGTGAAACCCTGAAAGGCCTGCTCCACGAAAACGGCCTGCCGCCGGAAGAAGTTGCCGGTTGGCGCGCGTTCCTCGGCGGCAGCGCGAAACTCGCGCTCACCGTGGCCGATCTGGAAAAAGGCCTGCTGCTGAAGCAACCGGACATCGCCGTCATCACCGAGGCCCAGTTGTACGGCGAGCGCGCCGCGCAACGCCGCCGCCGCGGCCGCGCGGAACGCGAACCCGAGGCCATCATCCGCAGCCTGGCGGAGCTGAAAATCGGCGACCCGGTGGTGCATGAAGACCATGGCGTGGGGCGATATCTCGGTTTGCAAACGCTCGATATCGGCGACGGGCCGGCGGAATTCCTGGCGCTCGAATACGCCGATGGCGACAAACTCTATCTCCCGGTGCTGGCGCTGCACCTGATCAGCCGTTACACCGGCACCGACCCGGAGAACGCGCCGCTGCACAAGCTCGGCGGCGAGGCCTGGGAAAAGGCCAAGCGCCGCGCCCTCGAGAAGGCGCACGACGCCGCCGCGGAACTGCTGGAAATCTACGCCCTGCGCGCGGCGCGCGCGGGCCATGCCTTTCCGCCGCCGGACGAGCACTATCAATCGTTCGCCGGCGCCTTTCCGTTCGAGGAAACACCGGACCAGGAGCGCGCGATCAATGAAGTACTGCAGGACATGCAGACCGCCAAGCCCATGGACCGGCTGGTCTGCGGCGACGTCGGCTTCGGCAAGACCGAGGTGGCCATGCGCGCCGCTTTCCTCGCGGTCATGGGCAAGGCGCAGGTGGCGGTACTGGTGCCGACCACCCTGCTGGCGCAACAGCACTACCAGAATTTCCAGGACCGGTTCGCGGGCCTGCCGTTCCGCCTCGAACTGCTGTCACGCGTCCGCAACCAGGGCGAACAGCGCGCGATCCTGGCGGCGCTCGCGGACGGCACGGTGGATATCGTCATCGGCACGCATCGCCTGTTGCAGGAGGACGTGCGTTTCCAGCGTCTGGGTCTGGTCATACTCGACGAGGAACACCGTTTCGGCGTGCGCCAGAAGGAGCGCCTGAAAAAGCTGCGCAGCGAGGCCGACATCCTGGCCATGACCGCCACGCCCATCCCGCGCACGCTGAACATGTCGCTCTCGGGCCTGCGCGACATCTCGCTGATCACCACCGCCCCGGAGGGGCGGCTGTCGGTCAAGACCTTCATCAGCGAGAAGAACCGCGCGGTCATCCGCGAGGCCTGCCTGCGCGAAATCCGCCGCGGCGGCCAGGTGTACTACCTGTACAACGAGGTCCGCACCATCGACAAGGCGGCGCGCGAGCTGCAGGAGCTGATGCCCGAGGCGGACATCCGCATCGCCCACGGGCAGATGCCGGAGCACGACCTCGAACGCATCATGCTCGACTTCTACCATCAGCGCTTCAACGTGCTGGTGTGCTCGACGATCATTGAATCCGGTATTGACGTACCCAGTGCCAACACCATCATTATCGAGCGCGCCGACAAGTTCGGCCTGGCGCAGCTGCACCAGCTGCGCGGCCGCGTCGGGCGCTCGCACCATCGTGCCTACGCCTACCTGCTGGTGCCGGACCGGCGCGCGCTGACCGAGGACGCGCGCAAGCGCCTCGAGGCCATCGAGTCGCTGGAGGAACTGGGGGCGGGGTTCACGCTGGCCTCGCACGACCTGGAGATCCGCGGTGCCGGCGAGCTGCTGGGCGAGACCCAGAGCGGGATGATCGACGAGGTGGGGTTTGCGCTCTACTCGGAACTGCTGAACCGCGCGGTGAAATCGCTGCAGGCCGGGAGACTGCCGGCCACGGATGCGTCACTGCACAGCGGCGCCGAAATCAACCTGCACGCGCCGGCGCTGTTCCCGGAGAACTACCTGCCGGACGTGCACCTGCGGCTGGTGCTCTACAAACGCCTGTCCGCCGCGAAGTCCCTCGACGCGCTGCAGGAACTGAAGGAGGAGATCATCGACCGCTTCGGCGTGCTGCCCGAGCCGGGCCAGCTGCTGTTTCGCGCCACCGAGCTCAAGATACGCGCCACGCCCCTGGGCATCCGCAAGATCGACGCCGGTCCGCGCGGCGCGCGCATCGAGTTCATCGAGAAACCGGATATCGACCCCGGCGCCGTCCTGCGCCTGCTCCAGTCGGCCCCGCGCGTATACAAACTCGACGGACCCAACCGCCTGCGGATACTCGGTGAGATGCCGGAAGCGGACGATCGCATCAAGGCCGTCAAAACGCTGTTGGACAAGCTTTCCCGGCAGGCAGAAGTCACGCTCAAGATGTTGGTGGGGCTGAGCGGCAGCGAAGCCCAACATTTGTTCAGCGACGCAGTTGGGGTTCGCTGCGCTCACCCCAACCTGCACTTGTTACAAATCGGGAAACAGGGCGTCTTCAAATCCCAACAGACGGATGTCGCGCAGCCGCATGGGATACAAAATACCATCGAGATGATCGCACTCGTGCTGCACTACGCGCGCGTGGAAACCGGACACCGTGCGGTCGATCGGCTTACCGTGCTGATCGAAACCGGTGTAGCGCAGATTCAGATGCCGGCTGACCAGGCCGCGCAGGCCCGGCACGCTGAGACAACCCTCCCACCCGTCATCCATGTCCGCGCCGATCGGCTCCAGCACCGGGTTGACCAGCACCGTCGTCGGCACCGGTTCCACGTGCGGATAGCGCGGGTTGGCCTCGACGCCGAAGATCACCACGCGTTGCGACACGCCGATCTGCGGCGCCGCCAGTCCCGCGCCGCTCAGCTCGGCCATGGTGTCGAACATGTCGGCAACAAGCTTGTCCAGTTCCGGCGTATTGAACTGCTGCACCGGCTCGGCTTTCCGGTACAACAACGGATCGCCCATTTTGAGTACGCGCCTGACGGTCATTTCATTGCGCTCGAAATTGTGCGGGGAATGGGGGATACTATAAATAATTCATTGCAAGGATGACACCGTGAAGGGATTGCTGCTGTCGCTTTTTCTCATGCTGGTGCCGGTCGCGGCGCTCCAGGCGGCGCCCGCCGCGACCAATTTGTACGAAATCGAGGTGGTCGTGTTCGAGAACCGCCTGTCCGGCCTGGAGGGTGGCGAGCTGTGGAGGCGCGCCCCGGAAAAACCCGCGGACGCGAAAACGGATGAGCGGATCAGCGCCGGCGGAAAACCCCCTGCGGATTCCGGCCTGGCACCCGCGGTGGCCGCGCTGGAAAAATCCGGCCGCCATCCCGTGCTGGCGCATTTGCGGTGGAAGCAAAGCGCCGAGGCCAAGTCCGTGTCGAAACCGGTGAAAATAGCCGGCGCCGGCGGCGGGCTGGACGGCTCGCTGCGGTTCTACCTGAGCCGCTTTCTGATCGTGGAAATGAACCTGGGCTTGCGTGAAGCGCAAAGCGGAGGGGCGTTCAGCGGGTCGCCGGGAAACGGAGTTGTCGTCTACAGCCTGAATGAGCCACGGCGCATCAAGGTATCGGAAACGCACTACTTCGACCACCCGAAATTCGGCGCGCTGGTGCGGGTCTCGCCCGTGAGGGCCGGCGGTCAGCCCTGAGCGATCAGGGGAATAGCCTGCTCCAGGAGCGCGCGCACCGACGCCATGCCGTCTTCCAGGTTCTTTTCGATTTCCCTGAGACTGATGACTTCCCTGACCTTGCCCGCCGCCGGGTTCACCACCAGGGAAATGGAAACGTAACAGAGCTCCAGCTCGCGCGCGAGGCCGGCCTCGGGCATGCCGGTCATGCCGACGATGTCCGCCCCGTCGCGCTCCATGCGCCGTATTTCCGCGGCGCTCTCGAAACGCGGTCCCTGGGTGGCCCCGTAGGTCCCGCGTCCCACCACCTTCATTTTGGCCTGCCCCGCCGCCTGGATCACGGTCTGGCGCAGCCCCTCGCAATAGGGGTAGGTAAAATCGACATGCGTCACCTTTTTTTGCTCGCTGCCGAAGAAAGTGTGGCAGCGTCCGTAGGTGTAATCGATGATCTGATCGGGAATCACCAGCGTGCCGGAGGCCAGGAAATCGGGCGAGATGCCGCCAACGGCGTTGACGGCGATCACCTTGTCGACGCCGGTCTGCTTGATGGCCCAGATATTGGCCCGGTAATTGACCTCATGCGGCGGGATCGTGTGCCCGACGCCGTGGCGCGGCAGAAACACGGCTTCCTGTCCGCCCAGTTGGCCGAATACCATGGGCGCCGACGGCTCGCCGAAGGGCGTACGGATCACCTCGCGGCGCGTGATGCGCAGGTTCTTGAGATTGGTCAGGCCGCTACCGCCGATAATCGCCACTGTTGTCATAATGGGAGCCCTACTTCGTTCGTCTTGTCATAAGATTGCGCCCTACTCCGCATCGCTTCGTTCGTCTTGCCACAAGAACAGCAGCCCTGCTCGCTCCGCTCGTTCATCATGATACAAGACTGGTAGCCCTACTCCGCTTCGCTTCGTATGACTGGCGCCCTGTTCGCTGCGCCGCCTTTACTTGCCTGTTTTTGATTCCGCCTCGGCGTAAATTCCCGGGACGTTGCGGAGGTAGCCCTTGTAATCCATGCCGCAACCGAAAACATACCGGTCCGGTACTTCGAGGCCGGCGAATTCCACTTTCACGTCGAACTGGCGCGGACGGTTCTTCACCACCAGCACCGCCTTGTACAGCTCGCGCGCGCCCTCGGCCCGGTAACGCGCCTCGATCCCGGCCAGGGTCGTGCCTTCATCGAGAATATCGTCGATCAGCAGGATGGTCCGGCCGCGCGGATCCTGATGCGGACCGGAAATCCATTGCAACTGGCCGCCGTGGAGTTTTTTCCCGTAACGCGTGGCATGAACATAATCGATCTGCAACGGAAACCGGAACCGGGGCAGGAGCTGGCCGAAGGGCACCACGCCGCCGGTCATGACGCAGACCACCAGGGGGTCGGTGCCGGAAAGGGCCTGGTTGATGCGCAAGGCCATGTCCGCGATTGCCGCCTCCACTTTTTCCGGAGTATAGAGACAGTCGGCACGTTGCAGCACTTCCAGGGCCTGCTGCGCGCTGATCACGCTCATCGTTGCTTGTGATTATTCTGATTATTGACGAATCGGATGACTAATAGGTGAAGGTAACGACATCCTCGTCCATCGCCTGGCTGATGACGTAGGCGCCGCCCACGGTCTCCTCGATTTCGGGAATCAGTTCGTTGCCCCACAGCTCGAGAGTCGGCGTGCAGACCTTGAATTTCACGCCGGCTTCATGGGCGTCCTTGATGAAATCGTAAACGGACTTCGGGCTCCCTTCCTGCACCCGCAGTTTCTCGGCCACGCCCTTGATGGCCAGCTCGCCGGCGCGTCCGGTCAGGATCACCTCCACCTCGTATTCCATCGCCGCGGCCACGGTTGCCTGGAAAAACGGCGCGCCCAGCTCCGCCGGGTCCGAAGGGTCCGTGTTCACCATTACGATCATCAGTTTGTCAGCCATGGGGTTCTCCTGAATGCTGCGAAATCCCGGTGTCGTGCCCGGGGAGGATTATATCTGCCGTCCGCATTCCAGGGCCATATAAACAGTTCAGGCCCGGTAACGGGAAGCGACGGCAGGACAAGCGGACGGTCTTCATCAGCATCAGAGCTTGAGACCCTTAAGATACGCATGAAACTTGTCCTTGAGTTCAGGGTGCTCCAGGGCGTATTCGACCGTCGCCTGCAGATAACCGAATTTGCTGCCGCAATCGTAGCGTTTCCCGATGAACTCGTAGGCCATCACTTTCTCCTCGGACAACAAGGCGGCGATGCCGTCGGTTAGCTGGATTTCGCCGCCGGCGCCGGGGGTGATGTTCTCCAGCAGACCGAAAATGCGCGGTGTCAGGATATAGCGGCCGACGACCGCCAGCGTGGACGGGGCCTTTTCGGGGGACGGCTTTTCGACGATGCCTTCCACGGTGTGGATGCGCGGCCCCAAGGGCCTGGCCTTGACGATGCCGTAACTGCCGGTCTCCTCGCGCGTTACATTCTGCACTCCGATCACGGAACACTGGCAGGACTCGTACAAATCCGCCATCTGTCTCAAAGCACCCGGCTCGCCACTGATAAGGTCATCCGCGAGGATGACGGCGAACGGATCGTCACCTACCACCTGTTTGGCGCACAACACCGCATGGCCCAGGCCCAGGGCCGCGGTCTGGCGGATATACACACAGGAGGCCTTGCTGGGCAGAACATTTTGTACGGCGGCCAGCAATTTATGCTTGCCATCCGCCTGCAACTCGGACTCCAGTTCATAGGCCTTGTCGAAATGATCCTCGATCGAACGCTTGTTGCGCCCGGTGACGAAAATCAGCTCGTCAATGCCGGCGGCGATCGCCTCTTCCGCGGCGTACTGGATCAGCGGCTTGTCGACGATCGGAAGCATTTCCTTGGGGCTGGCCTTGGTCGCGGGCAGAAAGCGCGTGCCCAGGCCGGCGACGGGAAATACTGCCTTGGTGACTTTTTTCATTCTTCGGTTCGTGAATGTTTTCTGATTTCTAGCGTCCGATGCCGCTGTACTCAAAACCGGTCTTGCGCAAAAGCGCCGGGTCGTACTGATTACGGCCGTCGAATATCACCGGGCTCTTCATGATCTTCCTGATCCGATCGAAATCGGGATGGCGAAAGGGTTTCCATTCCGTCATGAGAACCATGGCATCGACGCCATCGAGCGCGCTGTATTGTTCATCCACCAGCTGCATCTGGCCGCTCGTAAACCATTCACCCGGAAGCTCGCGCCTGGCGGCCGCCATGGCTACCGGGTCGTAAGCCTTGACCACGGCGCCGGCGCCAATGAGTGCATGCAGCAGCACCACGGAAGAGGCCTCGCGCATGTCGTCCGTGCCGGGCTTGAATGACAGGCCCCAGAGACCGAATGTCAGACCCTTGAGCCGGGCGCCGAAACGCCTGGTGATCTTTTCGAACAGCACATGTTTCTGGTTCTCGTTTCTTGCCTCCACGGCGTCGAGCAGCAGGGGCTTGAAATCGTGGTCCCGGGCCATGCGAATCAGGGCCTTGACGTCCTTCGGGAAGCAGGAACCGCCGTAGCCGGCGCCGGGATATATGAATGAATACCCTATGCGTGAGTCGGAGCCAATGCCCTGCCGCACGTTTTCGACGTCGACGCCCATGCGCTCGCAAAGATTGGCGATCTCGTTCATGAACGAGATCTTGGTGGCGAGCATGGCATTGCCGGCGTACTTGGTCATCTCGGCATCGCGCACGCCCATGAACAGAAGCCGTTCGTGGGCGCGCATGAAGGGGAGATACAGATCGCGCATGATCCTGCGCACCTGTTCGCTGTCGGTGCCGATAATGACGCGGTCCGGGCGCATGAAGTCCTCGACCGCCGCGCCCTCCTTGAGGAATTCGGGGTTGCTGACGACATCGAAAGGAACGTCCACGCCGCGCTGGTGCAACTCGTGGCGCACGGCGGTCCTGACCTTGTCGGCTGTGCCGACCGGGACGGTCGATTTGTCGACGATGACGGCGTAACTGTTGATGTGCCGTCCTATGTCGCGGGCAACCGCCAGGACATAACGCAAATCGGCCGAGCCGTCCTCGCCGGGCGGCGTGCCGACGGCAATGAAATAAACCCCGGATTCGGCAGCCGGATCCGCCAGCGAGGTGCAAAATCGCAGTCGGCCGTTCTTGTAATTGTTTATTACGATGGACTCCAGACCCGGCTCATAAATCGGCAAGACGCCTTTCTTGAGGCCCTCGATCTTTGCTTCATCGATATCAATACAGGTGACGGTGTTGCCCATTTCCGCGAAACAGGCGCCCGTCACCAGGCCGACATAGCCCGTTCCGATAATCGTCAACTTCATGGATGATATACCTGCGAAATTTCTGTTGTTGTAATCCGTCTCAGGGAGATTGTGTCTGCTTCAAGGGCACGACCACGGCCCCTTTTCCCGCCGCCGGCGATGGGGCAATCAGCCCGGTATGCTCGGGAACCAGTTCTGCCAGCATGTTCCGCAGCGCGGCTTCGTTGCCCTCATCGCAGGCCTGTTGCATGGCACCGAGAGACCTTTCCAGCGCGGCGATATCCATCATGCGGCACTGCGCCAGCAGAATTTTAGGATGGCTGGTTTCCGCCAGTTTTTCCGCGTCATGGAAAAGCTCTTCATAAAGCTTCTCACCCGGGCGCAGGCCGGTATAAACGATCTCAATGTCCTCCCCCGGGGTTTTGCCGGACAGGCGTATCAACTGTTCGGCCAGGTACGAAATTTTAACCGGTTCGCCCATATCCAGCACGAAAATCTCCCCGCCCCGCCCGATCACGCCCGCCTGCAGGATGAGCTGGCATGCCTCGGGAATGGTCATGAAATAACGCTGAATGTCCGGATGGGTCACCGTTACCGGGCCGCCCTGCGCAATTTGTTGCTGAAACAAAGGGATAACGCTGCCCGAGGAACCGAGGACATTGCCGAACCGCACGGTAATGAAACGGGTTTTCGATCTGGCATTCAGGCCCTGGCAATACATCTCCGCCACGCGTTTGCTGGCGCCCATGACATTGGCGGGGTTCACCGCCTTGTCGGTCGACACCATCACGAATGACTCGCAGCCAAATTTTTCCGCCAGGCTCGCCGTCACACGCGTGCCCAGCACATTATTTGCCACCGCCGCGCGCGCCTGTTCCTCCAGGATGGGAACATGCTTGTAGGCCGCGGCATGATAAACCACGGAAGGCGCATGAGCGCGCAATATCTTCTCCATCTGCATCGCGTCACAGACGTCCGCCAGCAGGCTGGTCAGCGTCAGGTCCGGCATGCTTTTGCGTAACTCGAGATCGATGCTGTACAGATTGAACTCGCTGCGGTCGAGAATGATCAGCCGCGCCGGCTGAAGCCGGGCGATTTGTCGGCACAGCTCGGCACCGATGGAACCGCCACCGCCTGTAACAAGAACCGTCTTGCCGCGCGTTGCCTCGATAATCGCCCGCCAGTCCAGTTGCACCGGCTCGCGACCGAGCAAATCCTCGATGCTGACGTCGCGCAAATCCTTCAGGCTTGCCTTGCCGCTGACCAGATCCTGCATTTGCGGCAGAATGCGGAACGGCAAACCCGTGGTTTCGCAGATTTCCACGATGCGCCGGATCTGGCGCGAGGTGGCGGTCGGCAGCGCGATAATTATCAGATCGGCATTTGCCTTTGTGGCAATCTGCGGTATCTGGAAACACGATCCCGCGACCGGGATTCCATGAATTTCCTTTCCAATCTTTCCACGGTCGTCATCGGCAAATGCCACGGGCAAGTACGCACCGGAGGAGTCTCGCAGCAGATCCCGGGCCAGGGTTTCACCGGCCTTGCCGGCGCCAACGATCAGCGCGTTCTTTCTGTCTGAATTTGCAGTCAAACTGCGATCATGAATCCACTGATAAAGACTGTGATCCTTGAACAGGCGATAAATAAATCGCGGTCCACCCAACAGCAGTACCAGCAGGATTCCATCAAGAATGAATACCGAACGAGGAACGCCCTGGAGGCGGGTAAGGATGAAGCTCGCCGCAGCCGCAATGACGACACCAGCCGTCACAGCCTTGAGAATGCGCACGAGGTCCGGAATGGAGGCGAATCGCCAGATGCCGCGGTACAGTCCGAAATACCAGAACATTCCACCCTGCGAAACAACGATAACCGGCAACAAAATCAACGCTTGATTGAAAAAGCCTTCGGGGATTGCATCGAGATTAAAACGAAGCCAGTACGCGGCAAACCAGGCGACGGGCACCATGAAAAGGTCATGTGTAAAAACCGCAGCGCGTGAGCGAATGAGCCGGAGCATGTTTTTCATTCGTTCAAGACCATTGATTTCTTATTCCCTGACATGTTTAGGGGACATTATAGTCAAAAAACTGTTACGTAATCTTTTCCTTGTCATGCCGGGCTGCGTGTCGCGAAACCCAGGAAAAGAATAAAAAATAAAACAGCATCCAGCTGGCAAAAGCAGCTGCCTGCATGCCAACCGGGGCCCGAACAACCACTAGCGTCGTAATACCACAGCCCAGCATGATGGCGTATTCCAGCAGTACTGTCTTGCGATGCCCCCATCCCGCCTGCACCAATCTTTGGTAATAATGCGTCTTGTGCGCCTGCCAGAATCTTTCGCCCCGCAATATGCGCCGCAGCAATGTTACCGTGGCATCCGCGATAAACGGGGAAAATACCAGCAGTGCGATCCAGAACGGGAATATACCGTCCCTCGCGCCCCATAATGAGAACGCCGCCACCAAAAACCCGAGCGTAGACGATCCCACATCACCCATGAATATCCGCGCCGGCGGAAAATTAAAAATCAGAAACCCCGCAGAGGCAGAACCAACAATCAGGCTTGTAACAGAAAACGGCTCATGGTCTGCCAGCCACCCAAGCATGGCAAAGATACCGAAGCCGAACACCGCCATACCACCAGCTAAACCATCCATGCCGTCCATGAAATTGTACAGATTGATCAGCCATACACAGAACAGCAGGGAAAACAATACCGCGACACCAAAAGGCCAGTCCAGAATTACTCCGGGGATCGTGAGGTTTTTCAGAACATAGCCCTGGTACAGGATCACCGCCACGGCGACTATATGAATCAGAAGCCGGTAAAACGGTGGGACTGAATAGCGGTCGTCGAGAAACGACACACTGCCCACCAGAATGGCGCCGACCGCCAGTCCGGCGAGACTGGTGTCGCCGCAGAACCAGGTCAAACCAAGCCCGCCAGCAAATACCGCCAGCAAAATCGCCAAACCACCGCCGCGGGGAACAGCGAGTTCGTGCAACGACCGCTCGTTGGGGTGATCCAGGACATAAACAATAGAGATAGGATTGCAGAATCGACGCGTGAGCAAGACTGCAACAGTAAACACGGCAGCAGCAAGCGAACCAGCAGTCAGGAAGTTCATGAATTCGCCCTGAATTCAGCCGTCATTTCACCAAGCGCATCATACAATGAATGACGCGGCGCGTATCCAAGCTCACGACGAATCTTGTCCGAGCTATACCACGCAGAACCGAACAGTTTATTCAACACAGCCGAGTCGAGGGGTGCCCGACAGCGTGAAATCTTCCCAAGGATGTCCCCTGCTCTCGCAAGGAGACGCAGCGCCCACAGAGGCGTCGACCAACTTGGCGACTTCCTGCCCAACTCGCCGCAAATGGCCATGTAAATATCGCGAGTCGAGTAGATATGCCCATCCGTTACGATATACACTTGGCCGTTGGCCTCCGGTTTCTCCGCTGCAAGTATCAGGGCCTGCACTACATCATCCACGTGCACCATCGATCGTTTGTTGCCAACTTCCGGCAAGGAAGGGAACCATCCCCGGCTGATCGACGCGATCATGCGCGGAATATTTCCCCTGTTTCCGGGTCCATAAACAAGCGGCAAGCGCAGAATTGCAGTGTGCATGCCCGACTGGCGGCCCGCGGCGAGCACGAGCCTTTCAGCTTCAAGTTTTGCGCGTCCATAATGACTAATAGGAGTGGCAGGCAAGTTTTCATCCAGACAATTGACGGCACCCTCACCCATTGCCTTGACACTGCTTGCGAAAACGAAACGCTGCACTCCGGCGCGAATGGCCTCCCGGAGCAATGCGGCAGTACCTTCAACAGTCACACGCCAGTGCAAGGATGCAGCGGCATCGCTGTCAGCGTCCTCGGCGTGCGCATAACCGGCGAGATGAAACACTGTGTCGGCGCCTTCGCAGGAATATCCAATACCGCCGTCGAGGCCAAAATCAACCGTCCGCGACATGATCAACTCATCCGCCAAAAGCTCCCTTGCCCTGGCAGGATCACGAACCAGCGCAATGAGGCTTACGCCACGATGACATAGTGCCTTGACCAGATTTCGTCCAATGAAGCCCGTTGCACCACTCACCGCGGCAGTGCCAATACGATGGACAGCATCGGAGACATGATTGGTGGTGATTGCAGACATTAAAACATCACTGGTATCAGCGTCCAGCAACCGGTCGTTGCCACGCGCAATAATTCACGATATTCACAGGTACAATCGAAACCAGCCCTATTTTTCGTAAGCCGCGATCCGGTTGCCCAGCGACCCTGGTTCTAGTTGAGCCGAACTCAACAACACAGCACACATTAACTCATTACCTCTCGGTAGAGCTCTGCATACGCTCTTCCCATCGCTTTGCCCGAAAAGAATTGCTCATAACGCGTGCGCGCATGTCGACCGAACGAAGCTGCCAAACGCTCATCCATCAGTAGAGAGATCATTGCTTTCGCCAACACGTCGGGGTTCATCGGCGGCACCACGAAACCGGTCTCTTCATGCACATTCACATATGAGGTTCCGGTACCGATTTCACACGAAATAAGCGGCCGCCCCAACATCGCTGCCTCCACCAGCACCATGCCGAAGGCCTCTGAACGCAGATGCGAAGGCAATATCAATGCGCGACAATTTTTCAGCAACGCAACCTTTTCTGCGTCGGTCACCTGCCCTGCAAATACCACGTTCTTTACGTCCATCTCGGACGCCAATGTCTTCAATCGTGGCAATTCCGGGCCCGAGCCGGCGATCACGACTTTTGCTGCAACGGATTTCGCGGCTTGCACGAGAAAATCCAGTCCTTTGTAGTAACGGAGCATACCGACAAAAAGAAAGTAGGGTTCGTCAGCGTGAAGGTAAATGCGCCCAAACACCGAATCATCCCCGTCATCCGGGTATGAATTTTCTTCGATTCCCAACGGAATCATTCTCACCTTGTCCCGTATCGTGGGGTGTGACAAAACCGGGCTCGTCCTGATGTACGCCGGTGATGTCGCAACAATTGCCTTCATGGACCTCAACATAGACCACATAAGCGGAGAGTATAACGACCCTAATAGACGCTGACGTACGATGTCGGAATGATATGTCATTACCGCTGGAGCGGCCGGTTTTGTGACGCTATGCAGAAAATCTGCAAAAGGCCATGGAAAGTGGTAATGAAGAAGGCTTGTTTCCCGCGCGAGCCGTGAAAATAATCTTAACGCTCCGATACCGCCAATATCGCATGAAGCGGGCGCCATCCAGGAGCGGCTGCGCACTACCCGGCCCTCTGGTCGCGCGATTTGCATCGGCACTGGAGATGGCGAAAGCGCATAAATGTGTTGTTCCAATCCTGCAGCAGTGCCCGCCAGTGCAATCTGGCGGATCGCCTCCTGGAGCCCGCCAGGGGGATCGGGAAAATAGGTTCTATAAACATGCAACACATATGAATTTTGCGTGATGTCAATCATGCTGCATAATTCAGAATCGTGGCCACAGGATGTAGCGGCCATACAGCTCGGCGCACACAACTGCCTGAAAGCCGCGTTGAAACAGCGAGGGGAATCCCCGCACCTCTTGAATACGCGCATTCACGAGGGGTTACGCGTTCATGCTGAACATCGGCACGACAGGCTGTTATCGTACAACGCCTTCGCGATCAGCGCGGGATCATGCTCAACCTTCATGACTGACGCGGCTTGAGCAGCGGCTTTCTTGAGTTGACTATGCTGACCAAACATGCGCTGGATCAAAAACGGAATTTCTGTCACGGAGCTGAAAGTTGCTCCAGGCACCAAGCCATGCGCTGTTTCCAGACGATCGAGCACATTTGACATCCATGAAACTGATGGACAGATCACGGGAATGCCGAGCCACAACGCCTCGATGAACACGCCGGAAGTGCTGACGGTGTATTTGGAGGGAACATACGGAAAGACAGCGATGCCACAACAGCTTAAACGCCGGTAATATTCGCCAGGTTCCAGCGGTCCCGGCAGAAGCGTGATACGCAAGTTCGTTGAGCTTTCACGCAGGCGCACCAGACTGGCCATGGTCTTCTGGATTCTCGGATCAACAGAAGTGTCGGCGATTTGCACGCAGACGTCCATACCGGCAGCGTCAATGCTTTTATCCAGCTGTTCAATTATGCCGGGAATCTCGCAGAATCCTTTGTCAACCCTTGGTGGGCCAAAAAAACCAATTGAGCGTTGTGGGCAGGCACCGGATGCCAGCAAGGATTCGTCAACATGAATTGGCACCGGAATTGCGGACACATGCCCAGCGCCCATGCTCTGGTATTCCCGGCTGAGTTCTTCGCTGTCGCTGTAGAAGAAGCAGTACGGGCCATTCGAGCGACTCATGCTCACGAGCCTGTCCGCGAGCTCCGCTTTGGTCTCACCAGCCAGCAAGGAGCCCGGCCCTGTGCGCAACACGAGGTGAAAACATACTCTTGCCGCGAAGCCTTGCAGGATGCTTTTTTTAAGTAACTGCTCGACGGCAAGGAGCTCCAATCTGCGGGCATGTTGAATAAAAACATGCACATCGCACACTTCATTCCGCGACAAAAAACGCCTGATAATATCGGCCAAGGACAAGCGAAAATCGGCAGCAAGGACCCGATAGCCCAGGCGAATGATCCATTTCCAGACGCCAGGAACGATCGATGCATGAATTGCCACATCGCGTGTTGCATCAGATGACCTTCCGCCAAACGAAAACAGCTTGTTGGCGACTTTCTTAAGGACATCGACCGGGATCCTGCTGTTGATCACGCCACGACTCATGGGCAAGGCGATGTCGGCCGGAAAACGGCGATCGGGGTATATTTCAACAAGGTCGAAATATTTCCTTGCCGCAATCCCAACGCTCGTATCATATTGATACGAATGCCCTTCGTACGACTTGAGCGTTGGATCAACTATTAGTAAGGCATGACTCACACGTATGATTATAAACAGACGCAGGCGGGCGGAATGAGTCTAAAAAATTTCGGCAGGCCACGGTCGGTATCAGGACTTGAGGTAGATAATCTTGCTGCCCTCATCTTCAAACTTGAAATCAACCTCGAGATAACCATTCAGGGCACGGCGCACATCATCCTTGCGATCCGGATCGACGATGAACATCACGAAACCACCACCGCCGGCACCTGCCACCTTTCCGCCATAGGCGCCTGCCGCCATACCTCTTTCGTAAACATCGTCAATCAGGCCAGTGGAGACACATGAAGCGAGCGATTTCTTGATTTTCCAGCTCTCGTGAAGCAACTTTCCAAGTTCGGGCAACATCTGTTGATCATGGCTGTCGGACATGCACCGTATGGCTTCCTCGACGAGCGCCGACATATTTTTTAAATATGAGTCGTTTGAACGGCTGCGGGTCTTGTCGACCTGCTCCTTGACTATATCACTGGCATACCGGGTTTGCCCCGTATAGAAAAGCATCGTTGACTGTTCGAGAAAATCCCGCTTTTTCCTGCTTATCACAACAGGCTGGACGCTGATTCCGTGCTCATTGAACGTAATCTGGTTCAACCCGCCATACGCGGCATGCACCTGGTCCTGCGAACCGACATTCTCCCGGATCATCTCCTGTTCAACCTTGTGTGCATCGCAGGCCAGTTGGTCCTTTGAAACAACTTTTCCCTCCATGGCATACAATGCATTAAGAAAACCAACCGTGAATGCCGATGATGACCCAAGACCGGTTCGCGCCGGTAAATCGGCAAATATGTGAATATCCAGGTTGCCGTCAATATTCTTGAATTTCAGACATTCACGAACGCTGGGATGAATAATATCGTCCACCGTGTTGACAAGCTCCGCCCTGGAATAACCAACGCGGATTTTATACTCAAAAAAGTTGCTCAGCCTGTTTATGCTGACGTAAACATATTTGTCAATCGTCGTGCCGATGACTGAACCGCCATGTTTCAGGTAATACTCGCGGTAATCAGTGCCTCCGCCGAAAAGACTGATGCGCACAGGAGTGCGTGAAATTATCATTGACAGAATTTCCGAAATATTGCTTGAGGTTGAATCGCCCAATGTTACTGCATCGTATGTGCATTCCGCTGGATAAACCAGTCAACCGTCTTCTTTAATCCTTCATCAAGTGGAGTGACTTGGTACGCATCGTCCAGTTGTCTGGCTTTAGTGATATTCAGGCATTTGCTTTTCGCGCCAACGTATCGGCTCGTATCGAATTCGATTTTTTCGAAAGGATATCCAACGATATTGCATATCCGCTGGGCGAATTCTCGAATCGTAAATTCCTGTCCGGCACCGATATTAATCAACTCGTTTTCAACGATGCCAGCCAATCTGTGCATTATTCTCACGAAATCATCGACCAACACCAATTCCCGGGATTGGTAACCGTCCCCCCATAACACGACGCGCTCGCCATACATCTTGCCGCGGACAATCTTTCGGATCAGATCAAAGATAAAGTGCATCTGGCGGCCGTCCATGTGGTAACCGGAACCATACAGAGTGGAAGGAACCAGGCATAAGTACTTAAGGCCGTATTGTTTTGCCAGTGCCAGCAACCCCACGTACAGCATCCTTTTGGTCATGGCGTAGGTGTACAGGCTGTCGATGGGCGTACCTTCAAGATAATTCTCCTCGACCAAATCAAGATCAGGCGCATAAGAACAGCTCGTACCCATGCATATCAACTTGGCCTGCGGCTCACTGGACTGCCACCACGAAAGCACGTTGGTATTTATCTTCTGGTTGATGATCCACTGCTCGCCGGGATGATGAAGGCAAAAGTCGCCGGCTTGCGTCCAGGCGGCTAAGTGGTAGATCTGGTCATATTTCATGTCGCCGAAAGCGGCGAGGGCGTTTTCGGTTGTCAGGTCACAGTCACGGGAACCGACCGCGGTTACGTCATGACCATCCGCACGCAACGCGGCGCAGAGCGCGGTTCCCAGGAACCCGGTGCCACCGGTGACAAAGATTCTCACTGTTTCAGCCCTCTTTTGGGTTTACCGGAAAATAGAATTCAACACCATTACGAATCAATTCTTGATTGTTTTTCAGTATTTCAGTCTTGAAATTCCATGCCAGCACATAGTAGATATCCGGAAGCCGCGTAATTTCGTCCTCCATGACAATCGGAATATGCATTCCCGGGGAACAGAGGCCACGCCTCAGCTCGTTCTTCTCAGTCAGACATTCAATGACATCTGGTCCGATCCCAAAATAGTTGAGCAGCGTATTGCCTTTCACGGGCGCGCCCATACCGTAGATGCGCTTGCCGCTTTTTTTTGCGGCAAAAAGATATTTCCGGTTTTCATCCCTCATGACCGAGATTTTCCGGGAAAACTCCTGATAGGTGGTTATATCATTGCATCGGTCACGGTGTTCTTCAGCGCGCAGCCTGGCAAGTCGATCACTCTCTGCCCACTTTCCCCGGTGTCCGATATATCCAATAACCGAACCACCATGGATTGGAGAAACATAGGCATCAAACATAGCAAGCCCATGCCTGTTTAGCAGAGTTTCAATGGTCTCAAGCGTATAATACAAAAGATGCTCATGATATATCTGGTCAAACGCCAGATTCTCAACAATTCTTTTCATGTACAGGAATTGCACGACGAATACGCCATCATCCCGCAATGACTCACGTATTCCATCCGTGACCGAGTGCAGTTCTTCAAGATGGAAAAAAACGCCCGAGGCATTGATTATGTGGAATTTCCTCTCCAGCTGTCTGGCAACATCAGAATTGAAAAAATCGTTGATAGTTGCAATACCAGCTTCATTGGCGATTCTTGCCGTCATTTTTGACGACTCGACGCCGAGGACGTTGTAGCCAAGCGACTTGTAATGCTTGAGTTGCGTCCCATCATTGGAGCCGATATCCAGCACCGATTTACCATCAACACCGGAAAAAAACTGATCATCGACTTCTTTGGCAACTCTGTAAAAATGATCGCTCAGAGATTTTGTCGTGCCCGACAGGTAGGTATGGTCACCAAACATCACTTCCTTCTTGACGGTATAGTCCAACTGTGCGGCCGAACAGTCATGGCAGTATACGACCCGGAGCGGGTAAAACGGCTCTTTCCCGACCTCTTCATTTCGGAGGAAATGATTCCCCCACGGATGCATGCCTAAATCAACAACAGGCTCAAGTCTTTGGCTATCACACACACGGCATTTCATACAGGTATCACCTTATACATCTTCTGCATTAACGTAATCGGAAAGACTTGGGGATACCTCAGGTCCTGATCCCGGCAACTCCACAGGGCATCAATCTTCAAGGCCACGGGTGAGGGCAGGTTGAGGATGAAGCGCCATGGCATCGAAGCGCTCTTCAAGGTTTCTTGCAGAACCACATCGATCCACCGCCCCGCCAAGAGACATTCTCCTCAGCACCCAGGTCAACGAAGGGTTGTGCGAACTGCTGCTCGAACAGGGGCGAGCGACACACAAAAGTGGTTGGCAGCATGGGCAGAAGACTGTCCTGTGCTGCCATCATGTACACTGCTAGCATGTACTGTTCGTTCCAATACCAGTAACGGAACGTCTCAGGATAGTCCCATGGCAGCACGATGTCGTGGATATGGACGATCACACCAGGCTTGATACGCGGTAGAACCTCGATAAAGAACACAGTCACGTCAGAGTTCATGAATATGCGGTGCGAACCGTCAAAAAATAGGATGTCGCCGGCTTCCAACTGATCGAAAATTGATACATCGCATTCCTCCAGGCTCGTGCGCAGAACCTCGTCACAGAGCTCGTCGATATCTCCACGCGGTTCTGGATCGATAGAAACCACGCGAGTCGCAAGCTTGCCGTCCTCGACAGCCTGTCGCGCAAAACGGGTCGTCATCCCGGAGCCAATCTCGAAGTAAATCCGAGGCGTGTGTTTCCTGATCATTGCGTATAGGGCCAGGGAATCGAAAGCGCAGATCGGACCACCTTTCCACGCCGGCCGCCGTCTGGCGATGGGTGTCCACTCCTGCGCTATGTGATCCACATCGAGAGTCCTCATATAGTTGAGAAATTCCCGGTAAATTTCTGCGTGTGACTCGAACCAACGATCTAACAGCATGATCTTATCCCTTGAGTAGCCATAGCGCGGGCGGAAATCGCGCGAGGGCATGTACTCGACGGGTATTGCGTAGCGCGAATGCGACGTGCCAGGCAGGAGCGTCAGACGCGCGGCTTCAATCCAGGATGCATAAGGTGGGCGCTGCCCATCGCCTGCAAGCATCTCTGCGATCTGCTGGGTGCCGATCAGCCGTCTGAGAAGAACGATAAGTCTATGTATCATTTGTCGGCGTCGCTTTAGCGCTTGTCGAGTCGTGTAGGAGACTCACACATCGTACTGAAGTGTGAGTCTCAGCGGATCATGCCATAGATATGAAACACTCGCCATCCTCGCTGTATGATATGAAGAGCTTGAGACATTGCCGAAACATAACCAATATCCCAGACAACGCCGCTTCACCAGTAGTTGCAACGACAGATGTCAGAAAGATGCGGGAATATCTCAACGTTGAGCTGTCCATTTACCCACACGCGCTATACCTCGACCACGCCGGCGGATGAGGGCATTCCAGTCTTGTGATAGTAATGCCATGTATTTGCAAAGCAGCTTTCTGCACGCGTCCGGGGAAAATAAACTGAAGACTGCAATAACTATCTTTAGTAAGGTGTATGACCCAGTCACGATAACTCTCGGCGAGCATGCTGGCGATACCGTGGTTTCGAAAAATGACTTCGCTGTCGCTTATGACTTCACCCATCAGCTGATCGCGCACACCCTCTGCACTGAACTCTGTCTCTATGACATATCGTCCCGGCATTAATCGAACAGGTTCCTTAGACCTTATTCCTCGCTTAACCATCTGGAAATCGGAAGCATAGAGTTTTGTCGACAATGAACGTCCGGGAGGAATTGTGTACCCGATCTCACCTGCCCGTGCGGAATGAATGAATAGCACATTTCTGATATCTGTGCCGCGCGGAAAGTCATCCAACGTATGGATTTGTCGATACGTACTTAAATCCATTGCCAAATATTGATGTCTTTTCAGGAAATCCAGGCAGCGGGAATCATTCGCCTGCTGTTCAAGAATCAGGTGTGGCCGGTATTTGTTGATAACACCCGCTGCGCCCCGGAGAGCGTCATACTCCGCGCCTTCAATGTCCATTTTGATGAGATCCGGCACCAGATTCGTTGCTTGAACAAAATCATCGAGAGCAACGGATTGAACCAGCGCACAACGCGAATGTTCCTCATTTACTTGATAAATACTATCGTTCAGATGATTGCCAGGGTAAATTGGCAAAAGCTCTTCAGATTTGGAATAAACCGCATTATGAAAAACAGTAACGTTATGATGACCCTGCTTGGAGACATTCGCCTGCAGATAACCAACGATGCGCGGAGACGCCTCGAAGCTGCACACGATGCCACGCGGTCCGACAAGCCTCGACATCACAGAAGTGATGCCACCCACATTTGCACCAACATCAAACACCGTTGAACCCGGTTTACAAAGATCCTTTAAGGCCAACTGGACGGTTGGTTCCCATAAATTGGATGTTTGGTACCAATATGAATCTCCATATAATCGAGGCTGATAAACTTCTTTGAAGTTTTTCTCGATAAAGAGTCTTGCGAGCTTTTTCATTTGCAGCCACATATAGCCCCCCCCTTAACCTGTCTCAATTCCAGTCTGGCTTATTTGAATGTTTTTTTGCCTGCATTTCAGGTGATGGCCACACCCAGGAATGCTGTTCATAACGATTGTCGTTCATTATCCTGTATGAAGGTGTAATAGTCTTATCGAACAAACGCCGGTGCTTACATTCCAGAAATCTGGCACGTAACCGTGCTCTGCCTAGTTTTTGCATCACATCCATTCTGCCTGTTGTTCTCCAATCGATCCACTCCAGGTCGTGCATATCAGAAAGCATCCGCCGTAAATCGTCACGTACGACGGAATATTTATCCGGCTCATTACCCGTCGTAGTCTTTGAATACCGGAGAAGGTTGCCGGCATATTCGATATCGGAACTTAAATGACTGAAGTATGATTTGCGGTAGCCAAGAGCCTGCATTGCAAGATTCACCGCCTCGCTTGGATGTCTACCCTGAAATGCATAACGAATACCGCCCATGGAGCGATGTAAATACCAGGCTCTGAGGTCTTCGACTTCAGCTGTTGGGCTGGCGGTAGTGCGATCATCGGGATAATTAAAAAAAACACCCAAGACCTGCGGGGTAAACTTGACCTTTATATGCGGCAGTACTCTGTTTTTGAACTCGGTATCACCCGCGGCACGAAAAGTTGAATCATAGTAGCCATAGCGCTCATGCAGGTTCTTCCTGTACATGCCACCAACCCACGAGATGTAACACGTCTCAAGATAAGCATGGTCCTTCGTGGCGCCGTATCGGTCGTAGACCATGGCGTCGCATCGGTACAGGCCATGAGAATCAACGTCGGTAACCACGCTATTTGCCATGACCCAGTCAATATCAGGGTGGCGATCCAGTAACTCTGAGAGTGTCTGGAGTGCATCCGGATACAATGATTCGTCGGCGCCCAGAAAAACAAGATACTCGCCTTTTGCCAGATGTATGCCTCGATTCCATGCTGCCTGGATTGTCTCGCGATGATGCGTTCTTGCGTATACAACATTGAGCTTTCTGGATTCGAGAAATCTGCAAACTACGGAATAATCATTGCTTGGCGAGGCAGAATCTACAATAACAATCTCGACATTTCCCGACCTGAGCAGGGTTTGCTGGGCCAACGCAGTAAGAAAGAATTTCAGCTTATCTGCGGCTCGATAGACAGAAACAATGACTGATACCTTTGCGGTACCATGCCTTCGATCGTCGACGAACTCGTATGCACCGGTTGCGATAAGACGGTTTGCATGGAATTTACCTTGCAGATACTCGTGGCATACAGTGGCATTGTCTATCCGCGGGTCGAACATGGCATTTGCCACTATCGCTTCTTCCTCAAATCCAGCCTTGGAAAGCGAGGCCACCGCGGATGGCAGGACATTAAACTTATCCACGCCAAGCAGCCTAAGCAGGCGTATCTCATATGCTGCCGCGTTTAAATCATTCCCGTGTCGTCTCTCATGTTCCGCCAGGATCTTCCAATAGTTACATCGGGCAATCTGACCCCGATGGATCCCATACACCCTGTTCAGAAACAGGAATTCTCGTTCCGTGTCTTCCGACTCTTTAGTGGTAATTGCCCTGACCTTTTTTCGAAAAGTGTCTGCGACACGCCATAGTTGAACAGCACTCCAGCCGAGCTTCAAATCGGCACGATTCACCGTCGTCACCAACCCGGTACGGACGAACAAACGCGTATGCAGGACAAATGCCTTAAACCGGTTTAGCCGTCTGGACGTGAAGAGATGCTTGATGGTCCGAAACAGCCAATCACTGACATTTTTTCTTCCTGCCTTGTATCGATAGACTTCGTCATGCGTGCGTCTATATTCCTTTTTTTGTGGAGACCTGGTACAGAAATCATAAAAATTATGCAGATCAGGCATTGAAGGACCGGGCGTTAATCCGGCTAGACGTTCTATAAGAGTATTTCTATTCTCTCGATACTCTCCAAGATATTGACTGAGTCGTTCAGCGCCCAAAACGATATTTCCCAGAGGAAGACGTACATAGGGGATCTCGGGGAAACGTTCATCCAGATAATCACATACACCTGCGCCGTCGGATACGGCTACGGGACAACCGCTGAACAACGCCTCCAGCGCAACAAGATTAAATGAGTCATAGCGCACGGGAAGAACGACCATTGAAGGCCCGTTATATATCTTTTTCAGTCCTGACAGGCTCTGGGACTGCAGAAACTCAATGCCCATGTTTCGGGAAGCTGCGATATCCGAAAGAATACTGCTGCTTGTTTTGCCATTATGCAGATAGCAGTCGTCACCAACATTTACAGCTCTACCAAAGCTCTTTCGGTCCAGCCATTTGAGCATCTCAATAAAAATATCGTTGCCTTTGCGCCGCTCCATGCGACCGATACAGTATAAATTCGGTACGGCGCCCGGATAGTTTCCTGCTGGAGTTGACAGCTGGAAGTTGGTTACCGATAGGGGATCTATATAATGGATATCTCGTTGTGATCTAGCTTGCCATTCTTTAATGTAGCGCTGCGATATCGCATAACACCCATCGGCAGTGCAATATTGTTCCAACTCAAGTGCTTTCAGTGCTTCCAATTCGGGATCCGGCAAAGGCTCCCAGTCAAGCCCATATGTGGCAGACATACACCCATGCATCGATAGTGCAACACCTTTGTAAGAAACGTCGTGCCTGTCCAGAGCGCTTCTGACATACGGGCCAATGATTTCAAAATCTGGCAGTTCGACAACATCAAACACCTCTCCGGTCACCGACTCCGCGTATGCTTCTGCCCTCGTTATTGCTTGACGTGTCAAGGAATCGATCTGAGGGCTTTCGATTTGAATCCTGCGGCTGACTTTGAGCGGCATAGACGTGACGTTCCCCGGTTTTGCCGCGCTTGCCGATTCGAAAAGGCGGAAGTAGACAAATTTGATATCGGGGTGTGATTCAACGATACGTCGATAAACTGACTGTCCACCCCCTACTCTCCCGTAGAGATCACGCACAAATAGCAATACACGCATGTTAAGCAATTACAATTGGACGGGCTGAAAAAATGTGATCGATAACCAGGCTCGAGGGCCCGGGCATCATGGATAAATACAACCCTTGAAGCGATCGCGCCTGCAAAGGTAGTTATTTCACTCTCAATAATCTTGTCTTAAAAAAATCGGTGGCTCTTTGATAGGATTCCGGGGTACCTATATCGATGAATTCGCCAGTGGACCTGTGCCCATACAACCTCCCTTCAGCGCATAGGGTTGGAAACAGTTCCTTTTCCAGAGATGCAGCCTTATTAGCAGGAATCGCATCAATGATATCTCGCGGGAGCAGATACACACCGGCATTAATATAGCCACCGCCGCTGGACTGCTCCTTTTCACGAAACGCCGAGATCCTGCCGTCCTTTTCCAAAATCACGCTGCCATACCGGCGCGTATTATCCATATGCTTAACTGCGATCCAGCCCACATCTGGTCTCGATGAGGCACTCTTGATAAATTTATCGAAGTCGAAATCTAGATAGCTGTCGCCATTCATCACAAGAACATGGCTGCTGCTCGTTCGCGATATCGCTTGTTTGACGGCGCCCGCGGTACCCAGCAGTTGGGTCTCAACAGAAAAATCGATACTAAACCGAAATTTTTCAGCAGGCATGTATCGATCTACCACCTGCTCACTCAAATAGCCGACGGCCAAGACGACCTTCCTAAGGCCAGGGCAATGCGACAATTGTGCCAGCAAATAATCAAGAAAGGGATGATCATTGATTCTCGCAAGCGCCTTCGGTGCATCATTCAGCACCGGGCGCAGGCGCGTTCCGAGGCCGCCAGCCAGTATAATTGCGTCAATATGAGTCACATCGAGATACCAACAACATCCATTACCTTGTCGTGATTGAAAATTCTTGCAAGTCAAGGGTCGTCCTAACTTTGAACTCATTCGCCTGAAACTGGCAGATTACGTTCGTTGATCAGTCTAGTCGCCAACAATCAGCCTTTTTACTCTTCTCTGTGCAGGAGACCCTAGCCATCTATCGTAGAGCCTTTGCACAAGACGTTCCTTTGGGACCGATGGAATTTTCATCTTGTCCACGCACAAAACAAGATGAAAACTTCCAGGAGCATCGTACTTTGGCCCGCGTATAAATTGTGTATTAAAATATCGGACATACTCATCCAAATTTTCAAACCCTAGTTGCTTAAATTTATTGATCCACCATTCCTTGGGTTGCACTGTTTGGTGGAGCCGAACACCGTTAATGATTTCCTCATGAGGCGACACACTAAGTATCCAAAAGCCGCCGGGATTAAGGTGTTTTTTAACGTTCTCTGCAACTTTGGCCAAATCCTCCTCTGCAATATGTTCGATTACATCCCATGATGTAACTACATCAAATGTGAGACGGCTTTCGCCTTTATTATTTTTTAATAAAACATCAAAATTTCCCGTGATGTCACAAGTAAATAGAAATCCAGGAATAGTGAGCCACTCAGCTCGTTTATGGATTTTAGAATAATTGCTTCCTTCCAGGCCAACGGCCAACCAGCCATCGTCGATACAAGTTTTTACAAAACCACCACCAGAACACCCCAGATCCAAGACGGCCGGGGTCTTAGTTATATCTTGAAATAATCTTTCGAGCTTGTGGTTGAAGCGCTTATTTCGACTGTTGTCTCGTCTAGTACCCCATGGACAGAGATGATCTGGTGATTCATAAGCGACATCCCTTTCTGCTTTGACGAGTATTATAAATTCGGCTTCTGCAACCTGAGACATATAATTCTCCAAAAGAATTAAAGAAGCAATTCAGCATGCTTACGCAAGAAATCTCTGCCAACCCTAGACTCAGCTCCATAACCGTAATGTCCAGACCGAAAGAATGATTTAAATCGATTCTGCATTTCCTCATCATTCTTCGAATACACTGCCTTATTTTCAATAATATCCAGCATCTCAATTGTCAGGTCTTTAATCTCATCTGGAGAATTGTCGACAATAGTCAACCCTGCTTCTTGAAATGAAGGCGCGAAGAAATTTGCCTGACCGACTGGTGAATCTAGTATTTCCTTGAACCGTAGAAATCTTTTTTCTCCCTCCGACCACAACAATTTCGGAATACCTAAATCTGAATTCTTGACTGGCCGCACCGATAAGGGGACTAGATTTGCTAATACACATGGAGCGCCAAACACGCCTGCCAGATTTGAAAGTCCAGAACTTGACCCCAAGAAAAATCTACATGATGCACACAAGAAAACATCCATCCACTCACTTTTGATATCGAGCAATGCGTAATCAACGACATTTTTCATACGCGGCAATGGTCTCATCGCATTGTCGCCAAGACGGATACACCATCCACCACGATTTGTAATCTCTTCAATCGCCGCTAGATACGTGAAAATATCTACATCCCTTGATGAATGCGCTGTATTCTGTTTGTCGTTAGATTGGCGGGCATGAACGCAAACAAACCATGCGCCCTCGGGAACACCTAGCGCTTTTAAACAATCCCATCCTCGATCGTGATCTGCTTTATTCAGAGTCAACAATGAAGGACGGCCCCCCCATTTACCATAAATGGTGTAGCAAGTAGCAGTCTCATGGTCGTTCATGCAATATGGAGAAACATCATATTGAAGCCACTTGAAAAGTGTCAGCGGGTACAAAAGAATGCAGTAAATTGGTGAGCTGATAACTTTAATGTACTGATTGTATTGCTGCCAGTATTCAATTAACTTGCGGTTAATTACTTTATTTCTTGGGGCAAGAAACAATGCTTTATGGGAAGGATGCGCCCCCAATAATTCTTCCTTAATGTAGCAATCTGGCTCAAGACTCAAATGACCTATTGAGTGCAAGTGTCTTATATTCAGAAAACGCACACCTAACATCCATAACAGGACGGAAGGAAGCGCAAATGGCGCTAGAAGAAAGGGAGCAAGAGTTAGTAAGAACAGCCTACGTACTCCTCGTCTAACTAACTTGTCGAAATTCATAAATAACAAGTATCGAAATTGCGCTATTAAAATGCACCTGTGCTAATCACAACGCGATCCTTCCATGAGTTCGGTGTGTTGCGTCAGTTTCATTCTATTTGTGCTGTCCTCCAAGCCTTTCGTTTCTGATGCCATATCCAGATGACAAGTGGGATGGCAACCAAGTTGACCACCAAGTACCCAATCGCTACTTCTGTGGGTCCGCTGTATCTCGCGGCCACTACTGTAGTTATGGCCACGCATATAGCAGCTGATACGGATAAAATCATTAGTGGTTCCTGCTTATGTGCGCGTAAATATGCGGAGAATGGCAGTGACGATACAACAAAAACCTGGGCAATCAGAAAGATTGTGATTGGCATAATTGGTAATAGGCGCTTAGCTAGAAAAAAACCTGTTAACTCAAAAAGATAAACCATGGCAATGAGCGTCACTGCTATAAAGCACGCGGCAAAACCAACATTTCGCACAGTTACCCAGAGTAAGCTATCGAGTTCCATGAATTTGCCTTTGGATATAAGCATTCCGTACTTTGGTATTTGAGGTGAGAGCCAAGCACCCGCCAAACCAACCACATTAACCAGACTCCACGTCATCCCCATCTGCCCAGCAGTAACTGATCCTTGGTACTTAAATAGGACTGGCACGAACAAGGAAAAAGCAAAATATCCGCTAATCCAGGAGATGGCGATGCGCCATTGCATCGGCAACATCTCCTTATGCCAACTGATGCGATGATGTACTTTTGGTTTTTGGAGTAATGTTCTAAAAAATACTCTGTACTTGCTCGTAACAAAATATACGGCAACACCAGCAGTTATTGCGCTGGTGATGACTCCTGTCCATAGTTCTGCACCCAACGCAATCGCCATCCACGCAGCGATACTGGAGATTACCGCCTGCCAGAATCTGTAACCGTATACTGATGCGACCTGATTGCAGCCCTCTAGTATTGACCATGCTGGTGTCAGCGCTAGATTGAGCCCGGTCAGTACGCAAAGAACCTTCCATGGGGTGTACCAATCTATTAAATAGTTATCAGCGCCGAGAAAAAAGTATTCGCCAGCATATACAAGTGTAAGTGTCAACAACGCAGCAGCAATTAAGTACCAACTTACAGATATGCGCGCGATAGACTGCAATCTGGATAATGCAGCAGGGTCCCCTTTAATTTGGCCACCATCAGAGATCGACAGCCCAGTCCATTCATGACTGGCAAAATGCAGGATAACTACACCCAGACCGAGCTCAGCGAATACCTGAAGTGCAATAAGACTGCTGAAGGTGTAATAAAATCCTTGAAGCTCCGGTGAAAAAAATGCGGCAACCAACAAGGCCGACACCGGCCCTGCGGCGGCAAGCCATAATCGCGCAGTCAGCCCATAGAAGACAGCCTTGTCGATCTGAGCCAGCGACAAGACCCTTCTGAATAGCGGCGCACCGGGCACTGCAATCCTGCTCACCTTAAAAAAACACCGGGCTTAACTCGGCTGTCACCGGTTCCCCGTTATCCATTACCGGCATCAGTTGAGGGAAAACCTGGACAACGCTAGCGGTAACTCGGACTGCGCGGCAGACAGACTCTCCGGCGTCCCGATATCACGATGGTAAATCTTGTTGTGGAAAGTATTCATCCGGCCGATAAAATGGGGGATCACCTCGGTGCTGAAATCGATGAATTCCTTGCCCAGAGACGCGAGATATCCAACAACATTGCCGGAAAGCATGTATACGGCGCCGTTAGCCAGCCTACCGGGCGGATTTTGAACCTTCTCATAAAATCCCCTGACTATGCCGAAACTATCGAGTTCTACAATGCCACAGTTTTGCGGAGCATCGGTATCAAATGTCATCATCGTGATTTCTGCGCCTTTCGGTCTTTCCTCAAAAGCGCGCACGAAATCGCGGACATTGAACAGGGAAAGATTATCTCCATGGATCAGCATCACCGGATCGGCACCGAAGAATTCGCGATTCCTCAAAAGAGTGCCGCCGGTACCCAGCAGAATTTCCTCGTGGACAAGAGTGACATAAGGGACGTATTCGCTGCCGGCAATAAAATCATTCACCTGCGCAGCACGATAATGAGTGTTGACAAGAATATTTCGGATGCCGCCATGCACCAGGAGTCGCAGCCAGTATTCCATCAGTGGCCGGCCAGACACCGGCACCAGACATTTCGGCAACTGATCCGTAATTGGCCGCAATCTGGTGCCAAGTCCGGCGGAAAGAAGTAACGCCCGCACCACCTACGCAGACCGAGTGTCGAGATTCATTTCCGCGCGCAGGTCTGACGGCTGCAAGGGGACATTCCCGATGCGTCCTACCTGGCACGCAGCTGCCAGCGATCCCAGATAGGCGCTCATCCAGATATTGCACCCTACCGCCATCGCCATCGACGCGCATGTCAGCAGCGAATCGCCGGCACCGGCTGTGTCTTTTGGCGCTGTATTGAAACTGGGCAGACGGTCGGTGTGCCATTCGTCCTTTCCGGAGATCGGTGCGTGCACCAGCAACCCCTCCGGCCCAAGAGTAATAATGACATTTTTTGCATTTGTTTTGTCACGCAACAGTTGGGCAACGATCGCCAGTCCGGAATTGAAATCACGCAGGGATAGACGGGCCTCGCGCTCAGTCGGCGTAACCAATGCCGCTCCCTGGAACCTTGTAATGTCGCCGACCTGGGATGACGACTGCGAATCCGCAACCATCATGATATGGTGTTCATGACAATATGTACGTACTTCTTCAACAAGCGATTGCGGCAAACAGCCATAGCTGAAATCCGAGAAAATAACCAAGTCCGTGTCTGCCAATGCAGAACGAACGTCATTCGACATCTTTTCGCGTAACTCGGTGCTGATGTCCTGGTTACGCAGGTGGCTGACACGCAGGAGAGTTTTACCATTCGCACGATATCTTTGCTTAAGCGTGGTGGGACGGCTTTCGTCTTTATACAACCGATGTTCAACACCATGTGCACCAAGGCGCTCGCTTACATAATCCGCGATTTGGTCGTTGCCGACAACAGAAAAATACCTAACTTGCGCTCCGAGCCCGCGGGCATGCGCAGCTACAATGCCTGCGCCACCGACAAATTGTTCGCTCATGACTGGGGTGACGACAATAGTCGGATCCTCCTGCGACATACCCAGTGGATCACATGTAATGTATTCATCAACAATGGTGTCGCCGATGACACAGACTCGAAGATCCCTCATCCGGTTCAGTGCCTGGTCGAGGTCCATCATACCGAAACCGTGACGAGCTGGAAAATCAAGCGGTGGCGCTATCGTCGACAGATTAAGTTGCTGAAACTCTTTACGGAGCAAATCGAGCGATGAGAAACTGATATCACCAGAACTGAATAACAGTTTTCCGCCGTATTGCCTTACTACAGCATGCTCAGGGTTATGCTTTCCTTCATGCTCCTTGCCCTTTACGACCACTGCCGGTTGTAACACAGTTATGAACGCCTCAGGCTGATCGTGCAGGATAAACGAATAGTTCACCAGCCCTATTGACTTGATTGACTCCAACCGAAGATTTTCATCCAGCAATGCACCAGGAAAATTTCCGTCATGCACACCAACCACGAGAAAATTACCACACTCTGCTGCGAACCGAAGAAGACGCAGATGGCCCGGATGAACAATGTTGAAGTTACCGCTTACGAATACTATTCGCTTGCCCGCAACGGCCAGTTTCCGTATTTCTTCAAGCGCCTTCTGTGAAGTTTGGCTCAGGGGCATACTATTGTTGCTTTGTCTGACACGGCTAATCCTTTAATAATCCACTTTATAGCTTGTCGTTGATCACGATCAGTGGCCGACCAACACGTCGTTGTTCCAGGTCTACAAGTGCTTCATTGATGTGATCAAGCGTATAACGCTTGGTGATCAGCTTTTCCAGGGGTAATCTTCCAGCTCGATAGAGTTCGGCAAATCTGGGGGTGTCGCGATCCGGATTGCAGGCACCACCCCAGCTACCCTCGACCCGCTTGCCACAAATCAGGTCATAAGGATCGATCGAGATTCTGCTCCCGTGTTCCGGGTGAGAAGCAAATACGCAACGACCACCATGGTTTCTCACGGATTTGAACGCCTGCTCGATGGTCGTTGTCCGGCCTGCCGCCTCAACGCTGTAATCAACGCCACGACCGCCGGTCAGGTCCAGAATTGACGCAACCGGATCATGACGCGAACTGTTGATAACCTCATTTGCACCGAACTCTCTTGCCAATTCAAGCTTCGTGTCCTCGACATCGATGGCTATAACTTTTTCGCACCTGTATAGCTGTGTTGCCATCAATGCGCTCATGCCTATGCCGCCAAGGCCATATATGGCAATCGTGCTACCATCGACAGGTTGAATTGAGTTTGTAACGATGCCGGCACCGGTAGGTATGGCGCAACCAAAAAGAACCGCAATATCCATCGGCACATCTTCGGGCAGAGGAACACAACGGTTTTCAGAGACTACAGAGTACTCACTGAACGTTGTAACACCGCCGGCATTGATCTGCTCTTGCTCGCGGTTATAAACAGTTCCGCCCCCATCTCGCCCCTCGCCTTTGATCCAACCCAATATGACCCGATCACCTGGTTTGATTTTTGAAACATCAGGGGCTACTGATTCAACAATACCCGATCCTTCATGACCTAGCAGATGAGGCAGGAATTTATCTGGGCCGCGCTTGCCACGCACCTCCATGAGCTGGCTGTGACAGACACCGCTATAGGCGAGTCGAACAAGAACTTGCCCAGGGCGCAGCGCCGGAATTTCGATGTCCATGGCAATCTCAAGCGGCTCTCCGAGTGAATGAAGTACGGCAGCCTTCATCGATCGATCAACGATACGTCGAGTGGGCGAACGATCATCGCTCGGCGAAACTCATCGCGGCTGAGCAACGGTTCGGAATCCTCAATCGGTCGCCCGTACTTTACTTGTGGTATCACACGATGATCGGATCTGATCTGAACGTCGCAGAATGCCGGGCCGTCGTGCGCAAAGAAAGTGTCCATCACGGCTGAAACGCTGGCATTGTTCCTGACAGTAAAAACAGGATAGCCGTACGCCTGTGCGATCTTCCCAAAATCCGGCGCGGCGACCCCACCCGAAGGAGATGAAGCGACGTACTTCGAACCGAGCCATTGATCCTGCGTTTGCTGGATCATGCTATAGCCACCATTGTTGATCAAAATGATCTTGACAGGCAAGCCGTAGTGCAACACGGTGGCGAGTTCCTGGATGTTCATTTGCAGGCTGCCATCGCCTGATACACAAACGACCGAGCGATTGCCGCGCCCGACACTGATACCGATCGCAGCTGGCAACGCATAGCCCATCGCTGTATTGTTGAAGTCGTGTATCAGGCGCTGACCTTTCTTCGGTCGGAACGCCTGCATCATCCAGGCAATGGCACAACCGGTATCGATCACAATAGGCTCATCCTCCACGATACGATCCGACATTGCCCGGACGAGCACATAGGGATTCACTGGCCCTTCGGTGAAGTACTTTTCGGGACAAACTGGATAGCGGCGCACCCACTCACTGACCTGTGCCTTCCACGACGTATAGTCCGCGAGTTTTCTTGCGTCCACGAACTGCAATACCGCCTTCACGAAATCTCCGGCGTCCGCCTGCACTGGAAAATCAATCTTCATTCCAAAGTGCGGCGCCTTCCGCAGCTCTGTTTCGTCGATATCGACGGCGATTTTTACTGCCTCCCTTGCGAAGGAGGACAACGGGCTGCCAGTTTCATGCGTATCCAGCCGCGTGCCGATCGCCAAGATCAAGTCCGCGTTCTGCACGGCAAAGTTTCCATACCTCGTGCCGTGCGTACCAAACGTACCAACCAGAAGTGGATGATCAGCAGGAAGGAAATCGGCCATGCCCCACGTCGGCACGACTGGAATACCCAATGTATCGACCAGCTTGAGAGTCTCGATATCCGCGCCCGCAAGCCGTACGCCCCAGCCGAGAATCAAGATCGGCCGTTTTGCATGGTAAAGCGCGGGCGCCAACCGGCGAACAGTTTCCGAGAGGTCGTTTGGCGGTTGAACTTCAGGCACATAACCTTCGAGTGTGGCGGGGTCTATCTGTTCGCGTTGTAGGTTATCCGGAATATCGACGAGCACGGGACCCGGTCTGCCTGTCTTCGCTATATGGCAGGCCTTTTCCAGTTCGTATCTGATACTTTTTGGGTTGATGACGGTAACCGCATACTTCGTGATCGGCCGACACACGGAAACGATATCCGTTTCCTGGAACCCATACTGCCGTACGCCTGTTTCGCCCTTGAATCGGAACGTTGCGACCTGACCGGTTATATAAAGAACCGGTACTGAATCATAGTAGGCACCACAGATGCCGGTAACCATGTTGGTGCCGCCCGGCCCACTGGTGCCAATCGCAACACCGAGATTACGTGTGATACGGGAATAGGCATCGGCTGCCATCGCGCCGGCCTGTTCATGCAGCGGACAGACATAATCGATGTGCGGATGGTTCGCGATCGAATGGATCAAATGCAACGAGGCGCCGCCCGAAATCGCAAACACATGGCGCACGCCCTGGTGAGCGATAAAATCCGCAACGTAATCGGATAATTTCATGCCGTTTCCTGTGTCCACTGCATCACAGGCTTACGGCTGACGAACAGCGATCCGTCACGATAACTGGTCGGCATGTCTTCGGGCCGAGCCACCACACGCCAACCGAGTTTCTGCGCGAAAGCGTTGACACCGATGGACATGAAGTGATCGAAGATCGCCTTGGCGTTTTCCTCGCTTCCTACCTCGACCATCGCGTCGCATTTTCGCCAATGCTGGATATCCGTCGCCAGCAGTATTTCCTTCTCATGGCCTTCAGCATCGATCTTGACCAGGTCCGCCCATTCTAGTATCGGACCGATGGCATCCACCTGCACCGGGAACTTCTCGAGCTCGCCGTAGGGGTTTGGCTTTGATCCGACCAGATGACTGCCAGTCGTGTTTCCCAATACGCGCACGAACTCCATGACACCTGCAGTCTTTGATACCGCCGCCATAATGGGCTGAACCCGGTCGGCAGCATTCCGTGTCAGGTTGTTCTTGAGCAGGCCGAAATGCTTCGGGTCAGGCTCGTATGCCTTCACTTCGAATCCACAACGGCTCAGAGCAAGAGAATGCAGACCGATGTTTGCACCGATATCAGCCACCCGTCGATAGTGGGCACGGTTGGCCCAGTAATAACTGAAGATGATCAACTCATCAAGACCGAACAGGTCGAGCGAATCGATCGCACCCATTTTGAAATACGGGAACACGATCTCACCGAAAGGACCAAATGCTTTCGCTTTGCCATCAGTATCGGCAAACTGACTTTCGATTTCATTTCGAGCCACCGTCTTCAACAATGCGTATAGAGCAGTAGTGCGCGCGTGCTGCGATGAGACAGACGGCAGTGACGCAAAAAGATTGCCCATAATGCTTGGGTCGGATTTCATGGAAATATTTTTGCCATATAGAAATGTTCCTCAACTGTTCGTCTACTCGTACCGCCGCAGCTTGAATAAAGCTGGATTATCAGCAAGTCGCCGTAATAACGTGTCGCTTTGTGGTCTTGTTCCCCAGGCATCCCATACAACGGAAAAATTTCTTCCGCCGACCACCTGCTTGGGCTGTTCCACTAACCAATTGATGCAGCCATATATGTCTTCCATCGGTGTACCAGGTTTTCCCGCGGTGAGAAAATCACGGGTGCGATGCAAATTTCCTCCGGCGGCCTCACCAGCCTCTAAGGTTTGTGCGTGAATCTTCGTGTTCACCCATCCAGGGCCGACGATGAGGTATTTGACGTCTGGATCTTCGGCATCCAGATATTCGACCATTTTTGTCAATGCGATCTTGGCGACACTGTATGCCGAGAAACTCGGCAAGACGCCGCCAGGCGCACCGCCGGTGAACAATACCACCGTGGCGTTCGCGCGACTCAACGGACGCAGACTGTGCACCAGGTCCAGTTGTCCGAAGTAGTTGGTCTCGAAAGACCGTTTCCACTCGCCGAAATCAGTGTTCAAGAATCCACCAATGGGCGTGAGCGTGCCTATACTGCTGATCAAGACGTCCCATCGGTATCCATGAGTTCGGAGCTCAGCGACTATCGTGGAAATATCCTGTGGCCGGGTAATATCGACACAGTAACTCGTGATTGCGGGCGCGATTCGAGCTTTGTCGATCGAACTGCGATATGTGCCAGTGACGGATGCACCGTCTCTCAAATACAGGGCGGCAAGTCCCTCGCCAATACCACTGGCGACACCGGCAATCATGACGTGTTTGCCGTGCACGTGCGGTGGTCTAGAACGGCCCCTTGAACCAATCGCCGGGCACGTCATGGGGCGCCTTGCGCGTCTTGGCGATCAGGTCAGGGGCCATATCCTTCCCAAGCATCGTTCCAACCGCCGCAACGATATCTTCCGCACGCCGATAGTACCCTTCGCTCAAAGCAGGGCTCGTCGGGGATGGAAAATCAGGCATGGCCATCCTTACCGGCGCCTGCTTGAGCTGATCGAACAGCTCCATTGTTACGCGCGCGACAATCTCACTGGCCACGGAACACATTGCCGAAGCGGTGTCGAGAACCAGAAGACGTCGAGTTCGACGCACAGAGGTGAAGATCGTTTCCCAATCAATCGGCTGGATGGATCGGAGATCGATAAGGTCGCATGAGACATCGCGTGACTTCATATGCTCCAGCGCATGCAACGCCTCGATAGTCATGTACGACATCGAGACGATCGTCAGATCATCGCCTTCGGCCAGCAACCTGGCCTTGCCGATCGGCACCCTTACATCACCGCCGGGCACCTCGCCCTGCACACTGTGCAACCATCGGTGCTCCAGGAATATAACCGGGTTATCGTCGAAGATGCTCGACAACAGCAGTCCCTTGGCATCGTCGGGCATAGTGGGCATGACGACTTTCAGCCCCGGGACATGGGCGAACCAGGACTGAAGGCTCTGTGAGTGTGTCGGCCCCTGGCCCCATCCCCTGCCGATGATCAGGCGAATAGTGATCGGCACTCCGCGCTGACCGCCGAACATGTAATGCCATTTGGCCGCGTTGTTCACCAGCTGATCCATCGCCAGCAAAAAGAAATCGAGGCGCTGATGGGTCATGACCGGGCGGATACCGTTCAGCGCAGCACCGATTGCAACGCCGGTCATGGCATTTTCCGACGTGGGCATGTCGAATACGCGCTCGCCGCCGTATTTCTCCTTCAGGCCCAGTGTCGTGCCGAACACCCCCTTGGGATCGTCCACGCCCAGACCATAACAAATTACCTCGTCATCCCGGTCCAGCGCGACAGAAAGCGCATCGTTGATGGCGGTTGCATAATTCATCTGTGTCATGACGCTCAGGTCTTTTCCACTGAATCAGGGTTTAAACAGGCGCGTGAATGCCTCGTCCTGCTCCGGGAAAGGAGACTGCTCTGCAAACTGGAACGCATCATCGATTTCCTGGCAAATCAAGGACTCCATGGTGCGGAGCTGTTCAGGGGTGCCACCCTGTTGCTCTACATACCACCTCTCGGCCGTTATCACGGGGTCGTGATACTTCCAGGATTCGAACTCCTCGGGGCTACGGTAGCCGATATCATTATCATAGTTTGGGCCACAATGCTCACGCCAACGGTAGGTCTCGAATTCCAGGAAATGGGGGCCTCCCCCCTGGCGAATCTTTTCGACCGCTTCGCGAGTCATGTCATACACCTGTCTCACATCATTTCCATTCCCGTGGCGCGAAGGCACACCCATGGCGCTGACCATGTCATGAATTCTCCGGCCCACAGGCTGACGTACGTGCAGAGGTGAATACACGGAATACATGTTGTTCTCGCATACAAACAGGACCGGTAGGCGTTTCAGGGCAGCAAAGTTTACTGATTCGTAAAATACCCCCTCTTCAATGGCGCCATCGCCGAAGAACACGACGCTGACCTGGTCCGTGCGCTTTAGCTGAATGGAAAGACCAAGCCCCACACCGACAGGAATCGTTCCGCTAACGATGGCCGTGCTTCCGACAAAACCGGCATCCAGATCCACCAGGTGCATCGAACCACCCTTCCCGGCACAGCAGCCCGTTGCCTTGCCGTAAATCTCTGCGATCATCCGTTTGAGATCGCCGCCCTTGCCGAGATAGTGGCCGTGGGCACGATGTCCGCTGACCGCCAAGTCGTTGCGACGCAGAGCCTCACCCACGGCCGCGGACACGGCTTCCTGTCCTATCGACAGATGGGTTGGGCAGCGCATCTTCCACTCTGTATAACGGTCGGCGATCGCTTCTTCCACCATGCGAATGCGCTTGGTTTGGAAAACCAGGCGGTAAGCCAGTTGTCGGGCCGAACCCTCGGCGTTGCCTGGGACCGGGATGGTCGCTGTCACGGAATGAACCAGTAATAGTCGCCGGTATAACCGACCTTCCTGAAGAACGCGACCCATTCATCGACGCTCATGATAGTTTTGGCAGTTAGATTCCAGGCATACATGCGGCGCTTCTCATCATCGGTACGGTAGGCATCAACCGTCACGAATGCGCCCTTGCGCCGAACGCGCTCGATTTCGCGTAGCGCCTGCGCACAGTCGTCCAGTTCAAGATTATGAATCGTATTGATTGAGATCACTATGTCGAAGCTCTTATCGGGAAATGGCAACTCGCGCGCATTCGCCACCTGAACATGGGGCTTCACGCTCTCGACTGCATTGGCAATGGCGTAATCGGATACGTCAATTCCCTTGACGGTGATACCCGGGATCAACTGTGCCATATCATGCAGCATGAAACCCTTGGCGCAGCCCACATCGAGCACTGAACTGCCCGCCGCCAGCTTCCAATGCTGCTGAAAGGTGGGAATGACCGGTTGCCAGAAACGCGGATTATAGGAAAATCCCCCGTATCCGTGCTTGCGGTCGCCATCAAAAAACTCCTTGCCGAATTTGCGCGCGATGGCGCGGTCTTCCTCGGTTTTTGTCGTTCCACGTTCATCGACATTCCGTTTCGTTCGCGGGTAATTTACCAGCAGGTCTATTTCCATGGCTTTTCTGTGCCGTATTGTTGAGGATGGGATTTAGTCATTTAGTCCAAAATCTCGTCAGATAGCAAATGCATCCTACTGCTTGTGTATGTAATCAAACGGTTGGCTCTTCAGCTCATCCAGGTTTCGCTCTACCCACAAAATGGTTTCTTCGATCCCGCTGGGCAAATCGATCTTGTCTCGCCATCCCAATGTTTCCCTGGCCTTCGTACTATCCAGGCTGTAGGCAGCGTCCTTACCCAGACGCTCACCCACAACTTCCACATGGTCTGAGAACTTTACCCCCATCCGCTTGCAAATCGTCACGACGAGTTCGCGGATTGATATCAGTTGCGGGGTGGACAGATGAAACACCTCACCGGGCTTTGCCTCTTTCGCGACACGCCAGGTACCATCCGATACATCCTGGATATGGATAAATGATCGCACTGAAGTACCGCCACCGTGGAGTTGCAGCTTGCGTCCCAAGAGGATGTACAGGATCGTGCGCGGAATGATCCGGTAGAGCTGCTGACCCGGTCCATAGACATTCGCGGCCCTGGTGAACACAGCCGGGAAATTATACGCCTTGACGAAGCTTGCAAGGCTCATATCGCATGCCGCGCGCGAGACAGCATAGGGCGTACTTGGATTAAATGGTGCATCCTCGCGCACGTTACCCTGGCAGTTGCCATATACCTCCGGTGTCGAGACGTGCACGTACTTTTTGAGAAATTCGCAGCGTCTTAGCTGATCGTGTAATTTTACGTTCGCCACGACATTGGTCTGAAACCAGTCTTCCGGATGCTGCCAACTCTCCGCCACCATGCTTTGAGCGGCAAAATTCACGACATACTCAGGTTGAAAGATCCTAATCGCATCCATCATGCGGTCCAGATCCTTATTGAGATCCAACTGCATGAACCTGAAACCAGAGGTGTTTCTCCACGCATAAGGGCGCATGGCCTGTGTCGGTTCCGGTGACCGGCTCATCCCCACGACCTCATGTCCGGAATCGAGCAGGTATCGGACAAAACTGGCCCCTGAGAACGAATTACTGCCAATGACGACCACCCTGTCAGTCATTGCCATCGGCCCCGTTGTTTGCTGGATTTGCGCACAACCACTGCATCAACATGTGCCCGACGATCAACTGCAGATCCTCGCATATTTGCATATCGTCCACCGGGAAATGGATGGGCACTTGTGCGATCCTCAGGCATTTACCGCCCGCATAGCCAAGCACGGCAAAGGATTTCATGCCCAATTGGTGTGCCTGCTCGAGCGCCTTAACCACATTTGGCGAATTGCCGCTGCCTGAAAGAACTACCAGCAGATCGCCTTTCGAACCGTGGACCTTCAGCTGACGAGAAAATATTTCGTCATATCCAAGATCGTTAGCCAGGCAAGTTACCACAGAGCTGTTTGAGGGCAGCGCCGTCACGCGGATTCCGGCGCCTTTCATGTCGATACCGTACAGCAGATCGTTGGCAATGTGCATGGCATTGGCCGCACTGCCGCCATTTCCGCACAGAAAAACCTGTCGGCCTTCTGTCCAGGCCTCACGCATTGCTGCCGCCAGCACCTCTACGGCGCTCCAGTCGTATTGGCTGATGACCGCCTGTAACCGTTGTGCATAATCCGTGAAAAACTTATGTGTCATGGCAATGCCCTAAACTACGGTTTCCCTCATCCAGCGCAGGTTATAGAAATGCGGCTCGTCTTTCAGGGTGCCCTGCCTGAATTCAGTGATGATTTCATCGATAGCGTTATCAACCGTTTTCTTCGGTTTAAAGCCGGTAGACAGAAGCCTGTCGGAATTGACGCGGTACGAGCGCGGATCATTCGATTCGGTTACACGAATCTCGGTTGGGATGCGCGAACTGATCTTCTGCGCAATGTCCAATATTGAAAGGTTCTCAAAACCAGCATTAAATATGCCTTGAACTCTCTTTCCCTGGTCAATGAAGTACAGATAAAGATCCGTGACGTCCTGGATGTGAATATTGGGCCTGATCTGCTTTCCGCCAAAGACCGTTATCACACCCTTGGTCAGGGCCTGCATCGTCAGCATGTTAACGGACACATCAAGCCTCATCCGGGGAGAATAACCGCATACGGTTGCCGGTCGGATGATCTGTACCAGCATTTTGTCGCTATAGCTGAGAAGCACGCGCTCAGCGACCATTTTGGTCTTGTTATATTCGGAGATCGGCTTCAGCGTCAGATCCTCGGTAACTTTTTCCTCTTCCTTGATGCCGTAGACGCTTCCTGATGAGGCATAGATGAACTGTTTGACGCCTTTCCGTACCGCGACGTCCGCGAGTTGCATGGTAGCCAACGCGCTTATCTCCCATGTCAGCTTCGGGTTGAGGTCGCCGCAGGGATCATTCGCTACCGAAGCCAGGTGAATCACCACGTCCACGTCGTCAAGCGGTATTTCGTCCGTGTTCCTTACATCTCCCTTGATCACCTTCAAGTTCTGATGCGGCTTCAAAAAATCACCGAACCACATTGTGTCGATTGCTGTAACACGATAACCACGCGCCAACAGCTTGGGGATAAGCACAGTGCCCTTATAACCACAGCCACCTGTCACCAATACATGCATTTACTATTTCTCCGAGACCTGCTTATCTGTAAAGAGGGATGATTTTATAGGCCGGGATGCTACAAACCCGCCTGCCCAACGACATATTCAGAAAATGCGAACGCGCTGGTGAACGCCGGCGAGATCGCATTTAATACATGGACGGAGACAGGATTTTTCTCGACAACGAAATCCATCTCCAGTCTGCCCTGCCGTGAATTGACAAGCTGCGGGCGGATGCCGACTTTGCTGGTGGACAACAAATCCTTTTCCTCCACCTCCGGGATCAGCCGCCGCGCCGCCTTCAGGAATCTGTTTTTCCCGTACTTGCCCAACTCCGCGTGCACCATGTGACGGAATGCCGGGCCATTGCGCAAATAAAGCTTGCCCAACTCCCACATTATTCTTCCCGCCTCCGGGAAATGCAGGCCACTGAGGATTCCATAATTTTCACGGCCCAAGGCGGGAATTGCGGTCGGACCCACATAGACATCGCCGCTTGCAACACGCGTGAAGTGCACACCAAGGAACGGCACATTAAGGTCCGGTGCCGGGTAAATGCTTGCACGAACAAGGTTGTCTCGTTCCGGGCGCAATTTGTAATAGATACCCTTGAAGGGTACCAGCACATAGTCCTTCGCCATACCCATCATCCTGGCCAGACGATCGGCATGCGCGCCTGCACAGTTGAAAAGAAAGCCAAACCGATGCCGATCTGTATTACAGAAGACCGCCTGCGCCTTTGCATCAACAGCTGTCACGTGTTGGCCAAAACGAATAGTTATGCGCTTCTCATCCAGTTGGCGGCGAAGTGCATCCAGTACGCCGTGACTGTC